>DASYZS010000095.1:0-7722 GCA_035945895.1 Candidatus Dormiibacterota bacterium | reverse complement strand
CGTGAGGTACAATTCAGGTTCGCTTTGGCGGAGGCCGTTTTGACGACCAACACCACATCAATTACTTCTAGGGGGTTCGTAATTTGGCCACTGATTCCGGCGTTGTCCTGACCGACCAAGAGGAGGAGGGGACCGACCAGGAATCATCCGCTGCGATGTCAATGGAGGACTACCTCCAGTACGAGGAGGAGGCCTTCAAGACCCCCAACCACGGGGACATCGTGGATGGGGTTGTCGTTCGAGTCGATCCGGACGAAGTCCTGGTCGACATCGGCGCGAAAGCCGAAGGCGTGATCTCGAGCAAGGAGCTCGGGCTGCGCGGGGACCTGGACTCAGTCGGCCTCGAGCCCGGAGACCAGATCAAGGTCTACGTCCTTCAGCCCGAGAACGAAGAGGGCAACGTGGTCCTCAGCCTTCGTCGCGCGCGCGCGGAGACGACCTGGATCGTTGCCGCGGAGAAGCAGGCGGACGGCACCGTGATCGACGCCGACGTGCGTGAGCAGAACAAGGGTGGGTTGATCGTCAACATCCTCGGCTTGCGGGGATTCCTTCCCTCGAGCCAGGTGGCCCGCGCTTACGCGGGCTCGCTCGAGTCGCTGGTCGGCAAGCGCATCCCGGTCAAGATCCTGGAGGTCAACCGCAAGCGGAACAGGCTCATCGTCAGCCAGAAGGCGGCGGAAGACGAGGACCGAGCGCGCAAGCGCGAAGAGCTGTTCTCACGGCTGCAGACCGGCACCACGGTGCGCGGCACTGTATCGGGCATCACCTCCTATGGGGCGTTCGTCGACATCGGCGGCGCCGACGGCCTGATACACATCTCAGAGCTGTCGTGGGACCGCGTGTCCAAAGTCACCGACGTGCTTCAGCTCGGTGAAGAGGTGAACGTCAAGGTCATCAAGCTTGACCCCGAGCAGACGCGCATCTCGCTGTCTCTGCGTCAGCTGCAGCAGGACCCGTGGGAGCGCCTGGTGCAGTCCATGCCGGTCGGCACGATCGTGGAGGGCCAGGTCACAAAGACCAAGAAATACGGCGCCTTCCTCCAGATCATGCCGGGCATCGAGGGCCTGCTTCACATCTCCGAACTTTCGTGGGACCACGTGGAGCGGACCGAGGACGTGTTGAAGGTCGGCGAGACGGTCCAGGTGAAGGTGATCGGCATCGACACTGCGCGGCGCCGAATCTCCCTGAGCCTCAAGCAGCTCTCAGCGCCGCCCGCCAGCCTGGTGGGCAGCGCGCACCGAACGCAGGACTATCCCGAAGCAGACGACGAGTAGGTTTCCAACCCACGCTTGACCTGGCCGACCACAGCCGCGGGCGTCCGGTTGATGTCGCTGGCGGTGAAGCGGAGCAAGCGATAGCCTGCTTCGAGTAGGCGATTCTGCCGCCGATTGTCGGCCGCCAGCCTGCTTCGGTGGTTCATGCCGTCGTATTCGATGGCCAATCGACTATCCGGGTAATACAGGTCGGTGCGGGCGAGGAACATGCCGGCGCCGTCGTACAAGCTGACCTGAACACGAGGCCTTGGGAGCCCGTGTTTGACGAGAAGAAGTCGGAGCCGCGTCTCCATCGGGCTCTCGGCCGCCGCGTCGGCAAGATCGAGTGCGTTTCTCAAGCTGCGGATCCCGTGGTAGCCGCGGTGATCAACCACCCAGCGCTCCAGCCGATCCTTGTCGGTAATGCGGGAATGCAGCGCCATGTCGAGGATGGCGGTCGCCTCGACAAGCGGTAGCCGGCGCCCGAGATCCGCCATTGTTCGCGTACACGAGGTAACCCGAAGACCACCGACCTCACCCATCTCCGCGTCAGCTACATCCGAACGGATCAGGCTCAGCCCGGCCAGGCGCGATGTGAATGCTCGCCTGGGTAACGTCACCTCGATCGGGTCGCACGGCTGGACATCCAACCGATGGAGCCAGGCGGCTGTGCGACCCGAGAACATTGCCTGCGCGGGTAGTCGCTGGCTCACTTCGATGAGCTGGACGAGCGGAAACACAGACGCAGGTTCACGCCGCGCGGCGCCCGAAACAACCCAGGCTGTTAAAGGAGTGTGCTGAAAACCCGGGCGATTGGGCTCTGAAGAGCCGAAATCAGCACACTCCTTACTGCTCCGCGAGGCGCTGCGACGCCGGCGTGAAGTAGGGATCGATCTCCAGCGCGCGCTCGTAGGCACGGCGGGCCGCCGGGACGTCGCCAGCCTGCTGCTCCTCATCTCCGAGCTGCACGTACATATCCGGCGTCGTCTCCCCTAGATCGCCGGCGCGCTGGAGCTCCGGGATGGTGCCTATCGCCCAGTGGTACTGCGCCTGCAGCGGATCGACCTGGACGGCGAGGTCGGAGCGGCCTTTTAGGTACCAGACGTCGGCGATGATCGGAAAGACCGCCAACACGACCGCGGCGACCACCAGCGCGATCGCGACCCCGCTCTGCCAGAGGCCGCTTCTCTTTTGCTCGGATGCGGGATGGATGGTTGCCCACAGTGTTCCGGCAAGGAGCCAGAACGCCCCCGTCGCCGGCGCCCAGTCGAAGTTGAAGCCGACCCAAACCGTGTAGCCCACGAGCGCTGCGGCCAGTCCCGCCACCTCGCTCTCGAGGCGATGGCTCCACGCCCCGCGAAACAAGACGATCAGCAACCAGCCCAGCGCCGCCACGCCGAGCAGTCCCTGTGTTGCGGCCACGTCCAGCAAGCCCGAGTGCACCCGGTCGAAAGTGACGAGTGACGCGTAGTCGGCGCTGAGGTAGTGGCCGAACGCGAGGCCGGTCGTGTCCTCACCCCATCCTGTCAGCGGGCGCGCGGCAATCATGCGAAGCCCGTCCGCCCACAGGTGCAGGCGCAGGTCGGGAGGGTCGTCGTTGAGGGTTCTCAGCGGAGTTGCGAGCATGGCCACGAGGCCGATGGCCATCACCCAGACCGAGGCTGCAGCCGCGCCGATGACGAGGCGGCCGCGCGTGGCAAAGACGGCGAGGGTCAGGGCGCCCGCCAGCATGCCGAACGCGCCGCTGCGCGATGTGGTCACCCACCAACCCGCGACGAGGACGACGACGGCGGCGGCCCACGCGAAGACAAACGCATCGCCGCGCAGCGTCCGCTGAATCGCGAGCGGAAACGCCATCGCTACGAGAGCCGCGAGGAGGTTGGCGTTGCCGAGGTTGCCGTCGGGTCGATACGAAACGTGCGCCATCCACTGCTGCACGCCTTCGAGCGAGGCGACGCAGGTGCCGAACACAAAGCCGGCGACCAACCAGTCGCGCGAGGCGCGCTCTCGCAGCAGCCACGCCGCCGACACCAACAGCCCGAGGTAGCTCAGGCGCATCGGCAGCGACTCGTATCGTGAGTAGGAGCCGGCGAGGCTCAGCGGCCACGAGATCGAGAAGGCGAACGCGAGGAGCGCCGCCGCGGCAGAGGCGATGACGGGCCACTTCAACGCTCCAAGTCCGGCTGCCCGCCCCGTCATGAGAGCGAGGCCCAGACCGAGACACGAGCCGCCCACGACCAGTGAGGCGCGGGGAAGGATGTAGTAGTCGCCGGCGGTGGGCAAGAAGACGACCGGAAGGGCGGTGGCGAGGGCCACGCAGAAATAGCCGCCAAAACGGTCGAGCAGGTGGGTCACCTACCTACTCTTAACCGAAATCGACTCTGAGAATTGGACGTTATATTAGGTGCGGAGGCACCACCCGGTGCCACAGAAGCGTTGAGGAGGTGCTGGCCCCACCTAGTTGTAGCCGAGAGTCCAGGAGGATAGGGAACTGTGTATCCGTTTGAACGATTCACTGAGCGGGCCAAGAAAGTCCTGACCCTAGCTCAAGAAGAAGCAGAGCGATCGCACCACAGCTACATCGGGACAGAGCACCTGCTCCTGGGACTGCTCCGTGAAGGGGAGGGCCTGGCCGCCAAGGTCCTGAACAACCTTGGCGTAGAGATCGGGAAAGTCCGCCAGACGATCGAGTCCGTTCTCGGTCGCAACGAGCGGATCATCATCCAGCAGATCATTCCGACGTCGCGCGTCAAAAAGGTCATCGAGATCTCGTTCGAAGAGGCGCGGCGCATGGGTCACAACTACGTCGGCACCGAGCACCTGCTTCTCGGTCTTCTCATCGAGGGCGAGGGAATCGCGGCGCACGTGCTGGAAGACCTCGGCGCAAACCTCGAGAAGGTTCGCGGCGAGATCGAGCGTTTGCTGCACGACTCGAGCGCTGAGACCGAGGCGGAGCCCGCGCCGAAGAAGCCGTCGAAGACCCCGCTGCTCGACCAGTTCGGTCGCGACCTGACCGAGCTCGCGCGTCGCAACCAGCTCGACCCGGTGATCGGTCGCGAGACCGAGATCGAGCGCGTGATCCAGATCCTGAGCCGACGCACCAAGAACAACCCGGCGCTCATCGGCGAGCCAGGCGTAGGCAAGACCGCCATCGCCGAGGGCCTCGCGCAGCAGATCAACATGGGCAACGTGCCCGAGTCGCTGCAGCACAAGCGCGTGCTCACGCTCGACATGGGCGCCCTCGTCGCCGGCACCAAGTACCGAGGCGAGTTCGAGGAGCGGTTGAAGAAGATCCTCGACGAGATCCGCTCGAGCCGTGAGGTCGTGCTCTTCATCGACGAGCTGCACACGCTCGTCGGAGCGGGCGCGGCGGAAGGCGCGATCGACGCGGCGAACATCCTCAAGCCGGCGCTGGCCCGCGGCGAGATTCAGTGCATCGGCGCGACCACGCTCAACGAGTACCGCAAGTACATCGAGAAGGACGCCGCCCTCGAGCGACGCTTCCAGCCCGTGTACGTCGACCAGCCGACGCTCAACGAAACGATCGACATTCTCAACGGCGTCAAGTCGCTCTACGAGAAACACCACCGCGTGACCATCACGGACGCGGCTGTGCGATCGGCGGCGGTGTTGAGCGATCGCTACGTGAGTGACCGCGCGCTGCCCGACAAGGCGATCGACCTGATCGACGAGGCTTCGGCGCGTGTGCGCATGAAGCTCACCACGACGCCGGAGGAGCTCAAGGACCTCCAGAAGGAGATCCGCCGCCAGCGTGTGGAGCAGGACGAGTCCGTGACCAAGCAGGACTTCGAGGCGGCCGCGGGCGTGCGCGACAAGGTCAAGAAGCTCCAGGACAAGCTTGCGGTCAAAGAGGCGCAGTGGCGCGACAAGCTCGGAGAGACAGTGCCCGACGTGGGCGAGGAAGACATCGCCCAGATCGTGGCGGCCTGGACCGGTGTTCCGGTCTCACGTCTTGTCGAGGAAGAGAGCGCGCGACTCCTGCGCATGGAAGACGAGATTCACAAGCGCATGGTCGGTCAGGACGAGGCGATCGTCACGGTGTCGCAGGCGGTGCGCCGCGCCCGCGCCGGTCTCAAGAACCCGCGCCGGCCGATCGGATCGTTCATTTTCCTGGGGCCAACCGGTATCGGCAAAACGGAGCTGGCGCGCGCGCTGGCCGAGTACCTCTTCGACTCCGAGGACGCGCTGATCAAGCTCGACATGTCGGAGTTCATGGAGCGGCACACCACGGCGCGGTTGGTCGGTTCGCCTCCCGGCTACGTGGGCTACGACGAAGGCGGCCAGCTCACCGAAGCGGTCCGCCGGCGCCCTTACTCGGTGATCCTGTTCGACGAGATCGAGAAGGCGCACCCCGAGGTCTTCAACATGCTGCTGCAGATCCTCGAGGACGGGCGGCTCAGCGACGCGAAGGGCAAGATCGTCAACTTCGCGAACACCGTGATCATCATGACCTCGAACCTCGGCATCCGCGACGTCAACCAGGCGGGCACGTCCTTGGGATTCCAGCCTGCTGTGGTCGATGAGAAGGACGAGGTCGAGCGCCGGCACCAGAACACCAAGCAGAAGATCGACGAAGAGCTGAAGCGCATGTTCCGGCCGGAGTTCCTCAACCGCGTCGACGCGGTGGTGGTTTTCAAGAGCCTGACGACGCAGCAGATCCGCGAGATCGTGGACCTGCAGCTGAACCGGCTCGGCAAGCACCTCGCGGAGCAGCAGATCACGATCGAGGTGACGGACGCTGCGAAGGACCTCCTGGCGAAGGAGGGCTACGACCGGCAGTACGGCGCTCGCCCACTGCGGCGGGTCATCACGAGCCGGATCGAAGACCAGCTCTCGGAGCACCTGCTGCGAGGCAAGATCGCGCGCGGTGACACCGTGCAGATCGATGTCGAAGGCGAGGAAAACCTGAAGTTCACGCCGGTCAAGCACGCCAAGAAGGAACCTGCGGCGGCGGCGCCAGGACCGTCTAAGAGCTAGCGCAAACCCGCGCCGTTTAGGACACAATCGAGCGCTACATCGGTGAGCGCTCCAATCCCGTTGCGCCTGCGACCGCTCGAGGTCGGCGATCTTCTTGACGAGACCTTTCGGATGTATCGCCGGCACTTCCTGCTGTTCGGAGGGATCTCGGTGGTTCTCTCGATTCCCTCGGCAGCCTTGTTCGGGTTCACCCTGGCTTCGCTGTCTTCGTTTGTGCAGCAGGCGAACGCTCAAACGCCCGACTTCAGCTTCGTGACCCCGCTGCTCGCCGGGCTGGCGGCGGGGTTCCTGGTCAACCTGCTGTTCCTGCCGTTCTCCTTGGGAGCGGTGGTCTACGCGGCGTGCGAGTCTGCGTTGGGAAGGCCGGTCACGCCGGGTGGAATCCTCGCAGGCGTCGCGCGGCGCTACTTCGCTCTGCTCGGCTACTGGGTCTTGTTTCTCGTTTCGTTCTATCTCGCGCTGGTTTTATGCGTCGCGCCCGTGGTCCTCTGGGTCTGGATCTTCGTGGGCTGGATAGTGGTTCCCCCGGTGATGTTCGTGGAGAACACCGGACTTGGCGCCGCGTTCGGCAGGAGCTGGCGGCTCGTCGAAGGACGCTGGTGGCGGACGTTTCTCGTGCTCTTCCTGATTGCGATCGTCTGGTACATCGCGCAGATCGCGCTCGGAGCTTTCCTGCAGCTGGGGCAGGTCGTGCTGCAGCTGGTCCTGTCTCCTTTCCTCGCTGCGGGGATCGCGACCGCCCTTGGACAGGTCGTCGCCGCGCTCGTCAACCCGATCCTGCAGATCGCCGTCGTATTGGTTTACTTCGACCTGCGCGTGCGTAAGGAAGGGCTGGATCTCTTCCAGCACGCCTACCAGCTGGCGACTCCACCGCCCGCGCCGATCTGAAAACCCTCGTCATCGGCCTGCCGGCGGCGCTTTTCATGCTCGTCGCGTTCCCATCGGATGCGCGGGCCGAGCCGCCGCCGCCGCCGTCGTACGGCGACGCCGTCCAGCGCGCCTACGACCTGATCAAGGATGCGTCGCCGACAGACACCGGACCTGCATTCGCTGCGCTTCGCGTGATGATCGATGGGACCGGCAACACGCAGCCGGAGATCCTCACCGACCTCGGGGCCCGGCCGCCGCAGTACGACGATGCCCGCAAGCGGTTGACCGCGCTGCTGGATGCGTTGAGTCAACCCGCCGACACGACCGACCCGGCGCTTGCGGCGCAGCGCCTGCACGAGGTCATGGCGATGAGCCGATATGACGCGCTGCACCGACCGCCGTCGATCCTCGACCGCATCCAGCAGTGGATCCAGGACCGCATCAACGACCTGCTTCGCCTCTTGTTTGGCAATCGAGGTGGAGCCCAGCCGCCGCTGTGGTGGTTCGACGCCGCTGGGATCGCGGTCCTCGTGCTCATTGCGTTCCTGTTCGCGCGCGCGGCGCGCGGTCGCTTCAACCAGGGCATCGCCCTCCCGCCGTC
>DASYZS010000094.1:0-2619 GCA_035945895.1 Candidatus Dormiibacterota bacterium | reverse complement strand
ACGTCGGGCCACAACCGGTCGGCGAGCTCGCGGTCGGTCACGGCGTGGATCGGCTGCATCGACGCGATGATCCCGGCTTTTGCCATACGCGGCATGTCTTTGGGATGCACGCACTGCGCGTGCTCGATCCGCGGACGCCATCGGCTCCACGCCTCGCGGTGCGGCGTGAGCGCATCGACCGCGCGCCGGACCGCGCCGTCGCCGATTGCGTGCAGGCAGACATTGAGCTCGGCCCGCGCGCACCTCGCGATGACGTCTTCGAGATCGGGTTGGGACAGGCGGGGCGTGCCGGAGCCGTCCAGCATCTCCGCGGTGCGGCTGCCCAGGGAGCCGTCGAGAAAAGCCTTGACGCCCCAGATGCGCAGCCAGGGATCGCCCCAACCCGAGCGCACGCCCATGCGTTCGGCGTGCGGCAGGTCGACGAGAGGGAGGTTGTAGGTGACGCGCACCGGCAGCGATCCCTTCGCCGCGAGTCGCTGCAGCGAACCGAGCCCGCTCGCGCTGTCCATCGAGTGCACGGCGACGAGGCCGAACTTCGCCAGGTCGGACAGGACTCTCGCCATTGCCGCGTCGAGTTCCGAGTCGGCCGGTGGTGGGACGTGCCGCCACACGAACTGCATCGCAAGCTCGCGCAGGATTCCCTTTGGATCGCCCTGGTGGTCGCGGTCGATGTTGCCGCCAGGCGGGTCCTGTGTCGTTCTGTCGATCCCGGCTGCCTGCAGCGCCGCGCTCGAGACCCACGCGGAGTGGCCGTCCTTGCGCCGCAGGTACGCGGGTCTGCCGCCAACGACCCGATCAAGCTGCTGGGTGGTCGGAAACGCAGGGTCTTCCCAGAGGTCGTTGTACCAACCCGACCCGACGACCCACGCACCGCGCGGGAGCGTCTTGGCTCGATCTTTGATTCTCGTCAGGGCCTCGCTGACGCTTTTCGCGCCGGTCAGGTCGACCGTGAGCTTGCGGTCCGCCAGGCTTTCGAGATGGATGTGCGAGTCGATGAGCCCGGGCCACGCGGTGCCACGCAGACGCACGACCTCGGCTTTGCGTCCGGCGGCGCTCTTCGCAGCCGCGCCGACCGCGATGATGCGTCCGTCGAACGCAGCCACCTCGGGTTTGCAACCCGTGAAGAGGATTGAATTGATCACCGCTGCAGGGACAGTAACGCGGACGCTGGCGTTAAGCGAGTAGTCATTGACAGCTCGGGAGCATTCCTTTACGGTCTACCGACCCAGTCAGCCTGTACACGTCTTGGAGGGTCGAGATGCGGCCGTGGCCCACCGCCCGCGCTTGCTTCCAGATCGCCGCTGTTGGGATCTCGTCGATCGCGAGCCTGGCCTACGTGTCGCCGGCCAATGTGCTGGCCGCGGCCGGCCAGCCTAACTGGAGCCCACAGAGCCCGGCTGCATCACCGGTCGGTCGCTCGTACGCCGGCATGGCTTACGACTCGGCTCGTTCGCGGACGGTCCTCTTCGGCGGAGGAAACAACACCAATTCCACCCATGAGCTCAACGACACGTGGGAATGGGATGGCAGCCACTGGACCCAGTTCTTTCCGCTGCCGGCGCCCCCGGTGTCGATCGGACCGGGGATGGCCTACGACAGCAAGCGCGGCGTGACCGTCCTTCTCGACAACAACAGCAACACCTGGGAGTGGAACGGACAGAGCTGGACGCAGAAAGTCACGTCATCGGCACCGCCCGCCCGCGTCTGGACGTCGATGGTCTTTGACTCGACGCGTGGCGTCATGGTGTTGTTCGGCGGTATCGCATCTGGCGTCCAGTTCGGCGACACCTGGACCTACGACGGCACGAACTGGGCTCAGCAGGCGCCCGCTAGCTCGCCTCCGGCGCGGTACCTCACGTCGCTAGCGTTCGATTCTGTCCGCGGCGTCGTCGTCATGTTCGGCGGTTGGAATGGACAACGCCTGAATGACACATGGGAGTGGAATGGATCCAACTGGACGCAGCGCACGCCTGGGACCTCTCCGTTTCCCCGCTTCTCCGCTTCTATGGTCTACGACGCAACTGTTGGGGCGACAGTCATGTTCGGCGGCGATCACATCGAGCCGTTCCTTCTGGGGCCAAGCAACGACACCTGGTTGTGGAACGGAAGCAACTGGACCCAAGACTTCACGTTCGCGGCTCCAAGCGCCCGCGCGGGACAGTCCATGGCGTACCAATCCGCCCTTGGCACCGATGTGCTCTTTGGCGGATCGGATGAGCTGAACCCGGGCACGTTTCCGAGCGACACGTGGGAGCTCGGGTCCGGGTTCGTGACCCCACCTGGCAATCCCGCGGCAACGCTCAACGCCAACATCCTCGCGTTCAAGGTGAACGCAATCGGCACAACCTCCGCGAGCGCTCGGCTCGTGGTGTCGAGCTCCGGCACCGGTCCGCTGCTCATCAGCTCGATTGCGGCCTCCGGCGATTTCGCGGTCGCGTCGACCACCTGCCCGTTGGCGCCAACTCCGGTCGCCGCCGGCACATTCTGCATCGTGCAGGTCACGTTCACCTCGAGCCTCTGCGCCACTGAAACCGGCAGCCTGACGCTGTCAGACAACGGCCTCGGTGGATCGCAGTCGGTCCAGTTGGAGGGTGGGGTGCTGAGCTCGACCTGCGACGG
>DASYZS010000093.1:0-2342 GCA_035945895.1 Candidatus Dormiibacterota bacterium | reverse complement strand
ACGAACGCTCCCTCGCGTACCTCGGCAGGCCAGCCTCCGGCTCGGTACATCTTTACGATCCGCTCCAGCTCCGCCGGATCGGTCACCTTCGCGGCCGTTCCTTCGACCACGAGGTCGATGCCCGGCAGGGCCACCGAGAGGACGCAGTAGGGGCTGGCCACCATGTTTCTGCTCTTGCGTGTGCCGGGTCCGCTCACGACGTAGATCTTGCCCTCCGACCAGATGGCGCCGACTCCTGCGACGTGCGGCCGGCCGTCAGGACTGGTCGTCGCCAGCCAGTAGGTGTCATGCCGTTCGCCCGCGCCGAGCTGCCGCTCTACCCGACTCCAGGGAATCGGCTCGTTGCCATAAATGTCGAGGTTCTTAGTTTCCATATCGGTGGGACTCGCGGCGGTCGCGAAACTAATCGGGCGTTAGGTCCTGCGTCATCCGGAGCGGGGCCGACGAGGAGATAGGTCAGCGTCGGTCCCTTCCCCTTGACTTCTATGAATCCTCGCCGTTCGAACACGAACTCGGATTTCATCCGCTCGTAGACCGCCTCGGTGACCTGGATCCGGTCCGGCAGGCCGTGTGATTCCATCCTGCTCGCGACGTTGACGGTGTCTCCCCACAGGTCGTAATGGAATTTCTGCCGTCCGACGATGCCCGCCACCGCGGGACCGCAATTGATCCCAATCCGAAAGCTCAGGTCCCAACCCTTCTCGCGATTGAGGAGTTCGACCGCCTGCTGCAGTTCGAGCGCCATGCCACAAATGGCACGCAGATGATCGCTTCGGGCTATCGGCGCGCCCGCCGCGACCATGTAGGAATCGCCTATCGTGCGGATCTTCTCCAGGCCATAGCGCCTAACGACGTCGTCGAAAACGGAAAACACCTCGTTGAGGATCGCCACGGTTGCTGCCGGCGTCTCGTGCGCTGAGCGAACCGTGAACCCAGCCAGGTCCGCAAACAGAACGGAGATGTCGTCGTAGTGGTCGGCGATTGGTTCCTCGCCTCGCTTGAGGCGCGCGGCGATCGGTTCCGGCAGCACGTTGAGCAGGAGTTGCTGCGAACGGCGCTCGGCCGCGTCTCGCTGCATACGGAAGTAGGAGAGGGCCGCGAATGTCAGCGAGCCGATTCCCGCGATGTTGAGCGCGAACAGGACGAGGATCGCCACGGTCGGCAAAGGCTTGACCGTGCTCATCGCCGTTGTGTCGAGCAGCGCGGCCACGACGACGGCACCGAAAAATGCGGCCAGCCAGGCCCACGTCTCGCGGTTCGGCCTGATGATGAGCGCGAAGAGCGGCGACATGAAGGCCCACATCACGACCGCGCTCCCGCGCACATAACCGCCGAGGCTCAACTGGAGCGCCAGCGGCAGCAGGATTCCGAGTCCAAGATATGGCACGGGAAGGAAGCCGAGACGCTTGGTGGTCGCGAACCTGGCGAGGATTGGCGCCGCCACCACGCTGATGCAGAGCGGGATCAGGGCACTGAACGGCCGGCCCAGGGCCAGGTACATCAACGTCCAGACAACTCCCGCGACGGCGGCGCCGATGGTGATCACCACGAAGACTTCCTTGGAGACTCTCTCCTCGTCGGAGTCCGTGGGTAGACAGCCGATCGCGAGAACGGCCCGGAGCCGGCTCACTTGAATGACAGGTCGAATACCGACCAGCAGATGTCGTTGCGCAATCGCTGGTCGTCGAGGACGAGCTCGCGAATGGGCTCGGGTAGCTGGGCGCGCTGCCACCGGCACTCGAGCTGTCTTGCGCTTTCGCCAATTCCCTTGGGCGCGGCAGCACGCGCGGCCTTGATCGCGTACGCGGCTGCACCGAGCTCGTGCGCGGCGACGTGTGCGACGGCCGCGGCCTGCGCGGCGGCGTAGGCGGAATAACGTGCTGCCCCACTCAAGTCCCTAGCCGCGCCGTTCGCATGGCCGGCGGCCGTACGCGCCTGGGTCATGGTGACTTCGCCGCGCGCCCAGGCGCGGGCATGCTCGATCGCGTGGCCGGGGCGCGGATCGTCGGGCCGAGTTGCCTCGAAGAGGTCGAGGACGTGCTCCGCACATGACGCCGCCCAAAGGGCGAGAAGCCGGTGATCGGAATCTGTGAGAGTCCCGCCGCGCCGGATCGTCACGAAGCGCGGGTCACGCTCCTTCGGGAGGATCACACATTCACGTTGTCGTAGAAGCAGCCGCGGTCGACCGGCCTCGGGCGAACGCCCAGTTCCTTCCGGTCAGGTATCCACCCAGGCCGATCAGCAACAGCGCGTTCACGCCGTGGAGACCCGCCACGAGGGGGATTCCCGTGTACGCCAGTGCCGACTGGATAACAAGAAGAACAAAAAGCACCGCGGTCAGG
>DASYZS010000092.1:0-12265 GCA_035945895.1 Candidatus Dormiibacterota bacterium | reverse complement strand
CATCAGCGAGGCGGGTGGATTCATCACGTTCTCGAAGCCTGGAGTGAAAGTCGCTTAGCATCCCCACGGAGCTGGCGCAGCTCCACGAGACCATTCGGTCGTGCAAGAACTGCGGCCTGTATGCAACGAGGACGCAAGCCGTGCCTGGAGTGGGGCCGTGCCCGGCAACGATCATGATCGTTGGCGAAGCCCCGGGCTTCAACGAAGACAGGCAGGGCGAACCCTTTGTCGGTGCCGCGGGCAAGCTGCTGGACACGCTGCTGGCGCGCATTGGACTCAGCCGCTCCGACGTGTACATCACCAATGTCCTCAAGTGCCGTCCGCCCATGAACCGCGACCCCATGCCCAACGAGGTCGAGGCCTGCTCGCCATACCTCAAGCAGCAGCTCGACCTGGTCAAGCCCAAGGTGGTGCTGATCCTCGGCCGCCACGCGCTCGAGCGCTTGATGCCGGGGCAGGGATCGATCTCGCGCATACACGGCAGCCTGATCAGACGCGGTGAGGTCGCGTACGTGCCGCTCTACCACCCTGCCGCGGCGCTGCACAACGGCTCGCTCGTCGCCGACCTGGAGCGCGATTTCGATGCCCTGAAGCGCTACCTCGACCAGCTGCTGGCACCGCCCGCCCCGGCGGTCGCTGCTGCGAAGCCCAAACCGGAGTCCGAACAGCTACGGCTCCTATAGGCAGCAAGCTCCGCTACCTCCCGCTCGGCGGACTCGGAGAGGTTGGCATCAACATGTGGGCGCTGGAGTGGGAGGGCAAGGTCCTCGTCGTCGACGCGGGCCTGATGTTCCCGCAGGAGGACATGCCCGGCATCGACCTCGTGCTGCCGGACATCTCCTACCTCCTGAACCCCGAACTGGAGGTGCTCGGCGTCTTTCTCACCCACGGCCACGAGGACCACATCGGCGGCCTTCCTTTCGCACTGAAGAAGCTCAACGTGCCCGTCTACGGCACGCGCCTGACCCTCGGCCTGCTCAAGCCGAAGCTCAAGGAGCACCGCATCCTGCGCGAGTCGGACCTGCGCCAGGTGCGGGTGGGCGATTCGGTCCAGCTTGGCCCGTTTCGGATCGAGACCATCGCGGTCTGTCACTCGATCCCTGACGCAGTCGCGCTCGCCATCGAGACACCGGTCGGTCGCGTCGTCTACACGAGCGACTTCAAGCTCGACCCCGCGCCGCCGGACGGCTACCCAACCGACATGGAGCGCTTTCGCCGCCTTGGCGACGAAGGCGTGCTGCTGCTGTTGAGCGACTCGACCAACTCCGAGCGCGAGGGTCGATCGGGCTCGGAGCGCGATCTCCACACCGCGTTCGAGAAGATCTTCAGCGAGGCCCCGGGCCGGATCGTCGTCGCCAACTTCGCCTCGAACATCCAGCGCGTGCAGCACCTCATGCGAGTGGCCGCGCAGTTTGGGCGACGGGTCGCGGTTGTGGGCCGCAGCCTGCAGCAGAACATCAAGACCGCGCGCGAGCTTGGATTCCTTTCGGTGCCAGAGGGCCTCACCGTCCCGCTCGCCGAATACGAACGAATCCCACCTTCGAAGCTGCTCGTCCTCACGGCGGGAAGCCAGGGCGAGCCGCTTTCGGCCCTGACCAGGTTTGCCGCGCAGCGACATCCCTACATCAATGTGCGCAAAGACGACTGGGTCGTCATCTCGGCTCGGCCGATCCCCGGCAATGAACGGATGGTCCACCAGACCGTGAACAACCTGTACCGCCACGGTGCGCGAGTTTTCTATTCCGAGGTGGGCAACGTGCACGTCACCGGCCACGCGCAGCGCGCGGAGCTGCGCGAGATGCTCGATGCTGTGCGGCCGCGATACTTCATCCCAGTCCACGGCGAGTACCGGCAGCTGCTTCTGCACTCCGAGCTCGCCCGCGAGTCTGGCGTGCCCGACGAAAACATCATCGTGGTCGAGGACGGCGAGACGGTCGAGCTCACCGCCACCTCCATGACCCGGGGAGAGAAGATCGGCACCGGACTCGTTTACGTCGATGGGCTTGGTGTGGGGGACGTCGAACAGGTCGTGCTGCGTGACCGCCGCCAGCTCGCGGAGGACGGAATCCTCGTCGTGACGCTGACGCTCGACCGCGACACCGGGTCGGTGCGCGCAGGGCCAGACCTCATCTCCCGGGGCGTGATCGAGCCTGAGCTGTCGGGACGGTTGATGACCGACGCGCGCGCCCAGGTGCTGGCGAGCATCAAGCGGCTGGCGGAGACGCGACCCGATCTGAGCCTGCTGCAGGAAACGATCCATGACGCGGTCTCGAAGACCGTCTACAAGCAGACTCGCCGCCGCCCTATGGTGATCCCGGTGATCACCGAGATATGAAGCTTCCTCCCGCGGCCCTCATCGCGCCGAGCCTTTGCCCTCGGTGCGATCAGCCGGCGATGATGCTCAATCACTCGGAGGAGGCGAGATGCGCGCACTGCGGACTGCAGATCCACCAGTGCGCCAACTGCCGAGGCGTCGCGGGGCCCTTCGACCGGTACTGCGGGTTCTGCGGCTTCGAGATGGTGCGCGGTGAGAGGCGGCCCTTGTGGTGGCGCCTCTGGTTCCTGGCCGCGCTGCTGCCGGTGGCGCTAGGACTCGCTTACGGAATCGCGCAGGCGCAGGTCAAGCACTAGCCGCGGTTCAGTCGATGACCGCACTCCACGCAGAAGCTGTGGCGTCCGAGGTTGTGATGGCCGCACGACGGACACACGAGCCGTCGCGGGGGATCGGCCTGCAGCCAGCGCTCGTTTTCACGCCGGTACCAGATCCCATCCTCGGGACCGAGCATCCACCGCCGACCCTCGCTGTCGAGCACCGCGAGGTCACGCACCGCGACGCGAAATGCTCGCGCCTGCAAGTTGCCGACGCGCCTCTCTTCGACCAGCACCTTGTATCGCGTCTCGGCTTCGGCAAATGGATCGACGGCCACTGAGTGTCCAAGTGTATGGCGTAGAATCCAAGCGGCTCTAGGGCCCGCAGCATGCGTCGCACCACTTCCCGAAGCTCTACTCGATCCGGCGCCCGACGCGCTTCCTCCTCACGCTCCAAGCGAAGCAAGCGCGCGGCTCGACCGCGCCTGAGCACGCGTCAGGTGCGCGAAATCCTCGGTGTGTTGCTGATGCTCGCGGCCCTGCTCGGCTTGCTGGCGATCCTCAGCCACGCGGGAGAGATCCTCGGCGCGATCCGCGCGTTCATGTACGCGACGTTCGGCAGCGCCTGGTTCGTCCCCGTCGCCGCTGCGATCGCTGCCAGCGCATACCTGCTCTGGCCCAAAGCGCCCAAGCCTCGCGGCGTGGACATCGTCGCGGGCCTGGTCGCCGTCCTGTCCCTGGTCGGTCTTTTCGGACTCGCCGCCAATGCAGGTGGTTCGCTCGGACGAGGCATCGACTCGTCGCTGACAGGGCTCTTCACCACGGTCGGGGCGTGGGCTTTGCTCGCGGCGGGACTCGTGATCGGACTCATCGTCACCATCCATTTCAGTCCCGGCTCGCTGCTGGTGGCGGGCGTGGGCGCCCTGCGATCGGCCAACGCCGAGCGGGTGCGTCTGGGGGAGCTCGTGGCAACGCCGGCCGCGGAGAAAGTGAAGCCGTCGAAGCAGGTTCCCGCTACCGCGGACGTTCTCACGCGCTCCGCGGCGAGCTTCGCAACCGCGCCGGCGACGACCGACCAGCGCAACCTGTGGGACGTCGACGAACCCCAAGAAATGGGAAAGGAAACGGAGAAGGAAAAACCGAAGCCCGAGCCCGAGCCTGAGGAAGAGCGAACCGAGGTCAAGGCGGCGCCCGTCATGCGCGTTGTCGCCGATCCCCTGGACGACCTACCCGAGATCGACTGGAAGCTTCCCGCGATCACTCTCCTCGACACGGTTACCGCGCGGCGCGAGCGCATGGCCGACGAGATCAAACGCAACGTCAAGATCATCGAGAGCACGCTGCAGCAGTTCAGCGTCGAAGCCAGGGTGATCGGCGTCAACCCAGGCCCCGCGGTGACTCAGTACGAGGTTCAGCCCGGACCGGGCGTCCAGGTGAAACGCATCACGGCCCTGCAGAACGACCTCTCCCTGGCGCTGGCGGCAGCTCCGCTGCGAATCGAGGCGCCGATCCCGGGCAAGTCCGCGGTCGGAATCGAGGTCCCGAACAAGTCCGCAAGCCTGGTGACGATCCGCGAGGTCATCGAGACCGCGGCGTTCCGCGAGGGGAGCAATCGGCTCGCGCTAGGGCTCGGCAACGACGTCTCGGGACAGTCGATCGTCGCCGACCTCACGCGGATGCCGCACCTGCTCATCGCGGGCGCGACGGGGCAGGGCAAGAGCGTCTGCATAAACGCGCTGATCACCAGCCTGTTGTTCCAGGTCACTCCGGAGCACATGCGAATGCTGCTGATCGACCCCAAGCGCGTCGAGCTGACGGGTTACAACGGCCTCCCGCATCTCGCGCTGCCTGTGCTGGTGGAATCGCATCAGGCCGCCGCCGCGCTCCGATGGGCGGTGGCGGAGATGGATCGACGCTACAAGCTCTTCTCCGCGGAAGGCGTCCGCAACATCGCCGCCTACAACGACAAGGCAGCGCAGAAGAGCGCACGTGCGCTTCCGTACATCGTGATCGTCATCGATGAGCTCGCCGACCTGATGATGGTCGCGGCGGGCGAGATCGAAGAGCTGATCTGCCGGATCGCGCAGCTCGCTCGCGCGGTCGGCATCCACCTGATCATCGCCACGCAGCGCCCGTCGACGGACATCATCACGGGCCTCATCAAAGCCAACATCCCGTCGCGCATTGCATTCGCGGTCGGCTCGCAGGTTGACAGTCGCGTGATCCTCGACACGGGCGGCGCCGAAAAGCTGCTGGGCCGCGGCGACATGCTGTACCAGCCGGTGGACGCCGGCAAGCCGACCCGGATTCAGGGTGCCTTCGTGAGCGACCAGGAAGTCGAAGGCGTCGTCGGCTTCTGGAAGTCACAGGGCGGTCCGCGCTACATGGAGGAGATTCTCGAAGAGGGCGCTGGAATGGAGTGGGAGGGCGAGCGGCGCGAGGAGCGCAAGCTCGACCCGCTGTTCGGCCGCTCGGCGCGCGCGGTGGCGGCGGAGGGTGCCGCCTCGGTCTCGCTCGTGCAGCGCAAATTCAACGTCGGCTACTCGCGCGCAGGACGGATCGTCGACCAGCTGGCCGAGCACCGCGTCATCGGCGGTTACCAGGGCTCGAAGTCGCGCGAGGTCTTGATGACGCTGCCCGACGTGGACGAGCTGCTCGAGCGTTTGGGACTCGAATGACGATCGGAGGGCAGCTGGCTGCAAAGCGCGGCGAGCGTGGCCTCTCGATCGAGCAGGTTGCGGCGACGACCCGGATCCGCCCCGAGTATCTACGGCTGCTCGAAGACGACGACTACGAAGGCTTCGCGGCTCCTGTCTCCACGCGGGGCTACCTCAGGACCTACGCAACCTACCTGGGCCTCGATGCCGACGCGCTGCTGGCGCAGCTCCCTGCGAGCGCGTCAGTGGACCTTGCGATCAAGGTGATGGAAAAGGAAAAGCGCCCGGGATTTGTCCTGACCACCCCAGCAGTCGCCGCCGTCGGCCTCGTTCTCTTCGCGAGCGCGTTCGTCGGTTACGCCTGGCGCCAGGTCACCGTGGACCAGCGGGCGATCGCGCACTCCGCGGCTCAGTCGCCGGCCGCAACGGCGCCTCCGACCGCCGTCGCGTCGCCGGCGATTCAGGCTCGACCCATCGTGGTCGGGGTCCGTGTCACCGACGCGGTCTGGATCAACGTGACCGTCGACGGAAACCCCCAGTACGGCGACTCAGGGAGGACGCTCCCGGCGGGCTCCGTCGTCTACTTCACGGGCCTCGACGTGAAGGTCACCAGCGGCAAAGCGTCCGCGACCTTCATCACGATCGACGGCAGGAACGTTGGCGCCATGGGCGTCGGCGTGGCGACAAGAGAGTTCTCGACTCAAACTTCTCCGTGAGCCCGAGATGAACGTCCCGAACGCGCTGACGATCAGCCGGCTGGTCGCCATCCCGCTTCTGATGGCATTGCTCTTGCTGCGCTTTCCCGGGCACGACCAGGTGGCCGCGGCGCTGTTCATCGTGTTCTCGCTCACCGACACCCTCGACGGTCAGCTAGCGCGGCGCAGTGGCAGGGTCAGCGACCTCGGCAAGTTTCTCGACCCGCTCGCCGACAAGCTCTTCGTACTCGCCGTCCTGATCGTGCTGGTCCAGGAGGGGCTGGTGGCGGCCTGGGTCGTCGTCGTGATCTTCTCACGCGAGCTGATCATCACGATCCTCCGCTCTGTGGCTGCCAGTCAGGGTCGCATCATCGCTGCGGCCCCGCTGGGCAAGACCAAGACGGTGATGCAGATGGGCGCGGTGACGCTGCTGATCCTCCAGCGCCCCTACCCTGTGCTGGCGCCGCTCGCGGGCGTCGCCGTCGCGGTCGCCGTGGTCTTCACCTTATGGAGCGGGCTCGACTACCTCTGGCGGTTCCGATACCTCATCCTCCCGTTCGATTCGTCGCGTGCGCGGATCGCGGCGGGCGGAGCTCCGGAGCCTGCCCAAGACCTGGCTGAAGCGCTACGCGGAAGCGGGCTGACGGTGTCGGTGGCGGAGTCGCTGACCGGTGGCATGGTCGGATCGCTCATCACCGACCAGCCGGGCAGCTCCGAGTACTTCGCGGGTGGTGTGATCGCCTACTCGAACGACATAAAGCGAAACCAGCTGGGCGTGCCCGCGGACCTTCTCGAGAAGCTGGGAGCTGTCAGCGCTGAGGTCGCCGTGGCCATGGCCAAGGGCGCCCTTGGGATGTTCGGCACGAGCCTGGCCGTGGCGACGACCGGCATCGCGGGGCCGACGGCGGACGGCACCAAGAAGCCCATCGGCCTCACCTACGTAGCGGTGGCCTCGGAAGGTCACGTTTCCTCGCGTGAGTTCAAGTTCAAGGGCGACCGCGCTGCAATCCGCCGGCAGACCGCGGACGAGGCTCTGCGGATGCTGCTCGCCGAAGCCCGCAGCCTTGACCGTGCTCCGGTCAGGAGTGCTTGACGCCCAAACACCTGTTCGTTAGACTTCCGTCATTCCTTAACAGGCGCAGTTGAAGTCTCAGCCCAGACGTAGAACACTCGCCGCAACGACCTAGGAGGCAACGCACCGAACACGATGGACAAAGACAAAGAGCAGGAAAGAGCCGACCGTGAAAAGAAGACAGCGCTCGAGGCCGCGATGTCGCACATCACAAAGACCCAGGGCAAGGGCTCGATCATGCGACTCGGCGAGCACGTGGCGCTGCGCGGGGAGATCACTGTGATCCCGACCGGGGCGCTGCCCCTTGACCTCGCGCTTGGCATCGGCGGCATCCCGCGCGGCAGGGTGACCGAGCTCTACGGCCCGGAATCGGCCGGCAAGACCACGCTCGCGCTGCACATCATCGCCGAGGCCCAGAAGGCCGGGGGCGTGGCGGCGTTCGTCGACGCCGAGCACGCCCTCGATCCCATCTACGCCTCGCGCATCGGCGTGAAGATCGATGACCTGCTGATCAGCCAGCCCGACACGGGTGAGCAGGCGCTCGAGATCGTCGAGGTGCTGGTGCGCTCGAACGCGGTCGACGTGATCGTGATCGACTCCGTCGCCGCGCTCGTCCCCAAGGCGGAGATCGAGGGCGAGATGGGGGATGCCCACGTGGGGCTGCAGGCCCGGCTCATGTCCCAGGCCCTGCGCAAGCTCACCGCAGCCATCTCCAAGTCGAACTGTTCGGTGATCTTCCTCAACCAGTTGCGCGAGAAGGTCGGGATCATGTTCGGCAACCCGGAGACACAGCCCGGCGGGCGGGCGCTGAAGTTTTACTCGTCGGTCCGGCTCGACATCCGCAAGGTCGAGGTCATCAAGAACGGCCTCGACTCAGTCGGGGCGCGAGTCAAGGTCAAGGTCGTCAAGAACAAGGTGGCGCCGCCGTTCCGTGCGGCAGAGTTCGACATCTTGTTCAACGAAGGCATCTCCCGCGAGGGATCGCTGATCGACGCCGCCGTCGAGTACTCCATCCTGGAGAAGAGCGGAACCTGGATGTCCTATGGCGACCAGCGATTGGGCCAGGGCCGGGAGAACGTCCGCAACTACCTGCGTGAGAACCCCAGCCTGGCGGCCGAGATCGAGGCCAAAGTCCGGGACAAGGCCGCGGCGGGCACCGCACCGCCGCCACTGAGGACCGCGGCGCCGGTCAGATCGGGAGCAGGTGGCGGGGAGGAGTTCTAGAGGCCGAGCCTCTGGAGCGGGCGGCCGCGGTAGCAACTCGCGGAGCCCGCGGGCACCCAGGGTCGGCCCGTTCGACGCCGGAATCCGGTTGCTGGCGCGGCGCCCGTACGCAGGGGCCGAGCTCTCGCGCCGGCTTCGTCGCTACGGCTACGAGGTGGACGAGGTCAAGTCGACCCTGGACTCGCTCGCTGAGCTGGGCTACATCGACGATGCGGGCTTCGCCGAGGCCCACGTCCGACGGCGCGCCGCCACACGAGGCCCCCGGGCCCTCGCCGCCGAGCTCGCCGCCAGGGGCGTGGAGCGGGAGGTCGTGCGCCGGGCGGTGGATGGATACGACAGGGAGTCTCAAGTCAAAGCCGCGGTTCGCCTCGTGCACCGGGCGGTAGGCGGGAATCGGCCGGCAACCTACCAGGAGTTGCTTGATACGGCCGGCACGAAGTTGCTTCGTCGCGGGTTCTCCCACGCCATCGCCTGGGCAGCATGCCACGAGGTGTGGACGGGTACCACGGAACCGTAGCCAGGCGGCCTCTGACCGGGCTTGGCGTCGGCCCGAGCCCTAGAATCAGGGTCACGCGGGGCCCGTTTTGGGCCCGCAAGTCATAGAGCCAACCCGAGGCGGGGCCATGGTGTCCTGCCTGGTCACGCACTTTGACAAGCGAATAAACGAGGTGCATACCACATGCCTATTCCCGTATTCGTCTTGCTTGTGGTGGTGGTGCCACTGGTGGCCCTGGCCGCCGGCGCTGCAGTCGCGTATCTGTACGTCCGCCGGAACCAGAGCAACGGGCACAGTGCGCTGGAGCTGAAGGCCCAGCAAACTGTCGCCGACGCCGAAACCAGCGCCAAAGAGAAACTGCTCGAGGCCAAGGAAGAGGCCGTCAGAATCCGCACCGCCGCCGAACAGGAGGCTCGCGAATACCGAGCCCAGTCGCAACAGATCGAAAAGCGCCTTCTTCAGAAAGAGGAAAACCTCGACCGCAAGGGCGAGGACCTCAATCGGACGGAGCGTGAGCTCGGCAACCAGAAGAAAGCGCTCGACGACGTCAAGGCCCAGCTCGACGAGAGCTTCCGAAAGCAGGAGCTCGAGCTCCAGCGCGTCGCCAACATGACGCGCCAGGAAGCCCAGGGCATCCTGATGGCGCAGGTCGAACAGGACCTGCGCAACGAGGTGGCACGCAAGGTCCGCGAGTCGGAGCTTGCGGCTCGCGACGAGAGCGAGCGACGCGGTCGCGAGATCGTCACCGAGGCAATCCAGCGCATCGCCGCCGACCAGACCGCCGAGGTCTCGGTCTCGGTGCTGCCGCTGCCCACCGACGAGCTCAAGGGCCGGATCATCGGCAAGGAAGGGCGCAACATCCGTGCCCTCCAGCAGGCCACCGGGATCGACCTCATCGTCGACGACACCCCGGAGGCCGTGATCATCAGCGGGTTCGACCCCGTGCGCCGCGAGGTGGCAAGGGTGGCGCTGAACAAGCTGATCGTGGATGGCCGGATCCATCCGGCCCGCATCGAGGAGATCGTCGCCAAGTCCCGCCAGGAGGTCCTGCAAAGGGTCAAAGAGGAGGGAGAGGGGGCGGTCCTCGAACTCGGCCTGCAGGGGTTGCACCCTGAGGTCGTCCGTCACCTCGGCATCCTGCGGTTTCGCACCAGCTACGGGCAGCAGGTGCTGAGCCACTCCAAGGAGGTTGCCTACCTCGCCGCCATGATGGCGTCCGAGATAGGCGCCGACGTCCGCATCGCCAAGCTGTCGGGCCTGCTCCACGACATCGGCAAGGCCATCGACCACGAGGTCGAGGGCTCACACGCCGTGATTGGAGCGGACCTGCTGCAGAGGCACTCGGTTCCCGCTCCGGTGGTACACGCAGTTCGCGCGCATCACTACGACGAGGAGCCGCACACCATCGAAGCCCTCCTTCTGATCGCCGCCGATGCGATCTCCGCGGCGCGCCCGGGTGCGCGAAGGGAGTCGCTCGAGGCCTACGTCAAGAGGCTCGAGAAGCTTGAGGAGATCGCCAACTCGTTCCAGGGCGTGCAGCAGTCCTACGCCATCCAGGCCGGCCGCGAGGTCAGGATCCTGGTCAAGCCGGAGCAGATCGACGACAGCGCCGCTCAGCTCATGGCACGCGACATCGCCAAGCGCATCGAGTCGGAGCTCAGCTTCCCCGGCCAGATTCGCGTCACCGTGGTGCGCGAGACCCGGGCCGTGGAGTACGCCAAGTAAGCAGTCCGAATAAGCAATCCAGGGGAGTCCTTCGGGACTCCCCTTTTTGTTTCCACGACAATCGAAAGCCGTGACTGACAGTGAGTTTCGGATTCTGTTTGTCGCCGACGTGGTCGGGCAGCCTGGACGTGAAGCGGTCAAAGCCATCCTGCCTCGCCTCAAGGAGGAGGTCCGCGCCGACCTGACAATCCTCAACGGCGAGAACGCCGCCGGCGGATTCGGGCTGACCGCAAAGCTCGTGAGCGAGCTTCGGAGCTGCGGAGCCGACGTGATCACGACCGGCAACCACGTCTTCGCCCAAAAGGAGTTCGCGGGCGAGCTGCCCAAGCTGGACCGGGTTCTGCGTCCGGCCAACTACCCGCCGAGCGCGCCCGGCCAGGGCTGGTGCCTGGTCGAGGCGGGCGGCCGGCAGGTGCTGGTCATGAACTTGATCGGCCGCATCTTCCTCGACCCCCTGGACGATCCGTTCCGGACGGCGGACGCCATCCTGGCGGCGCACCCGGAGGCGAAAGTGGTGTTCTGCGACATGCACGCCGAGGCGACGTCGGAGAAAACTGCGATGGGTTGGTACCTGGATGGCAGGGCCAGCGCAGTGGTCGGGACGCACACGCACATCCCGACCGCCGACGCCCGGGTGCTGCCCGGCGGAACCGCCTACGTCACCGACGTCGGTATGGTCGGGCCGCGGGACAGTTGTATCGGGATGGACAAACAGGTGGTCATCCAACGGTTCCTGAGCGGGGTCCCCAACCGGTTCGTGGTGGCGTCCGGACCGGTGACTTTCAATTCGGTTCTGGTTACCATTAACCATTCGACCGGCCGAGCCACGACGATCCAGCGAATCGACCGAGAACATGTTTGAAGGGGTTCCAGCAATGCCAGCGGAGCGCGCTCCAGTTGAGGTGCTCAAGGTTTCGGCCACCTCGAAACCGGTGGCTGTCGCCGGCGCCATCGCGGGCGTGATCCGCAGCAAGGGACGGGTCGAGGTCCAGGCCATCGGTGCGGGTGCCATCAACCAGGCGGTGAAGGCGATCGCGATCTCGCGCGGCTACGTCGCCCCCGGCGGCCTCGATCTCGTGTGCATCCCGGCGTTCATCGACATCTCCATCGACGGCGAAGAGAGAACGGGAATCCGGTTGCTCGTGGAGAGTCGCTGACGGGCAGGAGTCGGTCGTTCCACGTCTGGACCATCGGGTGCCAGATGAACCTGGCGGATTCCGAAAGCCTGGCGCGGCGCTTGCTCGCCGCGGGCTACGTCGAGGACTCATTGGAGCGTGCCGACGTCGCCGTCCTGAACACGTGCGTGGTGCGGCAAGCATCAGAGGACCGGGTCTACTCCAAGCTGCACGAGCTGAAGGAGTGGAAGACCCCCGAGCGGACCATCGCGGTCACCGGGTGTATCGTCGCGAAGGAAGGCGACACGCTGCGCCGGCGGTTCCCGCACCTGGACGCCGTCGTGCCGATCGGCGAGTACGACGACTTCCTCGCGGGTCTGGAAGCGCGTTACGACTACTCCGAGGGTGAAGCTCTACCGCGGGCCGGCCGCACAGGCGTAAGCCACTTCGTCCGGGTCATCCAGGGTTGCGACCACAACTGCACTTTCTGCATCGTGCCGCGCGTCCGTGGTCGGGAGAAGCACCTGCCAATGGAGGCCGTGCTGGCGGAATGCCGCGAAGCGGTGGCCGACGGTGCCAGGGAGGTCGTCCTGCTCGGCCAGAACGTGGACGACTATCGCGATCCGGACGGTCGGGGCGGTCTCGCGAGCCTCGTCGCGCAGGTCGAGAGAATTCCCGGCTTGAAGCGCCTT
>DASYZS010000091.1:0-2793 GCA_035945895.1 Candidatus Dormiibacterota bacterium | reverse complement strand
GGCGACGGCGACGGACTCGGCGCGCTGCCGGCCGTTTTGACTGGCGGCTTGAGCACGACGCTCCCGGCGAGCGCGCCTAGCGCGATCACCGCCAGAGCGCCGATCCCGATCCCGAGGACGAGCGCGTGCCTTCCCTTCACGGGAGTTACGAACGCAGACTCCCCCTACGGGTTACGTTCCTGACTCCTTCTTCTTTTCGTCCAGGAACTCCTGGTAGCGGCGGTACGCCTCCTGCTTGCGGCTGTCGACGATCTTCGTGTAGCCCTGCAGCGTGTTGAGGTTGGCGTGCCCCAGCACCTCCTGCACCAGCCGCACGTCGCCACCAGTGACTTCGAGCAGCGTGGTCGCGGCGGTGTGCCGCGCGACATGGGGAGACTTGAACGACCAGGCGCCCAGCTGACGCCGGATCTGTTTGACGATGTAGCGCGCGCCGGCGGACGTCAGGCGCCGTTCGCGGTCGTCGCCCGCCGAACGATCGAAGTTGATGAACATCGCGAGGCAGGCGTCCTCCCGTGCGTTCAGATATTCCTCCATCGCCGCGCGGGAATCGGCTGTGAGGTAGACGCTGCGCTGCTTGCTCCCCTTGCCGGTCACGACGAGCCGGCTGCCCGAGCGCGGAAAGTCGGTTCGATCGAGCGCCAGGGCTTCGGAGATGCGGCAACCCGTGCTGATAAGGAATTGAACCAGCGCCCGGTCTCGTTTCTCGAGAAGCGCTTCGTGTGGCAGCGCGGCGAGCAGACGGGCGAGCTCGTCGGGATCGATCGGCTTCGGTAACCGCTGTTCGAGTTTGGGGAGCGTGATGCCATTGGAAAGATCGCGTTCAATCAATCCTTCGCGTGCGATCCATCTCAGCCACGACCGGATCGCGACGAGCGCACGTGCCCGAGATGCCGGGCTCTTGAGCCGACCGGCGAGGTGCTGCTGGTACGCGCGCAAGTCTTCGTGCCTGAGTCCTTCGACCGTCAGCGAGTGGCCTTTGGATGCGAGGAAACCCAGGAGCTTGCGGATCTCCGAGTCGTAGGCGCGGACTGTGTTCGGGCTGCGGTTGGCCTCGAGCTGAAGCCATCCGATGTACTCGGTCGAAGCGGCCTGGAGAGCGAGGGGCATAGCGAGGCCGTGCTGATGATAATCACGCGGCATGCGTTCGGGCTCAGGTAACTTGGGCTGGATGCGTCGGTTGATGGTGCTGCTGCTCATCGGCGTGGTTGCCGCGTGTGGCGGTTCTTCGTCGGGTCCCAGCGGTCCGACCGCCGCCAGCGTTGCCGCGCAATCTGGCGATGTGCCCAGCGGCATGGTGAAGTGCAGCCTCAGCGGCGACATCCAGACGTTCATCCACAACGAGCAGTCGCCTGACCCGAGCACGTCAAAGACTGCAGCCAACCAGTGGACCGATCTCCAGAAGAGCGGTGCCACGTCCGCGTACGTCGCGATCTACACCGACAGCAGGACTCACTGCGGCGATTTCGCAAATGCGCGCACGGATCCGGCGGCGGCCACATACAAACTGGTCGTCAACTTTGTTGTCCAGTTCAAAGACGAGAAGAGCGCTGCAAGCGCTTATGCGAACGGCTCCGTCTTCGGCGTCAGCGCGTCGAGCCTTCACGCCAGCTCGCAGGCGATCGAAGGCACCAAGACCGGTCTGACCGCGAACTCCGTGGTGGTGAGCCAGGCCATCGCGAACCAGTCCTTTTACATCGCCCTCTGGCAGAACAAGTCGTTCGCCGTGTTTCTCGCGGTGGTCAACCTCGATCCAGCGGCGAGCAAGAAGGTCGCGACCTCGGAGAACAGCCGGATCGCGTAGCACGGCCGCGCACTTACAATGGCGCGGCCGATCGCAAACCCAGCCCACGCTCCCGCCCGCACTCGGCGCCGGCAGAGGTCTTCTTCTCTGCTTCGCTCAGCGCTCATCGCCGCGCTCGTGGTCACCTGCTCGCTTGCTGTACCCACGATGGTCAATGCCGTCCGCGGCGGGAGCCTCGTAATAGCCAGTCCTCAGAGCCCCGGCAGCGTCGAGGGCCAGGTCGCGTTGGGCGGCCTCGAGCAGGGCGCGTGCATGAGCTTTGGGCGCGGCTCGAAAACTGTGTTCGTCGATGCAGGACATGGCGGTCTCGATCCAGGCGTGGTCGGCGGGGCCGGCGGACAGCAGGTGCTCGAGAAAGACGTGACGCTGGCTGTGGCGACACGGCTGGCCGGTTTGCTGGAGGCGGATGAGTATCGCGTCGTGCTGTCGCGGACTGAGGACACGTCGGTAATGAAGCTCGACGCCGGCGATTCGGTGACCGGAGCTCTCACGGTGTCGGCGGAACATCGCGACCTGGCGATGCGCGCGGCATGCGCGAACGCGGCAGCTGCGTCGGTGCTGCTGTCGATCCACTTCGACGCGTTCGACGACCCGGCGGTCGGTGGAACCGAAACCTTCTACGACGGCGCCCGCTCGTTCGCGCCCGACAACAAGCGCCTGGCCGGTGACGTGCAGAGCGCGTTGGTTTCGGCTCTGGGGACGAACGACCGCGGCGTGTGGACCGACGACCAGGTCGCCGCGCCGACGCTGACGCCGGCCGGCAGCGCGTACGGACACCTCGTCGTACTAGGACCCGCCGAGCCTGGATACGTGGACGACCCGAGCCAGATGCCTGGGGCGCTGGTCGAGCCGCTATTCCTGACGAACCCATTGGAAGCCCGCGTCGCGAGCAGCGCGGAGGGCCGGCAACGGATGGCGGTCGCCCTCAAGGACGGGCTGGAGAAGTACCTGGCCGGTTCGTAGCGCTACTGTCGCGGTGTGATCGACGATCC
>DASYZS010000090.1:0-46376 GCA_035945895.1 Candidatus Dormiibacterota bacterium | reverse complement strand
CTACGCCGGGTCGAAGCCGGCGGAGCTGTCTGGCGGCCAGCGTCAGCGCGTCGCGCTCGCCCGTGCTCTCGCGCCCGACCCGCGACTGCTGCTGCTGGATGAACCGCTCGCTGCCCTCGACGTGACCACCCGCGCTGAGGTGCGCCGCGACCTCAAACGCCACCTCGACTCATTCGAAGGCATCCGCCTGGTCGTGACCCACGACCCGCTCGAGGCGGTTGCGCTGGCCGATCGCCTGATCGTCATGGAGAAGGGAAATCTCGTTCAGACAGGCACCGCGGCTGAGGTCACCGAACACCCCAAGTCTCAGTACGTCGCCGACCTGGTCGGAGTCAACCTGCTCCGCGGGGAAGCAGTTCATGGATCGGTCAAGCTGGCAAGCGGCCAGGTGGTGGCGGCCGCAGGCGCGGAGCTCGGTGAGGTGTTCGCGGTGGTTCACCCCCGAGCGATAGCCATTCATCGAACCCACCCCGAAGGCAGTCCACGCAACGTTTGGTCAGGTCGGGCGACAAGCATTGAGCTGCTGGGCAATCGCGTACGCGTTCGGATCGAAGGCGAGGTTCCGTTGGTGGCGGAGGTGACGCCCGCTGCGATGAGGGATTTGAACCTGGTCGAGGGAGGGAAGGTCTGGCTCTCCTTCAAGTCCACCGACGTTGGCGTCTATCCAGCTTGAATTCAGGACGCCAGCTTCAGCTGCCTCAGAAGCAACGCGTTGACCGCGACCAGCAGACTCGAACCTGACATCGACAGGGCGGCAATCTCGGGGCGCAAGACAAGTCCAAAGGCGGGTTCAAAGACGCCGGCCGCGATCGGAATCGCGATCGAGTTGTAGCCGACCGCCCATCCCAGGTTCTGGCGCTCCTTGCGGAGCGTCGCCCGGCCGATCGTGATGGCCGTCGCGACATCGAAGGGATCTGACCGCATGAGCACTATGTCGGCGGTTTCGATCGCGACGTCCGTGCCCGCACCGATCGCGATTCCGAGGTCCGCCTGGGCCAGCGCCGGCGCATCGTTGACGCCGTCGCCGACCATCGCCACCCTCTTGCCGGCTCGCTGCAGGTCGGCGACCTTGCTTGCCTTGTCAGCCGGAAGAACCTCGGCCAACACTTCACGGATGCCGAGCTCGCGGGCGATGCGTTCGGCAGTGGCGCGGTTGTCGCCCGTCAGCATCACGACCTCGACGCCCTCCCGCTGCAGCGCCTCGACCGCCTTTTTCGAAGAGGGGCGCGGAGCATCGCTGATGCCGACCACCGCCGAGGCGCGCCCGTCCACCGCCACGACCACTACGGTTCGCCCCTCCGCGGCCATCTTGTCGCGTTCGTTTGCCAGACCGTTGAGGCTGATGCTCTCCCGCGCCAGCAACCTGGCGTTTCCAACAGCCACGCGGTGTCCATCGACCATTGCCACCGCGCCATACCCCGGAACGTTCTCAAACTCGGTCGCGGGGAGCGGGGCCGCACCTGCTTGCTCCGCGCGGCGAACGATAGCCTCGGCGAGCGGATGCTCGGACTCCCGCTCCACCGCTGCTGCGAAGGCCAGGATTTCTTTCTCCGACACACGGTCCGTGCGCAGCTCGGTGACCTCGGGCTCGCCCCTGGTCAAAGTTCCGGTCTTGTCCATGACGACGACCTGGATCCGCGCCGCGGTCTCGATCGCGGATGCATTCTTGAACAGGATTCCGCGCTTGGCGCCGAGCCCGGTGCCGACCGTGATCGCTGTCGGTGTCGCGAGTCCGAGTGCATCGGGACAGGTGATTACGACCACGGTGATGGCGAAGAGGATGGCCTGACTGAAGCTGCGGCCCGCAAGCAACCAGCCGACGAGGGTCAGGGTCCCACCGATCAGCGCCACCAGCACGAGCCAGAACGCTGCCCTGTCGGCAAGCCGCTGGCCGGGCGCCTTCGAGCTCTGTGCCTCCTGCACGAGCTTCACGATCTGGGCCAGAGCGGTGTCCGCCCCGACCCTTGTGGCGCGCGCCCGCAGAGTGCCGTTCTTGTTGATCGAACCGCCGATCAGCTCAGCGCCGGGCGTTTTCGAAACCGGCAGGCTCTCGCCGGTCACGACGGACTCATCCACGTCGCTCGTCCCCTCCTCGACCGTGGCGTCCACCGGAACCCTGGCGCCGGGTTTGACGAGAAGCAGGTCCCCAACCTGCACCTCCGCCGTGGGCACATCGACTTGCGCGCCGTCCCTGATCACGATCGACTGCGGCGGGGAGAGATTCAATAGGGCTCGGACCGCGTCATTGGCGCCGCCCCGGGCACGCGCTTCCAACCAGTGGCCCAGGAGCACAAAGGAGATCAGCACCGTCGTCGCCTCGTAGAACACGTCGCCTCCGCCGCCGAGAGTGACGACCACCGAGTAGGTCCAGCCGGCCACGATCGCCGTTGACACAAGAACCATCATGTCCAGCGTCCGCGCCCGCAGCGCTTCCACCGCGCCCTGGAAAAAGAACGTCCCTGAATAGGCGATCACAGGCAGGCTGAGGACCAGCTGGAAGACGTCGTCGCGCAGGCCGAACGGCGCCGGCACGCCGAAGTGGAGGACCTGGCGTCCGATCGGAGACCACAGCAGGATCGGCACCGACAGCACAGCCGCGACAAGAAAACGGTTGCGCATGTCCTGGACGGCCTCCGCGTCCATCGACATCCCAATCATGTCGTGGCCGCTCACCGGAGCACCATACCCATAGGGGGTATCATTACAATATGGCAGGTTACACCAAGGACAAACAGAAGATCGAGACGAGACTGCGGCGTATCGAGGGGCAGGTGCGCGGCATTCAGAAGATGGTGGCCGAGGATCGTTACTGCATCGACGTCCTCACCCAGGTCAACGCGACCAGGGCGGCTCTCGAGAGCGTCGCACTGCAGCTGCTCGCCGATCACACCGACCACTGCGTCACGGAAGCGATTCGGTCCGGTGGCGGAAGCAAGAAGATCCGTGAGCTCAACGACGCCGTCGAGCGCCTGGTGAGGAGCTGACGATCGAGTGGTCATAGTCGCCGCGATTCTTCATGCCCTGCAGATCTCCTTTTTCATGCTCTGGGAGGTTCTCTGGCCGCTCGCCTTCGGGTTCCTGCTCTCGGCGATGATCCAGACGGTCGTTTCCAAGCGGGCGGTGGCCGGCTTGCTGGGTAGACCTGACCTGAAGGGCTTTGTCCTCGCCTGCGGCTTCGGGGCGGCAAGCTCGTCGTGCTCGTATGCCGCCGTGGCCGTTGCGCGCGCGCTTTTCCGGAGGGGCGCCAGCTTTGTCAACGCGATCATCTTCGAGTTTGCCTCGACCAACCTGGTCTTCGAGCTTGGCCTCGTCCTTCTAATACTGCTGGGCTGGCAGTTCGTCGCCGCCGAGTTCGCCGGTGGCCTGCTGATGGCGGTGATCATCTGGATACTCTTCAAGGTGACGCTGCGCCAGCGCATGGTCGATGCGGCCAAGCGCCAGGCCGAGCGCGGTGTCTTCGGTTCGACCCACGAGGCTCACGGCGACATGGACGTATCCATCACCGACGGGCCGTTTCTGTCGCGGCTTTTCTCGCCGCAGGCCTTCACTGCCGTCTCGCACGCGTTCTACATGGACATTCACGCCCTCTACCTCGACCTGGGACTGGGCTTCCTGATCGCAGGTGCGCTCGCTGCCTGGGTGCCCAACAGCTGGTGGCAGGCGTTGTTCCTGACCAACCACCCGACGCTCAACGAGTTCTGGGGGCCGCTGATCGGCCCGGTCATCTCGATGCTCAGCTTCGTTTGCTCGGTTGGCAACGTGCCCCTGGCCGTGGTGCTGTGGAGCGGCGGGATCAGCTTCGGCGGAGTGATCAGCTTCATATTCGCCGACCTGGTCATCCTGCCGATCCTCAACATCTATCGGAAGTACTACGGCGGCCGAACGTCGCTCTACTTGCTCGCGGTTTCCTACGCCGCGATGGCACTGGCCGGGTTCCTGGTCGGTGGGGCCTTTCAGCTCCTGGGCCTCGCTCCGACCAACCACCACGTCACCGTTTTCGAGACCCGGCCAAGCTGGAACTACACCTCCTTTCTCGACATTGGCTTCCTTGTCCTCATGGCCGTGTTGGCCTGGCGCTTCGTGACGACCGGCGGCATCGAGATGCTGCGCGCTCACGCACGAAGGCCAGAGCCAGGGTCAGAGTCGGTTCGAGACCCGGTCTGCGGGATGAGTGTCGACCCCAAGACCGCCACCCAGCGTGTCGACTATGAGGGCGCTACGTACCACTTCTGCTCAGCCGGCTGCCGCTCGGCGTTTGAGAAGGAACCGGCCCGGTACGCGTCTCACGTCGCTCTCGCCCAGCCCGTCGTCCACCCCAGTCATTCGCACATCGCGGTGTCAACACCAGGAGGAAAAATGGAGCGAAAGCCACCAGCTATCGATCCTGTCTGCGGAATGAGCGTTGATCCTGAGCATGCGGAATACCGATCGTTTCAGAAGGGCGAGACGTACTACTTCTGCTCGGCCGGCTGCAAGGAAACCTTCGATAGAGACCCCGCCAGGTACGTCAAGAACTCGAAAGATAGGTAGTCAAAGAGTGGCGGCCAACTGTTGATCGTCGAAGGCCGCATCGACACCGAGCAGGCAAGCAGATACCTCGTGCGCTTTGCACTCATGCGGCTTCGATGGGCCGTGCACAAGCGCATGGACGCGGGGTCCACCAAGGCGACGCGCTTTCTCGAGGCGAAGTCGACGTCCAGGCTCAGTGGTCTGACACCCACGGCACGGTCACATTCAGCCCCTGGGGCGATGCGAGATCGCGGCGACCCCGACCGCGCTGGTGCTTCGAATCGAAGCAGCCGACGAGGAGCTCCTACTGCGAATCCAAGACATCCTCACGAGAGACCTCGATCGCTTTAGCGGCAGCGAAAAACTTGCGTCAACTGGCGTCTGACCGACGCAACTCCGAACGTAGGGCGTGGCGACGGCCCGAACACATGACGACCCACCTCGTTACCTGGCCTGCCAACCGGGCGTTCGCCAGCTGAATGACCTCTCGAGCCGTGATTGGGCTTTTCACGCTCTGGCTCGTGGCTGCGTGTCAGCTTCCGGGCACCACTCCTGCTTGCAGCGCACAGATCGATTGGGTCAACTTCATAGAGGTTGGCTCAAGCCAATACGTAGCCGGATTGGGAGCACCACTCGACGTCCTGCAACAGAGCGACCTCGGCCCGGTCTATGCCCGCGTCAAGTTCAAGGTCAGCGGTCACGTCTGCGACCCGAACTACCGCGTCAAGGATGGTGATGCTGCTTTTCTGGAGCCGGGAACGCCCATCTATCAGGTCGCCGGCCATGCACCAAGCGAGGAGTTGGCGGCGAGTTTCAACGGCAGCATCGTGGTCTATCGCGTCTTGCCGTCGGCCTAGGCTCGGTCCCCGACCGCGGCTAGAGGGGGTCGTCGGGTCACGCGGATCGCCCCGCGAATAAAAGTAGACAATTCTGCTTTTATTATTGGGGCGAGAGTCATGAGTACAGCCGTCGTGACCGGAGCTTCGAGAGGTCTGGGTAGGGCGCTGAGCGAAGGCTTGGCCCGCAGGGGCTGGTCTTTGATCATCGACGGCCGCGACCCCACCGCCTTGGAGGAGGCTCGTGGTCGCCTCTGGGAGCTGATCCCGCCCGGCAGCCATGTTCTGGCGATTCCGGGCGATGTCACCGATCCCGACCACCGGCGGGCACTCGCGGGCGCAGCCCACGCGTTGGGAGGCCTCGATCTGCTGGTGTGCAATGCCGGCACGCTGGGTCCGAGCCCGCTGCCGGCGCTGGCCGATCTCGGCCTGGCCGCGTTACGGGAGCTTTTCGAGGTCTACCCGGTGGCCAGCCTGGCTCTGATCCAGGAGGTCCTGCCGCTGCTCCGGGCCGCAAATGACGGAGGCCGGGTGGCGCTGATCAGCTCCGACGCCGCTGTCGAAGGCTATTCGGGCTGGGGCGCATACGGCGCGGCCAAGGCTGCCCAGGACGCACTCGCCAGAGTCCTGGCCGTCGAGGAACCGGGGCTGCGCGTGTGGGCGGTCGACCCGGGCGATCTGCGAACTGACATGCACCAGGCGGCCTACCCCGGCCGGGACATCTCGGATCGACCGCTGCCCGAGGAAGTGGTGCCCCGATTGATCGAGCTCTTCGAATCGCGGCATCTCAGCGGCCGGATCCGGGCAGCCGACCTGGAGGTGGCTGCGAAGTGATCGCCACCAAATCGATCTTCCAATTCACCCTGCCGCGTGACGTGGAGGCAACCGAGCCGCCGGAAGAGCGGGGCCGGGGCCGCGACGACGTGCGGCTGCTCGTGACCTACCGCTCCAGCGGGAATATCGAACATCACCGGTTTGGCGACTTGGCGGCGCTGCTGCGACCAGGTGACCTGCTTGTCTTCAACCGGTCCGCCACCGTGAACGCGGCGGTGGAGGCGACGGCCCGCTCCCAACCGGCGGTTCTCCACGTCGCCCGCCGGCTGAGCGACACCGAGTGGATCGTGGAGCTCCGCCACGCCGACCCGGACGGCTTCCGCACAACTCCATGGCTGGACGCCCGAGCCGGGACCGAGATTGCGCTTAGGGGCGGAGGCCGGGCGAACCTGAAGCGGCCGGCGTTTGCCGCTGATGCGGTCCGCCTCTGGATGGCCGAGGTCACTCTCGAGCTGCCGGCCGACGACTACCTGGCGCGCTGGGGACGGCCAATCGTCTACGGCTACATGAACAAATCGTGGCCGCTGAGCGCCTACCAGACGATCTTCGGCGACTCACCTGGCAGCGCGGAGATGCCATCGGCTGCGCGGCCTTTCACGACTGAGCTGGTGACACGCCTGCTCGTGAAGGGCGTTGACCTCGCGCCGATCGTGCTGCACTGCGGAGTTTCCTCCGTCGAGGCTCATGAACCACCGCAGCCAGAGCCCTTCGAAGTGCCGCCCGATACCGCGCAGCGTGTCAATGCCGCGATCCGCGTCGGCAGCAGGGTGATCGCCCTGGGCACCACATGTGTGCGCGCCCTCGAGAGTGCGGCGGTTGGTCCCGGGCTGGTCCTTCCCAGCTCAGGCTTGACCAACCTGGTCGTCGACGCGGATCACACCCGGCGGATCGTCACCGGCCTCCTCACCGGCTGGCACGAGCCGATGGCCTCCCACCTGGCGATGGTCGAAGCCTTCGCTGGAGGAAGGCTGCTGGAAGCCTCCTACCAGGAAGCGCTCCATGCTGGTTACCTATGGCACGAGTTCGGCGACAGCCATCTGATCCTGCCATGAGGCAGCCCTCAGAGCCGGTTGAGCTTGCGCCGACTGAGACCGCGGGCGCCACCATCGGGCTCAATGTCCAGAGCGAAGGCCGGCGCGGCGTCCTCTCGTCGATCAAGGAGGCGGGCGAAGCGTCCGCGGAGCACATCGCCCGCGGACTCGGAGTGACCGTCGGCGCGGTCCGCCAGCACCTTACGGTCCTCGAGGGCGAAGGCCTGGTCGCGCATCGCGATGAGCGCAGCGGCCCCGGCCGACCGCGCCGCCTTTACTGCATCACTCCCGCCGGCGAATCGCTATGGCCCAAGCGCTACGGACAGCTCACCAACCAGCTTCTGGACTTCGTCCGCCAGGAGAGCCCAGAGCTGGTGGACAAGGTCTTCACCCGTCGCGGCGAAGTGCGTGTCGAACGCGCCGCCACACGGCTTTCGGGCCTAGACTTCGACGCCAGCATCGAGGAGCTGACGCGCATCCTGGACGAAGACGGCTACCTGGCCGACTGCCGGCGCGAGTCCGATGGGTCATGGCTGGTCGTAGAGCACAACTGCGCCATCCTCGATGTGGCCCGACGTTACGGCGCAGCTTGCGCGAGCGAGCTGGCCTTCTTGCGCGCCGCGATGCCCGACGCGAGCGTCGAACGTATCAAGCACAAGATGGCGGGCGATTTCGTCTGCGCTTACCGGATCACAGCAAGAGCCGGCCTCACTCGCTGAAAACTTTCAGCTCGCCGCTTTCTTGACAAGCCTGGCGATCTTTTGCTCGACGGGGGCGGTCAGCTTCTTTAAGGCAAAGGACGTGGCCCAGAAGTCACCGTCGTCGAGCTTTGCGGCCTCCTGGAAACCGACCGTCGCGTATCTCGACTTGAACTTCTGACCGCTCTGGAAGAAGCAGACAACCTTGCCATCCCTGGCATACGCGGGCATTCCGTACCAGGTCTTTGGGGAGAGTGTCGGCGCGCTGGCTTTGATGATGGCGTGGAGCCGCCTGGCAATGCTGCGATCGGGTTCGGCCATCTCGGCGATCTTCGCGAGTACGTCGGTTTCGCCGTCCGCCTCACCCGATAAAGCGCGCTTTCGCTCCCTGAGCGTCTCCTTCATGGCGGCGCGTTCTTCGGCCGAAAGTAGATCGGACCCCTTGGCGGCGGTATTCCTGGTCGACTTCTTCTTGGCGCTCATGACAGTTCATCGTAGGGACCCTCGGCACAGTTTTGACACCATGCGTGCTTAGACTGCGACGGTATGCCAGTGATTGTCGAGGTCGATCGGCTGTCGAAGAGCTTCGGCCGAGTAAATGCGCTCAGCGACGTCTCTTTTAGCGTCGAGGATGGCGAGATCCTCGGTTTCCTGGGACCAAACGGGGCCGGGAAAACGACGACCATCCGGATTCTTCTTGGGCTGCTCCACGGAGATGGCGGCACAGCCAGCATAGGCGGCCACGACTGCTGGACCGACCACGCACGCGCGTCGCGTTTTTTTGGCGCGACCCTTGAGCAGCCTGGATTCTATGGATTCCTTTCCGGTCGCGACAATCTCCGTCAGTTCGCGCGAATGCTGGGAGTGGTCGATGAGAAGCAGATCGCGATGCTGCTCGACCTCGTAGGCATGACCGAGCGCGGAGACGACAAAGTCAAGCGCTACTCGATGGGCATGCGCCAACGGCTCGCGCTGGCCCAGGCTCTGCTGGGTAAGCCTCGCTTGCTGATCCTTGACGAACCTACCAACGGGCTCGATCCGAACGGCATCCACGGCCTCCGCATTCTTCTGCGCAAGCTGGCAACCGAGCAGGGACTCACGATCTTCTTCTCCAGCCACCTTCTGTCGGAGGTAGAGGAGTTGTGCGACCGAGTCGTCGTGCTTCACCGCGGCAAGATAAAGGCGTCTGGACCGCTCAGCGAGCTCATGAACATCAAGGGCTATCGCTACCGAGTCGATGTGTCAGATGTCGACAAAGCGCTCGAAGTCGTCAGATCGGTCGATGGTGCGAGGGCTGAGTCGGGCACCATCAAGGACTCGATCACCGTGACGTCGGACGCCGACATTGCGCGACAGATCAATCACGCGCTGGTCTATGCAGGCATCGGCGTCGATCAGCTGGTCAGGACAGAGCAGGGACTGGAGGACGTCTACATCCAGCTGACCGGTGTACCTGTCGCGAGCCCGCTCAGCTCGCCGTCCGAGCCGGGAACGGCACAGTGACCCTCTTCGTCAGCCTCGTCCGCAATGAATTTCAGAAGACATGGCGCAGTCGTTGGGTTGTGTTCGCGGTCCTGGGCGGTCTGTTTGTGTTGATCGCAGCCGGTCTCTACATCTACTACGTCCACTCGGAGGGTCGATGGACGCCCGCCCCTGCTGTCGCGTGGCAATCGACTCTGCAGGATCAGATCAAGGTCAACCAGAGGAACATCGCGGACTTCGAGCAGATCAAGCAGCAGGCTCAGCCGGGAGGGACCATCCGCATTGGTCGGGAAGGCCTGGGCATCGATCAAGCCATCGCCCAGGCCAAGCAGGCAATCGCCGACGACCAGTACTTGCTCGACCACAACATCGCGCCGGTCCAGTCCTTCGCCATCGCCCAGGCGTCGCTGTTCGCTCTGGGCGGCATCGTGATGTTCCTGCTCGTTCGCATCTTCGGCTGGCTCGCGTCCGAGCAGATCGCGGGCGAGCGCTCGGACCGCACGATCACAATCCTGCTCAGCCGTCCACCGAGTCGAAACCAGGTTCTGTTCGCGAAAGCTCTCGCGTCCTTCCTTGTGAGTCTGTTCGTCGTCCTCGTGACTCTGCTGATCGTGTACGCGATGTTTGCCTTCTGGTTTGGCTCACCGGGTTCGCTGACCGATCAGGCCGGAGTCGCGATCGACGGCGCCAAACCCCTTGGGCCCGGAAATCTGCTGGAAATGCCCATCTGGCTCTTCGTGCTGATGTGTATCGGCGCGGCGATGCTCGGGATCCTCTGCGTCCAGGGGATGAGCCTGCTGATTTCGGTTCTCACGGGCCGTTGGGCCGCGATCGGCATCACGCTCGCCGTGCTCTTCGGCGCCCCGCTCGTGAGCACCGTCGTCGCGGGGATCCTGTTCCTGATCAGCGGAAGCCGAGACTCCGCGAACTTCCTCAACTATCTGTTCGTCAACATCCTCGCGCCGGTCAGTTCGGTAGCGCCGACTTTCGGCAACAGCACCGCCGCGGCCGGGTCGGGGATCAATGAGTTCAAGGTCGAGATCGAAACGCTCGTCGCGTGGACGCTGGCTTTCTTTCTCGCCGCGTGGCTTCTCTTCCGCCGTAAGCAAGAAGCCGGCTAGCTCGGCGCTTCGAGCACCTGCGGGTTGAGAAGGTTTAGGAGCTCCTCAAAGCGCGCCACGTTTCTCAGGTAGTTCTTTTCCACTCGCGGCCAGATGAACGGGCCGAGGAGGCGTATTGCGAAGTTGCGAGGGGCCAGCTCGAGTCTGAGGAGCACTTCACTTCCGGAGCCTTCGGAGGTGATGTCGTAGTCGACGTTCTCCGCCATGGCTCCTTCAGTAGTGCGAACCGAGAAAGCGGACAGCGGCTCGAATCTCGTAACTCGAAACCCGCTGATGAAACGGCGGCCGTTGAAATTGCGCACCTCGCGTCCGGTAGTGCCGACACCAATCGGTCCGGACGAGGTCTTGGTCACCTCGACGAGGTCTGGATCCCAGCGCGGGTGATTGGTGAAGAATTCCAGTGCGATATGGCGAAAGGCCTGTTCCGGCGTACAAACGACATGCAGGTTGGCTGTGCGTGTAAACATGGCAGATATCATAGCGTCGCTATGATCACAATAGCAGTACTATGAGTGCCAGCAGTGGCCTGGGCCATCGCGAGCGGCAGGCGCGGGCGACTCGGGACGCCGTCGCGATCGCGGCGCGCCGTCTCTTTGCTGAGCGGGGCTACACCTCCACGACGATCGAGTCGATCTCGGAAGCCGCGCGAGTGCCGGCCCAGACCATCTACTCCGCCTTCGGGAGCAAGCCTGCAATCCTCGAACACATCCGCGAGATGTGGGTCGCGGAGACTGAGGTCCGCGAGTTGGGCGCTCGAGCCCTGACGATGTCGAATCCAGCCGACCGGCTCCGCCAGGCCGCGCACTGGACGCGACGCCAGTTCGAGCTCGGAAGCGACGTCATAAGGGTCTATCAGGAAGCCGCGCGTTCAGATCCTCGGGTGGCGAAAACCTGGGCCAAGGTTCTCCGGGATCGAGAGCGAGCCGTGCGCCAAGTGCTGGCGCCTTTCGCCAAACCGCACTCTCTCGATGTGTACATCACATTGACGCTGTCCGAGATCTATCGCAGCCTCGTCGTGGAACGGGGGTGGAGTCCGAGCCACTACGAGCGGTGGCTTGCTCATGTGCTGATTCGCGAGCTCCTCGATCGCGGCGGCGAAAGCTAACCGCCCTGGATCAGAGATCCCGCTGCTCGATCCATCTCTCGATGATCGAAACCACCTCATCCGGGCTGCTCATCATGGGAACGTGACCCTTTCCCTCCATCACGACCAGGTCGCTTCCGGGGATCAGCGACGCGAGCGCTCTTCCATCCGACAGCGGCTGAATGAGATCCCTGGATCCGTGCACGATCAGCGTGGGCGTCGACAGCGTCCGCGCGACGTTCGTCAGATCGAAGCCGGCGAGGATCTTCAGGAGGCGGACGGCGTTTCCCGGTTCGGCGCGAACGCAGATGTCCCACAACCAGCGTCGGACATGACCTGTTTCGTCCTCTGGCAGGCACATGCGGGCGAACTCTCTCAGGACCGGTCGGCTGGCGAAGCGAAGGCCCAGGGCGAACAGTCGCCGGGTCCAATCCATGGGCATTCGGGGTGCCCCGCCCACCAGCACCAGACCGGTGAAGCGCTCTGGGGACCTCAACGCGGCAAGCACGGCAGGAAAGCAGCCGGAGGAGTCCGACATGAGGAGGCAGCGCTCGATCCCTTGCGCATCCATCACCGCGAATACGTCGTCGACCCAGGCGTCTCGGGTGATGTCCCGATCGTTCGGCACGTGACTCGTTCCTGACCCGCGCTGGTCGAAGGTCACTGTGCGCCAGCTCTGGTTGAGGAGCCCCAGGACGGGCAGCCACATCTCGCCGCTCCCGATCCAACCACCCAGCGCGAGGGCGGTGCGATTGCCTGCGCCAAATGACGACACAAACAGTCGAGTTCCCTGTGTTTCGACGAACATCAGCAAGATCGTATTCGTGGGACCCTCGACAAATCGCTCCCAGAACATACTGAGCGCCGGATGGAATACCGCGTTCTAGGTCGCACCGGTGTACGGCTCTCGGCCATCGGGCTGGGATGTGGTGGTTTCGGCGGGATCGGCTCTGACGCGAGTCTGTTCGGTCGGGGCGAGAGCGAGCAGCAAGCCTTCGATCTCATGGATCAGGCGATGGAGCTTGGCATCAACTACTTCGACACGGCCGACTCGTATGGTGGCGGTCTTTCGGAAAAGATGGTCGGGCGATGGATGCGTGAACGCGGTGCCAGAGACCGGATCGTCCTTGCGACCAAGGTTTTCAACCCAACGGGAGACGACCCCAACAGTGGAGGACTGTCTCGCCGCCACATCGTGCAGGCGATCGAAGCCTCACTGACGCGCCTTCAAACGGATCGCGTCGACATCTACATGGCGCACGAGGTGGATCCGCTGGTCGACCTCGAGGAGACGATGCGGGCGTTTGACGACCTCATCCGCTCGGGCAAGGTGTTGTACATCGGCTTCTGCAACATCGAACCCTGGCGCGTGGTCAAGTCGTTGTGGATGAGCGAGCGAATCAGCGGCGCCAGGCTCGCCTGCGTGCAGAACGAATACAACCTTCTCCGCCGCGAGGCTGAGGCGGAAATGCTGCCGATGCTGGCGTCCGAGGGCGTGCCCTTTGTGGCGTACAGCCCGATGGCCGGTGGTTGGCTGTCAGGCAAGTACCGGCCAGGCGAGGCACCACCGGCTGGTTCGCGAATGGCGCTTCGTCCGGGGCCCTATCGCGCCTTCGAGAACGATGGCACCTACGAGACAATCGCTCGCCTTGGCTCGTTGGCCGCCGAATACGGCGTATCACTGGGCGCCCTCGCGCTCGCGTGGGCAACCGCCCACCCTCAGGTCACCTCGATCCTCGCGGCGCCGCGGAGCGGGCAGCAGTTCAAGACCGTTGAGGAAGCGCTGCACGTCACGCTCGCCGACACTGATCGGGCTCGGATCGGCGCGGTCGCAGCCGGCAACGTCAGCTATGAATCCATGACTTCGGCCTAAGACCGCCAGTCGATATCAGATTCGCCCTCGGTGAGGTTCTCCGCCATGACCACGCGCGCAGCCTGGCCCCCGAAGTCCACTGCGTGCGACGTAATCAACACCTGTATCACCGCGCCGCCCTTCAATCTGTGCCGCCAGGGTCCTGTTCGGTCGGAGCTCGGAAGCTCGCGCGTCAGCTCCAGGAACTTGGGAACGTCTTCAGCAGGGCGAAGATCCCGGATCGTCAGTTGGAGGAATTCATCTCGTGTGTATCCATAGACCTGAGTCGCGGCGTCGTTGACGTCAAGCACTCTCAAGGTTTGGGTCTCATAGATCCACATCGGCTCGGGATTCTGGGTAAAGAGGGAACGGTATCTGTCGGTCGGTGGGCGTGAATCAGGGTCATCCCACAGCGTTCGCTTGAGCTCTCGCTTGATCGCTTTCATGAGCTCCCGGCGATCGACCTGGGGACCTCCCATGGTGGGGCGGAAGCTTACTCCGGGGATTCGCCGCGGGCCCGTTTACGCTGCGAGTCCTCATCGACTGTCTGACGCGCCGGCCAGCATGGGTTGTCTTGGCGTGTGGGCGTGCCGGCGCCGCAGGTACGTCTGGTCCATGAACCACCGAATCAGAAGCGGGATCCGACCGCTCATCACCAGGCGGCGGTCGCGAACGAACACCGCGTCGCCCGCGAGGTCAGGACCCATCAGGTCAGGCCGGTCCGTCCGAAGCACTTGTAGGGGAGAAGCGCCATCGAGCGCGCGGACCACGTTGCACGCGATTCCGTAAGAGGTGGCCTGGATCGACTGCAGGGTCGGCGAAAGCCTGTAATCCGCGGGCACGGCAACGACGTCGCCGATACCAAAAACGCCCGGCGACGCCGCCATCGAGCTGTCGACCTTCAGCATGCCCCGTGCATCGAGGAGCTCGGGGGGCAGCCATCCCGTCTCGCCTGTGAGTGGAGTCGCGAGGGCGATGACATCAGCGGCCACCGTCTGCGATTCCAACTGAACAGAACCAGGATCGATGCGTACGACGGGGCCCTCGCTGATCAGCCGCGCAGCGCGACGCTCGAATAGACGCTGGATGCGTGCCGTCGCCTTCTCACCAAATCGCCGCTCGAGAGTGCCGTCGCCATCGATGGCGATGACCCTTGAGCCCGGCCGGTGTGCGGCGATCCACGCTGCGTACTCCAGGCCTGGACCGGGCCGCTCCCACCCGAAAACCACCGCGATGGTGGATGGGCTCGACGACACCGCCGCCGCAAACTCGCCGGCGTCAGCGAGGTCGCAAGGGAAGAGCGCGTGAGCGCGCGCGCCCGGCACGCGATTCCGGTCGGCCACTGCACCTGTCGCGATCACCAGCTGGCGGTAGGCGATCGTGGTGCCGGACTGGAGCGTGATCACGCGCGAGCTGAGGTCGATGCCGGTGGCCCTGTCTGACGCCACCTCAATGTGGGCCTCTGCCAGGAGGGTGGCAAACGGAATCTGAGGCGGTGGCTGTCCACCTGCCGGCACCTTGATCAACCACGGCCGGTACGTCACCTCCGTCGCATCGCTGACTACCGTGACCGAGGCGTTGGGTCGCAGTTTTCTCACGGCGAGGCTGACCTCGAGCGCACCGAAGCCGCCCCCGACGACCACCACCTTGTGGCTCACTTCTCGAACCCCCTGGCCCAGGTCGGCCTCAGGACGGCCGGCTCCACCCAGATGCTTGGGGCGACATCAGCTTCCGTTGAGGTCGGCGCGCCCTTCTCCCGGAAAGCCTCGGCGTATGCCATCGCTCCCGGCTCCAGCGCGATGAGCGCAGGAGCCCAGTTCCAAAAACCGCTCAACGCCCACGCCACCCAATCCCGTCGCATGACCCCAAGACCTCCTGATTTAAATAGAGAGCATCTCTAATGGATAGAGTGCTACTCTATACGCCATGCCGAGCGCGGTCAAGAGCAAGCGGAAATACGACGCGACGTTTCGGCAGGAACAGGCGCTGGCGACCCGGCACCGCATCCTGGAGGCCGCGAGAAGACTCCTCGCCCGAGGTACTTACAGCTCCGTCACCATGGCGGACATCGCCGACGAGGCGGGCGTCGCGTATCAGACCGTCTACGCGACCTTCGGCACCAAGGTCCGCCTCGCGGAAGCCCTGGTGGAGGTTGGTTTCTCGCACATCCCCAGCGCCATGCAGCTGTTTGAAAACATGTTCGAGTCGCCCGACGTAGAGGATTGGTTCCGAACCGCGAGTCATGCGACGAGGCTGATCCTGGAACCGTGTGCGGACCTGGTCCGCTTCATCCGCCAGTCCGGGGATCCCGGCCTCCTGGCCGGCTACCAGGAACGCGAGCAGATCCGATACGACGCGATCGCCAACAGCGGTTTCGTTGACCGGCTGCTGGAACGCCACAGCTTGAAGGCTCATCTTTCGCCGTCTGAGGCTGTCGCCGTGATCTGGGCCATGGCCGGGGCCGAGCTTTACAACCAGCTCGTGTTTGGCCAGGGATGGTCACCCGCTCGTTACGAAGAATGGCTCGCGGGCGCCGTCATGGCGGCTGTCGTCAAGTCTCCGGACGGCACCTGAAGGTTGGCGGGTGAGTCCCCGCCTTAGCATTGCGGAGCGTGAGCGCGACCAAGTCGAGCCGTCAGACAGCGGTGAGCGAACGCCGCCCGATCACGGTGCTTTTCGCGGACATCGCCGGCTCGACCGCTATCGCGGAGCGACTCGATCCCGAAGACTGGACCGCGATCGTCGGCGAAGCGTTCGGCTGTCTTAACTACACGGTCGAGCGTTACGGAGGAACGGTCGCACGCCTGATGGGCGATGGCGTCCTGGCGTTCTTCGGCGCCCCCGTCGCGCACGAGGACGATCCTGAGCGTGCCGTCCGCTGCGGGCTCGACATGGTCCGCGCCATCGACGAGCTCGCCGCCACGCATCAGGCGCAGGGGGCCGAAGGGCTGAAGGTCCGCGTGGGCATCAACACGGGTCCTGTCGTGGTCGGCATAGTGGGCACCGACACGGCGCACGAATACACGGCGATGGGTGACACGGTCAACGTCGCCGCCAGGATGCAGGGGATGGCGCGGCCGGGCGGCGTGTTGGTCACATCCGCCACCCAGCGATTTGTCTCGCCGCTGGTGGAGGCGGTGGATGTAGGCCTGCTCGAGCTGAAAGGTAAGAGCGACGCCGTCCGTGCCTATGAGATCACCTCCCTTAAGGCCGGTGCAGTTCGGACTCGCGGCCTATTGGGCTTGAGCTCGCCGATGATCGGCCGGACCGCGCAGCTGGCCAGGCTCGAAGACGCCTTCACCGTGGTCCAGGCGGGTCAGGGTCGGGTTGCATGCGTCCTTGGCGAACCCGGAATGGGGAAGAGCCGGTTGCTCGCCGAGCTCCACGAAAGAGTCGATCGCATCGAAGCGTCGGCGCCGTGGATAGAAGGGCGGTGCCTGTCCTACGGCGAGACCTTGCCTTATCACCTCGTGATCGACCTGGTGCGATCCTTCATCGGCGTCAGCGCGGCGACAAGCGAGGCTGATGTGGCAGCGGCCCTGGAGACCTCCCTGCGCAACCTCCTTGGCGATAACTGGGAGGAGACGTACGCCTACCTGGGTCATATGCTTTCGATCCGACTCGCTCCCGAGATGCGCACACGGGTCTCGCTCGTGGAGGCGGAAACGGTGAAGCGGTACGTGTCCTCTCTGGTGGGCATGATCCAGGCGATCAGCCAGAAGGGTCCTATCGTCCTGGTCTGCGACGACGTCCACTGGGCCGACAGCGCTTCGGTCGAAGTTCTGCTGCAGCTGATGGCCACGGTCACAACCGTGCCGGTTCTGTTCGTGCTCAGCTCGCGCGTCGAGAGAGCGTCTGCGGGCTGGCGCCTGATCGCCGGCGCTCGCGACGTCTTCGGTGATGCCCTCACGGAGATCAGGCTCGAGCCCCTGTCGATTCAAGACAGCAGCACGCTGGTCTCGAATCTGCTCACGATCGAAGCGCTGCCGGTGGAGACCCGCGATCTCATCCTCACCAAGGCAGAGGGGAATCCGTTCTTCGTTGAAGAGGTGATTCGCATGCTGATCGATCGCGAGGCGATCGTGCGTGAAGGCAACCGGTGGTTGGCGACAGACCGCCTCGCCAGAGTCGACATCCCCGACACGATTCACGGTCTCCTGCTGGCGCGAATCGACCGCCTGACCCAAGAAGGCAAGCGAACACTTCGTGTCGCCTCCGTCATCGGCCGGCAGTTCGGAGTGACGATCCTCGAACGCCTGCTGCTGGAGCCGACGTCATGACCGCGCGAGCCGAGCTCGGTGCGCTCGAAGCGAGCGGCCTCATCCAGATCGCCGCGTTGCAGCCCGAGCTCGAGTATCTGTTCCGTCATGCGCTGGTGCAGGATGCCGCGTACTCGTCCCTCCTGAAACAGGACCGGCGCGCCCTCCACCGCGCCGCCGCCGAGACGATCCTCGCGCTGCACCCGGAACGCGAACGAGAGCTTGCCGCCGTGATCGCCATGCACTTCGAGCAGGCGGGCGAGGCTTCGCGCGCAGCGCGATATCTCGTTATCGCCGGGGATCACGCCCTGGAGCGATTCGCCACCAAAGAGTCAGTGGCCTTTTTCACACGCGCCTACGCGCTCGCTGATGATTCGGAGGCTGAGACTCGTCTGCAAGCGGCGATCGGCGCCGTCAAGGCGGGTTGGGTCTTCAACCCGCCCAGGGAAGACCTCGACCGTTTGGAGCAAAGCGTTGCTTCCTCTCAGCCCGCCGACGAAGAGCTGGTGGCAGAAGCCCTCTTCTGGATCTTGTTTCTCCGCCGCCAGCGGGGCGAGACACCGGACTCCAGCCCGCCGTTGAGAGAGGCGCTCGAGCGGGCGGCCCAGGTCGATGAAGCCCTCAAGAATCCGCGAGCCGCGGCTCTACCGAAGGCCTTGATGGGGGCTTTCTCGGCCTTCACGGGGAATTTGCACGAGGGTGCACGGGAGATGCGGGACTCGCTCGATGCAATCGAGCGGCAGGGCGACCCTTTGCAAACGGCGATGATCTCGAATTTTCTGATCTTCACACTTGCCCGGCTCGGTGAATTCGCCGCCGCCGAGAAGACGCTGGCCCACGCCCAAGAACTGGCCGGCGAGGGAGATGCGATCGCGCGGGTCGACGCCGACATCGCTAAGTCGGTGATCGATCTCGAGCGAGGCGACCTCGAAGCGGCGTCGAGTGGGGCTGAGTCGTGTTCCGCCCGGGCAGAGGACCTGGGAGCGTACGCCTGCGTGGTCGCGTCGAACATGGTGCATGGATCGGCCCGGCTCGCACGCGATGACGCGCCAGCGGCAAAGACGCCGCTCGAGCGCGGCGAGCAGCTCGCCATGGTGACGAACATGGCGCCGATGCGAACCCTGATTCACGGGTTCCTCGGCTCCGTGTGGGCGCTGCTAGGTGATCTTCCCCGCGGCGCTTTGGGCTGGGAACGAGCGCTCGCCGATGCCCGAGAGATGAACGACAGGTATGGGGAGGCTCAGACGCTGTGGGCGCGGGCAAGAACGCGTTTGCGCGAGGTGCCCTCCGAGTCGTCGGAAGCCCTGGCCGACCTGGATCGCGCGATCGATCTCTTTGAAGCAATGGATGCTCGACCTTCTCTCGCGCGGTCGCTCCACGATCGCGCGCAAGCCCTGCGCGGCCTCGGCCGCGCAGATGATTCAGTGCGAGACGAGAATCGATCCAACGAGCTGGCAAGACAACTCGGTTTGAAGGATCCGCAATTCGCCTGACGGCGGTCTGATCAGTCTTTGGTCAGGCGGCGGGGGCGGCGCACGAGCTCACCGCCACAGTTGGGGCAGACCGCGCTCATCTCCTTTGAACAGTCTTCGCAAAACGTGCACTCGTAACTGCATATGAAGGCGACGCTGCCTGCTTCAAGTGCGCGACCGCACCGCTCGCATTTCGATCGCATCTCGAGACCGGTGGCCACCACATCACCTTATCCCCGAAATGGTTGTTTTCGTGCCGGTTGTTACCCTTCTGTCAGCCCCGGCTTCCGGAGAGAGGAGGAGAACGTCATGTCGACGGGTAAAACGACCCTGCTGGTTGCCCAACTCTTGACCGCGCTGCTGCTGCTGTTGATCGGAATCTGGCTGGTGGTTCTGTTTCTGCAGGGAGTCAACGGGGGCCTGCTCCTCGTGATTTTCGCGGCGGTCGAGGTTGTCCTCGGCCTCGCGTCGCTGGCCGCCTTCGCTGGCCTGCGCGGCGGAAGCCGCTCGAGCTGGGTACCCCGGGTCGCGATTGTGGCAACAGCCTTCAACGCGGCCGTGATCGCGTTCGCCGCAATCGCCACGGTATCCGTCACCTACCCAGGTGGGCCGGTCGTCCTGCTCATCCTGAACAACGACGTGATCATCGGCGAGCTGGCGGTCTTGTACTTGCTCAACAAGCCCGCGAGCTAACGGAGTCAGCCCCTTCAGACCCCCCGGAGTACCCTTCCTTGAAGGGGAGCAAGCAGCCTGCGCATTTTGGGGGGATAGATCATGGCCGCGGTAAATGACTCTGAGGTCAGGGCGTTTCTGACACGGCTCGGTCGTTCGTGGGCCTGGCTCGTCGCCTATGGGGTGCTGTCGATCGTGCTGGGAATCATCGCCGTCGTCTGGCCGGGGCGCACGCTGGTGGCGATCGCCATCATCTTTGCGCTCCAGCTCCTGCTGACGTCGATCTTCCAGTTCGCCTTCGCCTTCACGGTGCCGCGTGAGAGCGGCTGGCTGCGGGCGCTGTTCGCCTTGCTCGCAATCCTCTCGTTCGCGATTGCGCTGTTTTTGTTAGGCCACGTGGGTTTGACGCTGCTGCTTGTCGCGGTGCTGCTCGGCGCCTACTGGATCGCGCAGGGAGTCGTCGAGTTGCTGCTCGGCATAGAGCACCCGGAGCTGTCCGGACGCCTCTGGATCATGGTCTTCGGCGTTCTGAGCATTCTCGCGGGGGGCGTGATCGTCCTGTTCCCCGGCTACTCGCTCATCTTCCTGACTTACGTTCTTGGCTTCTGGCTGATCTTGCTTGGGGTCGGGCTGATCTTCAGAGGGTTCGGGCTGAGGTCGCTGACGCAATCGACGAGGCCTGCAGCGGCCTAGAGCTGATCCGAAATACGCCGCGGCTCGTCTAAGCGCGGGCCGCGGCGCCGCGCCGCGTAAGGTTTTTCATGGCAGGCCCGAAGTTCGTCATCAACGATGCAAGCGCTGCGCCGATCTGCGGGTCGTCCAACCGCCGCGCCGCGCCGCTCGCGGGGTTCAACCGACAGCTCTCGGCCCAGGTCGCCAGGTCCGGCTCCGCGGTCCGCGCCCAGAGCCCTGACATCGCGGTATAGGCGAACTCCAGCAGGTCTGATGTATTGCCCGTGAATGTCAGTGGCGGGCAGAGGCGGTTCTTCTCCACGTCGTCGGCCCGCGTCGCCTCGACCACTCCCAGCGTCGCCGCGCTCCAGGCAGCCCCGATGATCGTCACGTACTGGAGCGTGATGCGGTCGCCCGCGAAGATCGGTCGCGGCGTCGTCGGCGGGACCCCGGCCGCAGTGCAGTCGATGTGCAATGCGCCGGGCTGGGTCACCACCTCGCCTTCATCGAGCGCGATTCGATGCGCTGCGATGGCAACGACCCTGCCCTTTCTGACGACCCGTTCGACGGTCCGAAGCGCGTCGAGCTCGCGCATGCTGAGGATCGCTCCGCGGTAGGCCTCCGGTTCGACGCTCGAGTCGATGCGCAGGAATATGCCCGCATCCTCCATCCGGCGCGCGAAATCCATCCCATCCTGGGCCGAGGCTCCGGCTTCGACCCAGCGTGCCTGCAATTCCATGTACGACCCGACGAGCTCCAGCGGTTGGAACGACCGGCGGTCGTATAGCCAGGCGTCACGCGGCCGAATCCACTCGATGCGGTCGGGATCGACCTCTGAGTCGAGCAACCAATTGATCGTGTCCATAGCCGTCTTGCCGGCGCCGATCACGATGAATTGACCGGATGGTTCTGCGACATCGACCAGCTGATTCGGCGTCACAAGCCTCGCATCTGCATCGACTGAGTAGGCGGGCTTGTGGCGAGACGGAATCTCGGATGCGATGTAGGTTGCGTCGACGAGCTTGCGAGCGCGGACCGTCGTCTCGGAGCCGGTCAACACCGAGACCACGCGGTGCCCATCACCGTCGGCGCCGCGGTAGTCATGCAGGCGGAGGAAGCGCACGCGCCCCGTCGGGAGCAGCTGCTCCTCCAGCACCCGCACGAAGTAGTCGCAGATCTCGTCGGCGGTCGCACGCTCGTAGAACCCAGCGTTGGGTCCGGACTCGTCGATCCGATCCTCGCCCAGCCGTCGCGATGCGACGCCGTACACCGCCGAGGGCTGGTGGAGCCGCACGAATGGATAGGCGTCGAGCCAGTGGCCGCCCGGCCGGTGCCGGCGGTCGACCAGCACCACCCGCGCGTCGGACACCGATACCAGGGCGTCGGCGAACGCGATCCCGGACGCGCCGGCACCGACGATCAGGTAATCGGTGTCAATTTCGTTCATCCGCCCTCCCTGGGCCTGCAATCCTAGTGCCCGTGAAAACGATCGGCACAGGAGGCAGGAGGATGCCCGGCGACGTGCCTCTCGTCGGTCGCGAGGCCGAGCTCGAAGAGATCACCTCTGCATTCCGGGTTTCGCAGCGCGCCGCGGTCGTGATCGCCGGTCGCGCCGGCGTGGGGAAGTCGCGGCTGGCTGGAGAGGTCGCCGCGGCCATGGTGGGCGCCGGCTGGACGACCGCCCACGTGATCGCGACGGCCGCGGCCGCAGCCGTCCCCTTTGGGGCATTCGCAACGCTTCTGCCCGACGTTGCCGAGATGGCAAACGACCCGTTGCATCTCCTGCAGAGCGCGACAGCAGCCATCGCCGGTCGTTCCCGCGAGGGCCATCCGCTGCTGCTGGTGGTGGACGACGCCCACCTCCTCGATCTCGGATCGGCGACGTTGGTGCACCAGCTCGTTCAAAACCGCGCGTGCGGCTTACTCGCGACCGTCCGGACGCCTGACGTCTCGCCTGAGCCAATCGTCAGCCTCTGGAAGGACGGTCTGGCGCTGCGCATCGATGTCGAGACGCTGATGCGCGGCGAGACCGACACACTCGTAAGTGCCAGTCTCGGCGGGCCTGTCGCCGGTTCGGCGCTGCGCTGGCTCTGGGATGTCACCGCCGGGAACCCGATGTTCGTCAGAGAGCTGCTGATCGGCGCAGCGGAGTCTGGATCCCTGCGCCTGCATGGGGGACTCTGGTTCCTTCGCATGCCCTTGCCGGCGCCCGCTCGTCTCAGCGACCTGATCGCTGCGCGTCTCTCGAGCATTGCCCCTGAGACGGCTGACGTCGTCGACCTCCTGGCCATCGGTGAACCACTTGGCATCGATGCGCTCATAGGCATCGCGGGGCGCGACGCAATCGAAGACGCAGAAAGGCGCGGCTTGATCGTCATGCGCGACGAGGGCCGGCGATTGGAAGTCGGCTTGAGCCATCCGCTCTACAGCGAGGTGCTGCGGGCAAAGATCCCGCGGGTCCGTCTGCGCCGGCTCAGCGGGAAGCTTGCGGAAGCCGTTCAGGCGACGCCAGCGCGGCGCCGTGACGACATTCTGCGCATCGGTCGCTGGCGGCTCGACGCGGGAGCACCCGGCGATTCGGACCTCCTTGTCGAGGCTGCGAGCCGCGCGCGAGCAGTCCGCGACCTCGAGCTTGCGGGCCGTCTGGCTCGTGCGGCGCTGAACGCAGGGGCCGGGGTGACCGCCGCCCTCATACTCGGCGAGGCCGAGTTCATGGCCGGCCACCACGCGGAGGCGGAAAGGATCCTCGCCGGCGTGGTCGCACGATGTCGCACCGACGAGGAACGGTCCCTCATCGCCAACGCGCGTTCCTACAACCTCGGCGCACTGATGGGCGATCAGGCTGCCGCGGACGCGGTCATCGAGGAGGCGCTTGCGGGCATCGAGGAGGCCAACGCACGGCTCCGGCTCCTGGCGCGTCAGGTCAGCATCGACGTCTGGGCAGGGCGCCTGTCGGCGACGCTTCACAACGCCGAGGAGCTGCTCACCATCGGTGACGAGGCCGCGATGCGTCGTGCCTCATACGCGTGTTCGATCGTTCTTGCGCTGCTGGGTCGCACGGACAAAGCTGTCGCCGCCGCGGTACGTGCTCGGGATTCACTTCGCAAGAGCCTGGAACAGCTCGGGTCTCTCGGGCCGACGCCGGAATTCCAGCTGCCCGAGGCTCTGCTCGTGGGCGCCGTGATCGGCAATGTCATCGGCGGCCGGTTGGCGTCAGCAGACGCCGATGCGCGACTCGGCATCGAAGCCGGGTTGGAGGTGGGCGACCGTGACGTGCATGCAAGCTTCTCTCTTCTGCTTGGGTGGGTCCAGCTGGAGCGCGGCTTGCTGGCGGACGCCGCCCTGAGCTTCCGCGAGGGTGCTGCCATCCACCGGGACGTCTCGGACGTGTCGGGAATTCGCTGGTGCCTGGCGGGCGTTGCCCTGGCTGAGGCGATGGCCGGGAAAGCCGCGGCTGCCGCCGAAGCGGAGGCAGAGCTTGCGGCGCTGCCGTCGCACTGGATGGTGGCCCTCGACCCATTGCTGGTGGATCGGTGCCATCCATGGGTCCTGGTCGCATCGGGGCACCTGACCGATGCTCGCGCCAGCTTGCGACGCGCGGCTGAAGCGGCCCGTGCCCAAGAGCAATATGGCGCGGAAGCTGTCCTGCTCCACGACGAAGCGCGCCTCGGCAATGCCGGCGAAGTCGCGGCAAGGTTGCACGAGCTGACCCAGATCGTCGACGGCAACATGGTTCCGGCCTTCGCGGCTCACGCGACGGCTCGAGCCAAAGGCGACGCGCGCGCTCTCGAGGCGGCGGCACGCCAGTTCGAAAAGCTTGGTACGCTCCTACTTGCCGCGGAGGCCGCTCATGCCGCCGCAGTTGCCTACGGCGCCGCCGGCGGTGGCCGTCAGGCCAGCGCGATGACGCGCGAATCCGCTCGTCTTCGTGCTCTCTGCGGGACAGAGCGCAATCCCACGATCGTCAACGTCGATGCCGCGGAGGAGCTGACAAAACGCGAGCTCGAGATCGCTGTGCTGGCGGCTTCCGGGCTGAGCAGCAAGGCACTCGCGGACCACCTCCATCTCTCCGTACGTACTGTCGACAACCATCTTCAGCACATCTACTCCAAGCTCGGGATCACCACCCGGTCGGCGCTGAAGGTCGCCCTGCAAGAAACGTTCTAGGCGCGGAAATTTGAGCATGGGGTACTCAAGACTTACCGCGGCGGCACGTGGACACTCGCCACATGGACCGATCGCAGGCGCTCCGTGAGCTGCCCACCATGCACGCCGTCGCGCTGCGGCTCCGGGACAACGGCTTTGACGACGAGGTCATCGCCGCCGCCCTGGACGTCGAGCACGTCCAGGTGCCGGCCCTGCTTCGTATCGCTGAGGGAAAGTTGGCCAAGCTCATGCGCCCTTCCTCGCGTCGGCTGAGTAGCAGCTCTCAGAAATTGAGTAGCGACTACTGACGACAGGCCCTCCCGGCGAGACCTAGCCTGCCACCTGCGTGCGCAACCAATAAACAAATTTCGAGGAGGGAATCTTTCGTGCTCAAAAAGCGTCTCGTCTCTAGCGTGGTCGCCGCCGTGGCGGCGGTCCTCGTCACCGCGGGCATTGCCTTCGCGGTCTGGTCGGCTACCGGCAGCGGTAGCGGTGGCGCGGCCGCCACGGTTGCCCAGAGCATCACCCTTACGGCGGTCACGCCGAGCGGCTCCGCGGCGACACTCTATCCCGGCGGTTCCAGCGGGGTGTACTTCACCGCCAGCAACCCGAACCCGTACACGGTCGTCATCACCAACATCACATGGGGGACTCCCGTTTCGCTCAACACCACAGCCTGCCCCAGCTCGAACTTCACCCTGGACGCCGCCGCACCGACGACCGGACTGGCCATCACCATTCCGGCGAACCCGCAAACCGGTGGGTTTTCGATCCCGACGGCGGTGGTCGACCTTGCGCACGGTGCTCCCGACGGCTGCCAGGGCGTCGGCGTCAACGTCCCCATGACCGCCATCAGCGGGCATCAGCAGTAGGAAGAGAGGCACTAACAAATGGTCAGGTGGAGCTCCGCGCTCGTGTTGGGGCTCATCGCCGGCGTCGTCCTCGCTGTGATCCTGCAGCCGAGATTCGGCGCCGGCCACCCGGCCGTCATCAGCTTCATCGGCGCCGGCGCTGCCGAAGTCTCACCTTCGCCGTCGAGCGAGGTGGCGTCCGATCAAACCGGCCGCTTCGGCATCAGCGGAAGCGTGACCGGCCTCTACCCCGGCGCATCGATGCCCCTGGTGCTGACCGTCAGCAATCACCAGGAGTTCACGATCGTGGTCACCTCGATCACGACCTCGGTCGGCAGCCCGAGTCCCGCTTGCGCTTCCGCCAATCTCAGCGTCAGTCCATTCGCCGGCAACGTTTCAGTGCCGCCGGAGGGAACGTCCAACGTCACCGTCACCGTTACCCTCAGCCATTCATCACCCGATGCCTGTCAGGGCGCGGTGTTCCCGCTTCAGTACACAGGGACCGCGGTGAAGCCGTGAAACCAGCACTCCGATTTGCCGCTGTCCTCGGAGTGCTCGCGGCATTCTGCCTGGCAGCTCCCACAGCGCTTGCTGCCTGGGCCTCCGGCGGAACCGGACAGGGAGGGGCAGCTGGCGCGACCATGCCCACGGGCGTCGCGCCCACAGGCAGCGCCACCGGTAGCTCGGTGACCATCCGCTGGCCCGCGGTCACGCTCTCCAACGGAGCTCCCGTCGCCGGCTACCTGATCAGCCGCTTCAACGCCCTCAACGGATCCGCCGGCACCGTGGGGCCAGGCTGCGCCGGCGTGGTCACGACGACCCTCTGCACGGAACAGTCGGTTCCGTCGGGCGCATGGATCTACACAGACACGCCTGTGCTGCTGAGCTGGACGGGCGGGGCCAGCCCGGCCAGCGCTCCGATCGTCGTTCCGTAACTCGAGGGGTGAGACCGCCGACCCTCTAATCGTGAGTACAGTTGGATCCCGCCGATGCGAGCACCAACCAAGAGGGACGCGGCCGCCGCGTTCGGTCAGGCGGTCGACGACGAGATCAAGAATCCAAGAGGGATCGCCGCGTGGGGCGCGTTTCTACGGGCGCACGCCAGCCTGATGCGTCGCCTCGACGCGGACCTCCGCTTGCAAACCGGAACCGGGATCAACGAGTTCGACGTCCTGGCGACGCTGGCTCTCCGCGGCGGCTCGTTGCGGATGACGGAGCTGGCAGAGCGTGCTTACAGCTCGCGGTCGGGCATGACCCGTAGGGTGGACCACCTCGTCGAGCAGGGGCTAATCTCCCGTGGCTCCGACCAAACGGACGGCCGCGGCGTGGTGGTCGCGCTGACAGGTGCCGGGGTCAAGCGCCTGCGGGAGCTCGCGCCGGTGCACTCGCGCGGCATCCGGGACATGTTCGTCTCCCAGTTGGATGACAAAGACCTCGACGCCCTCATCAAAGCCCTCGCGAAGGTGACGGTGGACACGAAGTTCGGCTAACCGCGGAATAGACCCCCGCGCCCTGGGGTATTTGCACTTGCAAATACATGGCATCCACAGCGCGACCCAACTCCGATCTCAACGTCACTGACAGGTTTGGCTCGATAGCCAGCGAAGCCCGTCAGCGCCGCGCAGCCGCTGCGCTCGAGGAGCACGGAATTCGGGTGCATCGGGCCATTGACGGCGCCCAGGCACGTCAGATCGTGCTCGACCTGATCCCCGACGGGGCTGAGGTGAGCCACGGCGCATCGCGAACCCTGGAGGAGACCGGCATTGCCGAGGCGATCAACTCCTCGACTCGCTTCCAGGCCCTACGGCCGCGAATCTTCAGCATGGATCGCCAGACCCAGGCCGACGAGATCCGCCGCCTCATCGCAGCCCCGGCGGTGATGCTTGGCAGCGTTCACGCGGTGACTGAAGACGGTTCGCTGCTGGCGGCGTCAATGAGCGGCAGCCAGCTCGGGCCGTATGTGTCAGGCGCCGGCCAGGTGATTCTCGTCGTCGGCGCGCAGAAGATCGTGCGCGACGCCCAGGAAGGCCTGGAGCGCATCTACGAGTACGCGCTTCCCCTCGAGGACGCGCGCGCGCAAGCGGCTTACGGCGTACAGAGCGCCGTGAACAAGGTCTTGATCATCAACCGAGAGGTCGTGCCCGGACGGATCACGCTGGTGCTGGTCGATCAACTCCTCGGTTTCTAAGAGCTCAAGCGCGTAAGAATCACCACTGGGATTGTTCGGGCCGCCTCTTCGCATAGTCGGCGAACTGCGGCCAGACCACCGTCATGAACTCGTATAGAACCTTGCGTTCCCCCTCGTCGGAGACGACGGCGGCGGTTGCCTGGAACGTCTCGGTGCTGTCTGCCGCTGCGACCTCGACGGTCACCGCCCGATTCGTCCGGATGTTGCCCATTTCGGGTCGTCCGGAGCGCCGCCCTTGGAGGCGACCACGATGTAGTGGTCGTCTCGTTTGCGATAGACCAACGGCGTGGTTATCGACTGACCGCTGACTGCGCCGTTGGAGGTCATCAGCAGCAGGTTGTCACCCCACCCGCCGATGCCTCGGCCGTGCTTGGAACGAAACTCGTCAATCGTCCGCTGGTTGAAGGCTGTGGCGGCCATCGCTCCTCACAGAAGTTCCGGCCGCTGCCAGTCCTTGCCGAGCACGTGATGATCGAGAAAAGCCAGCACCGTCTGGTACCACACCATCGCATTGCCAGGCTTGAGGATCCAGTGATTCTCGTCAGGGAAGTACAGGTACTGCGAGGGCACGTTGTGGCGGCGCAGGTCCGTCCACAGCTGCAACGCCTCCGAGATCGGCACCCTGTAGTCGAGGTTTCCGTGGACGACAAGCATCGGAGTGCGGACGTTGGCGATGCTCGAGTTCGGCGACGCCGCCTTATAGCGCTCTGGGTGTTCGTGAGGGGATCCGAACTGTCGCTCCCACCAGTCCGGCTCGTCGGTCGTCGAGTAAAAGCTCTCCATGGACCACAGGCTGGCGTGGGTGACGATGGCACGGAAGCGACCGTCGTGGCCCGCGATCCAGTTCGACATGTATCCGCCGAACGAGCCTCCCATCTCCGCGACCCGATCGGAATCGATGTCAGGTCGGGACAGCACATGGTCGAGGACAGCAAACACGTCGTCCATGACGACGTCGCCCCACACGCCCCACGCGCGCTGCACGAAATCGTCCCCATAGCCGGTGGATAGAGCAGGGTCGGGCATCAGCACCGCGTAACCGCGCTCGGCGAGCAGGTGCGGACACCAGCGCCAGTTCCAGGTGTTCCAGCTGCTGAGCGGACCGCCGTGCACCCACAGCACCAGGGGCGCCGGATGTGCCGGCGACGCTCCCTTTGGCATCACGAGCCAGGCGTGAATTGGCGTGCCGTCGGCGGCGTCGACCGTGACCGATGAGACATCGCCGGGCAGCTCATACGGAAATCCAGGTGTTGGCAGCGCCGTCACGGAGCCGCCGAGGTCGACCCGCACCAGCTCGAGCGGTGACGTCAGCGAGTTGCGTAACGCGTAGATCGCATCGCCGGAAGGATCCGGGCAGATGGCGGTGAACGCACCTTCGGTCGTGATCTGGGTCACAGTGCCGGTTGCCATGTCGAGCCGAAATATGGGCCGGTGCTGGCGCTGGTCCGCGGCAAAGAAAACCGCAGTACCGTTCGGTGCCCACTGCGGTTCCGACGGCCACTGCGGGAAGTCCTCGGCGACGACCTTTCCCTTGCCGGACTCGAGCTCACCCAACCACAGATGAATTCGCTGCGATCGCCCTGGGTTGCCGCGATCCCTGGCGATGGCGACGACGCGCCGGCCGTCCGGCGAAATTTGTGGAGACGTCAGCTCGTAATTCCCGCCATCCAGCGTCAGGCGGTGACCGTCGTCGATCGCGATGAGCTCCGTCGTGCGAAAACCCCTGTCGAGCTCTCGCTCCCACTCGGTGATGACTGTCTTGCCATCGGGCGAGATGCAGATCGACGCCTCCTCGAGGTTGTTGACGGCGTCGCCGGTCAGCTCCTCTGCGCTCGGTCGCTCCACGCTCGTGGCGCCGCTCACGCGAAGCAACCGGCTCCAGCGCGGACCCAGGTCGTGATCCCAGAAGCGGATTGGGAAGGTGTCGTAGAGGATGCCGCTGACGCCCGCCTCCTTTCGCTTCTTGCCCTTCTGGAGATCGGCGTCGAGTCCAGACGAACCTGGGTAGAGCTGGGCCCTGATGACGAGCGCGTCGGCGGCGCGCGCAGTGGCGAGGGAGCGCACGCCACCAGGAACGGACAGCAGCGTCCTCGCCTCTCCGCCTCCGCTCGGGAGCAGCCACAGCCTCGATTCCGCTTCGTCTTCTTTGACCGTCGGGTCGCTTCGGCCTGAGACGAAAACAAGCGAGCCGTCGGGCAGGAATGCTGGGCTCGTTTCGCCCTTGTCCGAAAACGTGAGGCGGCGCGGCTCGTGCTCGCCGTCCGTCGTGACCTCCCACAGCGAGGTCACAAATCGAGTCGAATCCGGGCTCAGCGTCTGCACCGTCAGCACTGCCCGGCGGCCGTCCGGCGAAAGGACCATTCCCGAGACTCGTGGGATCGAGTTGTAGTTTGCAAGCGTCAGTTTCGTCACACCGATATCGTCGCGCATGCCGGTGAGCGCTTTGTGGACTGGCAACAATCGCACCGAAGGGGGCGCCTGATACGCTCGTCCCACGATGCGTAGATCGGTTGCTCGCGATCTCTTCCTGACCAGGCGACCAGCTATCGACTACGTTCGCTGCGCCAGCTGCTTCTGTAGCTAGCCAACGTTCGCGGTCTCCCGCGACTCTCTTGTTGGCATTAGTTCGGAGGCAAAAGGTTCTTGTCGGATCTCCTGTTCGTTGCTCTAGGTCTGGGCGTTGGTGTTGCGGTCGGGCTGACCGGCGTTGGCGGCGGATCGTTTCTCACGCCTTTTCTGATCATCGTCCTCAGGTTCCACCCGGCCGTCGCGGTGGCGAGCTCGCTGGTGTTCACCCTGGTCACCAGGGCCGTGGGCTCGATTCAGCACATGCGCCAGCGGACGGTGGACTACAACGTCGTGTGCCGGCTGGCGGCCGGCAGCGTTCCGTCTGCGATCGCAGCCTCTCTTCTCCTCGCGCACATGGTGGGGAAGGGGAGCGCTTCTGACCCGATAAGGGCGGAGCTGGTTCAGCTCTGTCTAGTCGTCGCGGCTTGCGTTTTGACCTATCGGCTGTTGGTGCCCGCCAGGCCGGGCCAGGGCACCAACAATCCGATCCAGCTCACGCTGCTTGGCGCTCTGGTCGGCGCCATGGTGGCTCTGTCGAGCGTGGGCAGTGGGTCCGTTGCGGTGGCCGGACTTATCGGCCTGACGTCCCTTCCGATCGCGCGAGTGGTGGGCAGCGACATGGTTCATGCCTTGATCCTGGCGGCGGTGGCCGCGCCCCTGGCACTGCTGCAGGCCAATGTCGACTTCCAGGCGGTCGTCTTGCTTCTGGCAGGCTCAGTCCCTGGAGTCTTTGTCGGCAGCCGCCTCGCGGTATTGGTACCGGAACGATTCACCAGGCTGACGGTCACCCTGGCGGTTTGGGCCCTGGCACTGAAAGTGGGTTGAGAGAGCTCGAGGGTCAGCGAGCAATCACGGTCGCATGGGCACCCCTGACGATTCGAGCTACTCGCTCCCACTTGAGTCCGCGGTCAAGCCGAACGCCCAACCAACCGCGGTGGCCGACGTAGGCGGGTCGGAAGAAGACCTCGGGCTCCGCTTCGACCAACGTCTCCTGCGCCAGCGGTGGCGCGGCGCACCACAGAGCGAGCCGCCCGTCGCTGTGATGGTCGTCCCATAGCTGCGCGAACATTCGGCCTCGTACGAAGAAAGCAGGCGTTCCGTGACTGAGGCGCTCCTCGACCCCGGGCAGCTCCTCGCAGACCGCCCGCAACCGTTTGAGCACGGACCCCGATGATTTCACCGTGGCGAATCTTCCTCGCTTCGTGACGGCGCCCAAGCTCTACGGCCGCGCGGGAGCGGGTTTGGTCGCGGACCTGCTGCTCTTCGGAACAAACCTCATCTTTCTGACTCCTGTCGCGGCGTGGATCACGTCGCGTGTCCAGGAAGTCGTGACCAGTGACAACGCTTTGGCCGCGAGGAGCCTCGCGGCCGTTCTGGGCTTGGTCGTCGTCCTTCAGTCGATCGGCGCGTTCCTCAAGCGCGGACCGCTGCAGGCTCGGCTCAAGGAGCGCGGGATCAACTCGAACATGGGGTTCCTGGGAATTGTGCTGCTCATGTTCAGCTACGTGCTCACGCTGTTCGCCCTCGCCGCCATCCTCACGCTCACGGGATACACGGCCGCAAGCACTCCGATTCCACTGTTCGTGGTCGTCGCGCTGGCATTGGTGCCAACCTATCTCGTCCACCGGGCGATGTCACCGCCGCGCACCCCAGAGCCGCCACGCCGCGATGCGGCGCAGGTCGAATTGGTGGCGGACGCACTCCTGCTGCCATACGTGATTGCGAACACGTTGCTGTTCAACTACCTCACCAGCATCACCGCGACGAAGGCCACCACCCTCGAGGGCGAGGCGCTGAACATGGCCAGCATGGTGTTGGTGGTGTTCATGGTCCTCATCTGGTACCTGCCACCGCGTTTGTTGTTTCTTGTCGAGGACTACAGGGACATCGGCACCTGGATCCGGATCGTCGTGGCGATGGCGCCGGTCGCGTGGCGATGGGCTATGGGGTAGGACTAGCAAATGATCGAAAGCCCGCTCACGCCATTTGTCGATGCCCTACCCATACCGAAGCGTTTGCTCGCGACCGAGTGTGACGGTCGCCTGACGGTGCGAATGCGGGCCGGAGAGCACCGGTTCCACCGCGATCTCCCGACCTCGAGGATCTGGGGCTACGACGGTGATGTGCCCGGTCCCACTATCGAGGCCGAGCGGGGCCGGCCGGTAACCGTAGAGTGGCGGAACGAGATCGACGGCCCGTTTCCGGTCGCGGTGACGATCGTTCCTCAGAACGTCGGGGCCGACCGCGTGCCGGTGCAGTGCGTTCCTGGCTTGAGTGGCGGCTCTTTGAGGCAGGACGTGGCCGCCCTTGGCGGTCAGACCGTGGTCCACCTCCACGGCGCGCTCACGCCCGCGCCGTACGACGGCTGGGCCGAGAACCAGTTCGCCCCGGGGCAGACGGCTGTCTTTCATTACCCGATGGACCAGACCGGCGCACTGCTCTGGTACCACGACCACGTCATGGGTGTGACCAAGTACGACATCTACGCCGGACTGGCTGGGCTCTGGATCATCCGCGACCAGCGGGAGCGCGAGCTTGGGCTGCCCGAAGGACCACCGTTCGAGGTCCCGCTGCTGATCCAGGACCGTAACTTCGACCTGGACGCTGCGGGTCATCTCACCGGCCGCCTCCTCCACAAGACCGACGTCGACGTGATGGAAGCGTTCGCGCCTTTCACGGTCGTGAACGGCAAGGTCTGGCCCGTGCTCGAGGTGGAGCGCGCCACCTACCGCCTGCGCGTGATCAACGGCTCCAACGCGCGCACGTACCGGCTGGTGCTGTTCGGTGACGGTCGACCGGAGCTGGACCGCGTCGTCCAGATCGGCACCGATCACGGCTTATTTCGAGCCCCCGTTCGCCTTCCGGCCGGCGGGCTGTTGATCGCACCCGCCGAGCGGGCGGACCTGCTGGTCGATTTCTCCGACCTCGACCCGGGGATGGAGCTGACCCTGTTGAACACTGCTGCGGCGCCGTTCGACGGCACTTTGTACCCGGCGGCGGAGGCGGAGAACGCCGCCAACCTCGACGGCCTGCTCCCCTATCCGCAGGTGATGCGTTTCAGGGTGCTGACGGCAAAGCGCGCGCCGCTGTCCATTGGCACCACGCTCGCCACCGACTACACGTCACCGACGAGTGCAGAGCTGGCGGCCGCGCCACGGCGCGCGATCGCGCTGGTCGAGCGACCGCTCGAAGGCGAGCCGAGCATGCTGACGATGCGTGAGCTGGAGGCGGTCGACGATGAGTATTCGGGTCCGCTCGTCACCGTTACGGATGGTGACCAGACCGCGCGCTACCACGTGGTCGCGGCTCATTTCGAAGACACCACCACGTTCTTTCCGATGCTCGATCAGTACGAGGTCTGGCAGCTCATCAACCTGTCAGAGGACACGCACCCGATTCATCTGCACCTAGACCCGTTTCAAATCGTTTCCCGGCGTCCGATCCGCAAAGACGTGCCGGATGAGGGTATTCAGGACAGGGACATCAGCGCCCGCGTCTTCCTCGAACGCGCCCCTGACGACGCGGTCGACCACACGATCGACGACAACGAGCGCGGGCTGAAGGACACGATCCGAGTCAATGCGAACGAGATGGTGGAAATCGCGGTCCGCTTCACGAAGTACGCGGGCCGGTACATGTACCACTGCCACATCCTGGAGCACGAAGACCGCGACATGATGCGACCGTTCGTCACGATGCCCGCGGAGCTGATGCCGTTCATGGCCTGATCCGCGTACCCCGGATAGTCCGGACTATCGCGGGTTTTCGCGCTCGAGAAGTTCCGTTAGTCCGGACTATCGCGTAAGAGACGGACATGGCCTCCAGGTCGGCCGATAGGCCCACTTGACGGCCGCCCACGCCAGGTATATATTCCGCCGTAACCGGTTACGTAACCGGTTACGACAAGAATGGGGGAACCTAGAAGGAGGCTAGATGAGTACCGCGGTTAGAAAGCGCGTCACATCCGTGGCGCTGGTGGCGCTGGCGTTCTGGACCGCCGCATGTGGCGGTGGCAATACGACGGCGACCAACAGCGACAAGGGTCCGATCCAGATCTGGACGATGGAGGACAGCAAGAGCTTCACGGCCCTGATGGCGGACTTCACGCAGCAGACCGGCATCCAGGTCCAGGTCGACGCAGTTCCCTGGGGAAACGTCAACGACAAGCTCACGACGGCCGTCGCATCCGGCAACGGTCCGGACGTCATGCAGATAGGGCTGTCGCTGCTGCCGACCTTTCAATCCGCCAACGCCCTTCTCGATCTCAGGCCTTACGTCAACGGCCACTCGGGCCTGCAAAGTTCGAACTATTTGAGCGCCGTCGCCGCCGACAAGATCAACCCCTCGGGCAAAGTCCTCTCGGTGCCCTGGGTCAGCGACGTCCGCGTGTTGTTCTATCGGACGGACATCCTGAGCGCGGCCGGAATCTCGTCGGCACCCAAGACGTGGGCTGAGCTCCACGACGATGCTGCAGTCCTCGCCAAGCGCGGCCAGGGGAAGTACGGCTACTACATCCCGCAGTGGGACAGCGCCCTGCCCGTCGAGTTCACGTGGGACGCCGGGGGTGACGTCCTCGACTCCAGCGGCAAGGTGAACTTCAACACGCCGCAGTTCAAGCGAGCGGCCGACTTCTACATCAGCTTCTACAAGGATCACCTGGTTCCAACCGCCGGGGACTTCGATCAGACCCAGGGCTTCATCACTGGCAGCGCGCCCATGCTGATCTCCGGGCCGTACCTCGCAGCAGGGATCACAGGCGCGGCACCGCAGCTCAATGGGAAGTGGGGCGTATCCATGCTTCCCCGGGACGTCAACAACACCTCGCTTTTCGCCGGCTCGAACATGGGCATCTGGAAGGGCTCCAAGCATGTGCAGGCATCGCTGCGACTGCTGGACTGGCTCGCCCAGCCTTCCAGCCAGCTCAGCTGGTACAGGGACGCCAACGAGCTGCCGACCGTCAAGAATGCCCTGACCAGCTCGACGTTGACCACGGATCCGACCGTCAAGGTCTACACCGACCAGCTGCAGAACGCAAAGCTGCTGCCGCTGGTGCCGAAGTGGGACAAGATCAGCGGAGCGATGCTCGACGCCCTGAACAGCATCGTCCTCAAGGGAGCGGACGAGAACGCGACGCTCGCCGCCCTGAACCAGACTGTCAGCAGCCTTCAGACCTAGCATTACCGGTCATCGTGCCGGCGTCGAGAGTGCGGCGCCGGCACTGACCACACCGGAGGTCAAGGTGACGACAGCAGCGGCGCACCGCGAGGTCCGCACCCGCCGCTTCGAATTCAAGCCGACATGGCAGCGCGGCGCCCTCGTTCCGTACGCGCTGATCAGCCCGGCTCTGGTGTGCCTCTTGATCTTCAACATCCTGTCCATCGCTGTTGCCGCGGTGGTCAGCTTGACCAACCTGGACATCACGGGGCTTGCGGATCCCAGCCAGGTTCGCTTCATCGGCTCCGCCAACTACCAGGCGATGCTGCACGACCCAGCGTTCTGGGAGGCTTTCCGCAACACCCTGTTCTTTGTCGGCCTTGGGGTGCCGACGCTGGTGATCGGCTCGCTCGCGATCGCCGTAGCCCTGAACTACAGCCAGTCCTGGTTCTTTCGGGCGCTGCGCGCCTTCTACTTCGTCCCGGCGATCACGGCGATCGTGGCCATCTCGTTGATCTGGGGGAACATCTACAACAGCCAGTTCGGGCTGCTCAACTGGCTACTCTCGCTGATCGGAAAGGGTCCGGTGGAGTGGCTGAGCGATCCCACGCTCGCCAAGTTCTCAGTCGCGCTGGTCGCGATCTGGCGTGGTTCGGGGCTGGACACGATCATCTTCCTGGCCGCGCTGCAGGCCATACCCGCGGAGTATTACGAAGCGGCCGCGATCGACGGCGCGGGGGAGTGGCGAAAGATCTTTCGCATCACCCTGCCGCTGATGCGGTTTGCCATCTTCTTCGTCACCGTCACGACGCTCATCAGCTGGATGCAATTCTTCGACGAACCGTACGTGCTGACGCAGGGCGGTCCTGTCCACGCCACGACGTCGATGTCGCTGTACATCTATCAGCAGGGCTTTCGAGACAACGAGTTCGGCTTCGCCTCCGCGGTCTCGATCGTCCTGTTCGCGATCATCGCCGTCGTGACCGCGGTGCAGCTGCGTACACGGCGAGACGAGACTTAGATGGTCACGACGCCAGGACGCCGCATCAGCGTGCCCGTCGTTGGACTGCTGCTCGCCCTTGGGGCGGTGCTGACCGCGTTTCCCTTCCTGTGGATGTTGACGACTTCGCTGAAGCCCTTGATCGAGTCCTACAACTATCCACCGACCGTGCTTCCAGTCGCGCCCACGCTGGCGAGCTACAAGTCCCTCTTCAGCGATTTCGACTTCGGGCGGTATTTGATCAACACGATCGTCGTCGTGCTCATCGGTTTCGTGGGCTTGTTCTTCGTAGCGATGGCGGGCTACGCGTTCGCCAAGTTTAGATTCCGAGGCAAGGGCTTCCTCTTCCTGCTCGTGCTGTCGACCTTGATGGTTCCCATCCAGGTGACGATGATCCCGACCTACCTCATCCTGAACAGCGTCCAGCTCACGAACACGCTGGTCGGGATCGCGCTGCCGACGCTGGTCAGTGCGTACAACATCTTCCTGTTTCGGCAGTTCATGACCACGATCCCCGACGAGCTACTGGAGGCGGCACGCCTTGACGGCGCCGGCGAGCTTCGCATCCTCATCTCGATCGTGCTGCCGCTCTCGAAACCGATCCTCGCGGTCGGCGCGGTCTTGACCTTCATCAGCGGCTGGAACAGCTTCATCTGGCCGTTGATCATCGCCAACGACCAGCAGAACTACACGCTCTCCGTGGGCATCTCGCTGCTCAACAGACAGCTTCTCATCAACCCACCCCTGCAGATGGCCGGCGCGTCGTTGATGGTGATTCCGATCATGGTCGTGTTCGTCCTGTTCCAGCGCTACATCGTGCGCGGCTTCACGCTGTCGGGCCTTCGCTGATGGAAGGGTTCGTCCACGCGGACGGTGGGCAGCTGTTGGACGGTCGCGGTCGGCCGTTGGTGCTCCGCGGCGTCGGGTTGGGGAACTGGCTCCTGCCCGAAGGCTACATGTGGAGGTTCGAGAGTCCCGGGCCGCAGTCTCCACATGAGATCGAGGCTTTGATCGTCGACCTGGTCGGCCCAGAGCGCGCCTCGGAATTCTGGCGGCGATTCCGCGACGTCTTCATCACCGAGGCGGACATCGCGAGGATCGCCTCTGAGGGAATGAACCACGTGCGCCTGCCCATCAACTGGCGCGTGGTGATGGACGAAGGCGGCGGGCTCATCGAATCCGGATTCGAGCTGATCGATCGGCTGATCGGTTGGTGCCGGGCTCACGAGCTGTGGGTCGTCCTCGACCTGCACGGCGCGCCCGGCGGCCAGACCGGGACCCACATCGACGATTCACTGAACGGCAGGCCGGAGCTCTTCACCGAAGATCGATATCGCCGGCTGACGATCGACCTTTGGCGCGCAATCGCGCGCCGGTATCGGGACGAGCCGGCCGTCGCGGCCTACGACTTGCTCAACGAACCCCTGCCTCTCGAGTACCAACACAGCTACGCGGATCGACTGCGAGACATCTACATCGATCTGACGACTGCGATTCGCGGGATCGACCCCAATCACGCCATCAGCTATGAGGGCACGCACTGGGCGACGAACTGGAGCATCTTCACCGAGGTCTGGGATCCCAACTCGCTGCTTCAGTTCCACAAATACTGGTCGCCACCGGACCGGCCGAGCATCCAGCCGTACCTCGACGCGGGCCGGCGTCTGGGCTTGCCTGTCTATATGGGCGAGGGAGGTGAGAACTACCTCCCGTGGATCCAGACCGCGTTTCAGCTGTACGACGATTGCGGGATTTCGTGGAACTTCTGGCCCTGGAAGAAGGTCAACACGTCGACCTCTCCATGCTCGGTGGTCGCGCCCGCGGGATGGCAGAAGATCGTCGACTTTGCCGCATGTCGAGCGCCACAACCCACCGCGTCGGAGGCATGGCGGCTGCTGAGCGATTTGCTGGCCGCGATGGCAATCGAACGCTGCGAGTACCGCGCGGACGTGGTTGCGGCTCTCTTCCGGAGGGCGCCGGTGAAGATTCCCGCGGTCGGTTTTGGCTTTCGCGGGGCTGGCAGGTCGTACAGGACGTTTGACGCCAGGCCGCTGACCGGCTTCCGCAGCGACGACCAGGTCACCATCCGGCGCGTGCAAGGCACGGATGACGGCGAGCTCGACTGGAACCACGCACGCGACGCCACGCATTCGGCCGAGGACGACCTGGTCGTGAGCCTGCGCGACAGGGAGTGGGTCGCATACGAGTTCGAGATGCGTCAGGCCGCGCCGGTGGAGTTCGAGATTGCCTCGGCCAACGGCCGGCCGGCGATCGAGGTCTCGGTGGACGGAGTTGCGCTGGTGGAGGATGCTGCCGGCGCCGGCAACGTATCGGCTTCCACGAAGCGGCCGCTAGGCGCCGGCTCCCACGTCGTTCGGATTACCGGCTGCGCTGGCGAGAGCCTGGTCCGCACGATCGAGATCAGGCCTGAGCGTCGTAGTCAACCCATATAAATAAGGAAAGAGGGGCGGCCACGCGTGGGGGAGACGCCCGGTGAAAGGCTGGACGCCGAACAGCACGTCGGCGATACCCGCGGCCTCGGTTCCAGGAAGCCACGACGCGACGATCGCGTCGCAGGATTCGAGAACCTCGGTGATGAGCAATGGCCGGCCCGAGTAGATGACCAGTACAAGCGATTTGCAGTGACGGCGCACGCGGTCGACGAGCTCGACCTGGTCAGCGGACAGCGATAGATCGTTGGAGTCGCCTTCGCCCTCGGCGTAAGGCGGTTCGCTCACGACGACGATCCCGACGTCTCCATCGACCTCGAACCGGCCATCCGGCTGATACGTCACAGACGTAGTGGGGGACACCGCGTCGGCGATCGCGCCGACGAGGGTCGTTCCCAGCGTGATGGGGCCGCGGCCTCCCTGCCACTCGATCGTCCAGCCGCCGCACTGCAGACCGACGTCGTCCGCCGCCTCGCCGGCGATCAACAGCCGGCCCGCATCAGAAGGCAGCGGAAGCAGGCCGTCTGAGTTCTTGAGGAGGACCTGGGATTTCCTCACCGCCTCACGCGCCACGTCGCGGTGCGATTTCGCGCCAACCTCGGGCAGCAGCGAGGGGTCGCCGAACGGGTCCTCGAACAGGTGCAGGGCCGCCTTCACCTCGAGGATGCGCCGGCACGCATCGTCGACCCGCGACTGAGGGACGACCCCCGACCCAACCCCCGCCTCGAGAGCCCGCATGAACCGCTCGAACTCGAACGGCACCATCACCATGTCGATGCCGGCGTTGACCGCAGTGCCGACCGCCGCTTCGAAGTCCGGCCCAAGCTGGCTGACAGCGAGCCAGTCGGAAACGAGGAATCCCTTGAAGCCGAGCTCGCCCTTCAGGAGGTCTGTCAGCAGATAGCGATGGGCGTGCAGCTTCAGCCCGTTCCAGCTGCTGTACGAAACCATCACGCTCATGGCGCCGGCCGAGATCGCGGCCACGTAGGGAAGGAGGTGAGTCTCGCGCAGGCTCAGCTCATCGGCGATCAGGTCTCCCTGGTCGATCTGCCACCGGTCCGCGACATCGCTCGTCCACGGGCCGTGAATCCATTCATAGCGGCGCGTCGTGCCCCAAGCCGTGCCGCCGTCGCCGACGAAATGCTTCGGTGAGGCGAGAACCCTGCCGTTGAGCCCGCGGATGAACGCGGCGCCCAGCGAGGCGACAAGCAGAGGATCCTGACCGAAGCCCTCGTAGGTGCGTCCCCAGCGGACGTCCTGGGGAACGCTGACCGCCGGCGCAAAGGTCCAGTGGACGTTCGTGGCGAGAAGTTCGCGTGCGGTCACGTTGGCGATTCGCTCGACCAGCTCCGCATCGCGCGTCGCACCCAAGCCGATGTTGTGGGGAAACACGGTCGCGCCGCGGACGTTGTTGTGCCCGTGCACCGCGTCCACGCCGTAGAGCAGCGGTATCCCGAGCCTGCTCTCGAGCGCTTCCACCTGGACACGACGGACCATCTCGCTCCAGGTCTGCGGATTGTTCGGGCTTGGGTTGACTCCGGCGCCACTCAGGACTGAACCAAGCCCGAGCTCCCGGACCGAGCCGTCGCGCAGGCTGCGGATGTCGGCCTGCGCCATCTGACCGATCTTTTCCCGCAGCGTCATGCGCGCGAGAAGCTGCTCTACGAACCGACTCAATGGCGAATCCGTCTCAGCTTTCGGAGACGGTCGATGCCCGCACCACCAGGGAGGTGGGAAGCTCGATTCTGCCTTCGATGCGATCTCCCCTGACGGCCGCCATGACCATCCCGGCGGCCTTGCGACCCATCTCGTACAGGGGCTGGTGCACGGTCGTCAACGGAGGATGCGTGATGGCCGACGCCGGAATGTCGTCAAATCCGACGACGGCCACGTCGTCCGGGATCCGCCGCCCGGAGTTGCGGATTGCCCGCATGGCGCCGAACGCCATCAGGTCGTTGGCAGCGAAAACCGCGTCGACTTTCGGATCGGATTCGAGCACCCGCGCGATACCCGAGGCGCCGCTCTCCTCGGTGAAGTAACCGGTCATAGTGTGCCGGCTTTCGAACCGGATGCCTGAATCCTGCAAGGCCGATTGGTAGCCCTCCAGGCGATCCCGGTTGCAGCCGAACTCGAGCTGACCGTTGAGCATGGCGATCCTGCGCCGGCCAAGGTCGATGAGGTGCTGCGTGGCGCTGCGTCCGCCCTCCAGATTCGTGGTCGCGACCGTTGGAAACTCGGGATGGTGTCCGCGGTCGTCGATGACCACCACCGGCATCCCTCTCTTGGCGAGCTCGCCGATGTACTCGAACATCCCGGGAGGAATCACCAGGGCAAGTCCGTCGACCGCACCGGCTGGAACCACCTGCGACATGAACGCGCGCTCTGAGTCTTCGCCGTTGGCGGTCGTGTAGAGCATCAGCGAGTAGCCCGACCTCTCGATCTCCTCGGCCACCCCACGCAGGACTTCGAGGATCCAGGGCCAGGTGAGGGAGGGGACGAGCAGCCCCAGGCAGTTCGAACGCCCGTTGCTCAGCGCTCGAGCGGTGGCGCTGGGCACATAACCCATCTGCGTGGCGATCTTGAAGATCCGCTTTCGCGTCTCCGGGTCGACGTCCTGCTTGCCGTTGAGGGCGCGCGAGACGCTGGCCTTGGAAAGGCCGACCTTGGTCGCGATGTCGTTGATGGTCGGACGACGTGTGCCGGGTGTGGGTCTCGTGCTCATGCTCGTTTCAAACCGATTCCCGTAACCGGTTACGGCAATATATCGCCCCTCGTCCGGCGCTGTCAATCTCGGGGGGCCAAACTAACGGCATGCGGATCAAGCACGTTGAGGAATCGGAGGCGACCGGACAGCTGGCCGATCTCTACCAGCGAGTGAAGCGATCGAGTGTTGCCGGCATCGTGGCTCCGATCATGCAGACGATGAGCCTGCGGCCCGATTTTCTGGCCGCCATCTCGCAGGCGGCGAACACCCTACATTTCACGGACGGCGCGCTGACCCGCGCGCAGCACGAGATGGTGGCCTCGTATGTGTCTGCCCTGAACCGCTGCCGGTATTGACTCAGCTCGCACACCTGGTTCCTGCAGTTGCAGGGCGAGCAGTACGCTGCCGCAGCTTCAGCGTTGAGGCGTGGCGATCTTGCGGCGGCCGACGTGACTCCGGCAGAGCGCAACCTTCTCGAGTTCGTGGAGACGATCAGCCGTCACGCCTACAAGGTCACCGACGAACAGGTGCAGGGGCTCCGAGACGTCGGCTGGTCCGACGAGCAGATCGCTGAGGCGGTCTACGACGCGGCGCTCTTCAGCCTGTTCGTTCGCCTGGCCGATGCGTTTGACATCGAACCGCCGGCTGTCTACGAGCCGGAGGGAATTCCGGAAGCGGCCAGGCGGGCCTGATCGCAGCTCAGGCCTACAGGTCTGACTCGAAGGCGGTCTTCAGCGCGTTCACCTCGTTGACCCTGCGCTGGTGCCCACCGGTGGGGTCACCCCTGAGGGCGAAAATCGCGCCGGTCAGCGCGAGGATGTAGGGGAGCTCGACAACGGTCCGCTTGGAGACGAGCGTACCGCCGCCGCTGGGGGAGAAGCTGTAGTAGTCGCCGGTCGCCCCCGTCCCAGCGAGCAGGATGTCGACCTCGACACCGGGGTCGTCGCGCGTCACCTCGATCACTCCTGCGATCTCCCTGCCGTCCGCACCTCGTTCCAGCGTGTTGAAGCGCGGGCCGCGTGGCCCCTGTATGTCGGGCGTACAGGAGACGACGCCTGGGCTCCATTTGGTGTGGCCGGGGACGTCGGCGACGAAGGCCGAGACCCGCGACGGAAGGCCGTTGACGACGATCGAAGCCTCGGTTGTGACACAACGGCGCCTGGCCGGCAGCCACCATGCCGTCCAGGCCACGACCGGGACCAGGAACGCCGCGGTCCACAAGGGGAGGTGGAGGAGGATGCCCGCGACGATCGCCATCACGACAACCAGCCCGTAGACCACGACCGGGACGGCGACCACCATCTCGCCCGCGCGCTGGATCTGGCTGACGGTCTTCGCCGCCGCCTCGGCCTTTCTGCCGCGCTGGATGACCAGGTAGGCGATCGCCCCCAGGGCCATTGCGAATCCGGTGGAGATGAGCCGGGTCTCCCACGGCTGGATGACGGCGAGGTACATGGCGGCCGTGGGATTCTCCACCACGTCGCGGACGTTCGTGCCTACGAAAGGAAATATGGAGGGAATTCCCGAGGCGGCCCGGATGCCCTAATCAGGGCCGGGGACGATCGCCGCACGCGTATCGGCCAGGAAGCGCCGCACCACCGCGAGCTCGTCGCGCCGGTAGCCGCTGAGCAGCCGGCGCATACGTTTCTCGATCGCTCCGAAGATCTCGTCATCGACCCGGTGCGCTTTTTCCGTCGCCTCGACGACCACGCTGCGGCGATCCTCGTGGTGGGGCTTACGTCGGATGTAGCCGGCGCGTTCGAGGCGCTCGAGGGCGATGCTGAGCCCGCCAGACGTAAGCCGAACCGCAGCGGCCAGCTCTGATGGGCGCATCGGTCCCCGGCTCGTGAGCACGTCCACGCAACGTAGGTCCGTGCGGTTGACTCCGAAGTGCCGGGCAGCGCCTTCGTCAAGGTTGTCGATCTCGGTCGTGAGCCGGCGCAACTCTTGCTGGACGGCCTCAGCCAGGTTCCGGCGAGTGGCTCTTGACAAGATTCTATGGCGCAAAGTATCTTTGCCGATAAGTAACTTTGGCACATAGCAATCATACAGGAGAAGAGTCATTGAAGGCGCATCTCACAGAGTCCACTGGCGCGAGCCGCTTCGAGGCGGCGGCGGTGCTGCTGATGGCCGCCGCCTGGGGCTGGAACGGCGGCAACTTCAGTCAACCCGATCTTCCGCTCCTCACGCAGATCGGTGTCACAGCGCTGCACTACCTGCCTTGCGCTCTCGTAGTCGGGCTTGGCGCGGCGCTCGTCACGGCCCCGCAGCCTGGGTGGACAAGACAAGTGCTCTCGATCATCGCGGCTATAGGGCTCGTCGCTGTGGCTGTGATTACGGTGATCGGTATCAGCAATCCCGACCCGAACTCCTTCGGTCCGCACAACTTCGCCGACTACGTGCCAGTCTTCCTGCTCGTAACCGGGATCGGCACGTGGTTCGCGTCGCAGGTGCTTCGGCGACCCTGAAAGAAATATCGTTCTGGAGATCGCAATGTCGGCGAACGAAGATCGGCCCGCGTGTCCGAAGTGCGGCGATAGCAAGGCCACACGATCCCTCAGTGAGGGTTTTGCCGCTCAACTCGAGCTGATCCGGCAGGCGTCATCAACACCACCCGCGACCCCGGCCGCCGAACCTGTTTCCCCGGCCGGCAGCGGCATGAACGCGAGCCCAGAGCAGTTGGTCGTCGGGGCGGTGATGCAGATCTTGCTCGAGGTCGGCAAGGCGGCGGTGGAGGCGGCGGTGGTTCGCCCCGCCGCCGACTGGTGGCAGAGCAAAGGCCAGGCCATGATGCGGGCGCGACGAGAGCTGATGATCCAGACGCTGCAGTCGGCGCTCGACCGGCATCCAGAGCTATATGTCTGCGCCAAGGACGACGTGGTGTTCGTGCCGGGAGGCGGCCACACTGTGCCAACACGCAAGGCGGTGGAGCTGCTTTTCACGGGCGAAGACGGCCGCCTGATGTCGATGCTGGGTTCCTAGGGCCCGCCTATCTTGCGCCCGCTGTCGTGGGCAGCCGTCGCGGCAATGCTCCTGACCGGCTGCTCGTTGCGATCCTGCGGCCCGACACCCGTGTCGAGCCGCGCCACACCATCGCCGAGCGCGACCGTATCAAGTTCGCCTTCGACAAGCCCCGGCCCCGGCGGTGGCATTGCTCTGAGGGCCACGGCGACGATCAACTTCCGGGCCGGAAGTTTCAGCTCCACCTACACACTCGACTCCGACTCCAACCCAGCCAATGGCCTGGTCCTCAGCTCCCGCCAGGCGTTCCTGGACCTCGGATCGTCAAGCACCCAGGAACTGCGAGTCACGGTCATCGGGGGGGCGGCGGCCAATTCCGATTTGAGCGGACCGAACCAGGTCCTGGCGTCGTTCGCGGATGAAACGACGCACCAGGGCGGCATTGCGACCGTGGGGCAAGGCGTGTGCAAATTGCACCTCGCCACGTTTGGCGCCACAGGGATGGCTGGCAGCCTCGACTGCGAGAACGTCGCGCCTTTGATGGGCTCTTCGGGACAAGTCGATTTCCAGGCATCGATCCAGGCAAGGCCGGCGTCAGGATGACCTGCTCGGAATTGTCGAGCGTCGCCGTTCGTTAAAGTCGGCTGGATGGGAACGGTCACAATAGCCGCCACCTACGGCGCCGGTGGGAGCGTGATCGCCCCGGAAGTGGCCAAACGCCTTGGGCTTCCGTTCATCGACAGGGCGATTCCGCCCAAGCTGGCGGAGGAGATACACGAACCGGAGGAATCGGCCCTGGCTGACGACGTCGACCGCACTCCGCGCGCGGAGCGACTCCTGGACAGGGTTCTCGCGACCAGCGGCCTTTTTGTGGGCGTGACGGCCTCAGCCGAGCAGCGCGGCGCGATTCCTGAGATCGCCAGGACTGAGGAGACACTCCGCCGCATCGCCGAAACGACGGGCGCCGTAGTCCTTGGACGCGCGGGGGTCTTCGCCCTGAAGGGAGTTCCGGGAGTGCTGCACGTGAGGTTGGACGGCGATGTGGAGGCGCGCTGTCGCGCCGCCTCCGCGCGGCTGGGTATCGACTTAGCGGCCGCGAGTCGCGCGCAGCAGCAGAACGACCGAGCTCGGCTTGCGTATGTTCAGCACTTCTATCCGCGAGCGGGAGCTTGGAACGACCCGCGCAACTATCACGTCGTGCTCAACAGCACGGCGCTGTCGCACGCGGCGTGCGTGGACATCATCGTCCGGGCCGCGGAGGATCTTTTCAGTGGGAGGTCGGGATCAAGGTGACCGCCGCCGAGCAGCCCCAGGTTCAACCCCAAGCGCCGACAGCGACCGATGGAGCGCCGCCAACGCAGTCGCTGATGCTCCTGCCGCCGCGCAGAAAGCTCGCGATCCTGGGCGCGATCCTCCTCACGATGTTCCTCGCGTCGCTCGATCAGACGGTGGTCGGGACCGCGCTGCCGCGCATCATCACCGACCTCAACGGCGCCAACCTCTATGCGTGGGTCGTGACCGCGTACCTGTTGACGTCCACGATCACGGTTCCGATCTACGGAAAATTCTCGGACGTCTTCGGGCGCAAGGTGATGCTGATGACCGGCGTAGTCCTGTTCTTGCTCGGTTCCTGGCTGTCCGGCGCGTCCCAGAACATGAACGAGCTGGTCGCTTTCCGAGCCATCCAGGGCCTGGGCGCCGGCGCCCTGTTCCCGATCGTGATCGCGACCATCGCCGACCTGTACAGCCCGCGCGAGAGAGGGCGTTTCCAGGGATTGTTCGGTGCCGTGTTCGGCCTGAGCTTCATCGTCGGCCCGTTCATCGGCGGCTGG
>DASYZS010000089.1:0-7829 GCA_035945895.1 Candidatus Dormiibacterota bacterium | reverse complement strand
TGCTGCGCGTGGTCGGCCTCAACCCGCGGTTCGTGGACCGCTATCCCCACGAGTTCTCGGGCGGCCAGCGACAGAGGATCGGGATCGCGCGAGCCCTTGCCGTCGAGCCGAGCTTCATCGTGTGCGACGAACCGATCTCCGCGCTCGACGTCTCGATCCAGGCGCAGATCATCAACCTGCTCGAGCGCCTGCAGTCGAAATTCAACCTGACATATCTGTTCATCGCCCACGACCTGTCGGTCGTGAAGCACATCTCCAACCGCATCGCGGTGATGTACCTCGGCAAGATCATGGAGATCTCTCCGGGAACTCAGCTGTACAAGCGCCCGAGACATCCGTACACAGGCTCGCTGCTTTCGGCAATCCCGATCCCCGATCCGGTCGTCGAGATGCGGCGCGAGCGGACGATCCTGCAGGGCGACGTGGCATCGCCGGTCAACCCGCCTTCGGGATGCCGCTTCCGCACGCGATGCCCGCGGGCGAAGGAGCATTGCGCCGAGGCGGTTCCGCCGCTCGAGTCGTTCGGCGACGAGCACCTGGCGGCCTGCTTCTATCCATTAGATTGAAAACGCAAGGGCACCTACGGTTCCCTTGCGGAAACCCTCCCTTTTCGTAGGGTCACAACGCCCGGAGATCAGAGAGACAAAGTTGCGGCCGGGATGAACCCGGCCGCGCAGGCCACGCCGGATCTTCTAGATTGACCACGTGGTTGCGGACCGGGAGGCGCTGGCGCGCGATCTAGTCGCGGCCTCGTATCTCAAGGGCGACTTCGTTCTCCGTTCCGGCAAACGCTCGAACCGCTACTTCGACAAGTTTCTCTTCGAGACACAACCCGACCTGCTCAAACGAATTGGTGCGGAGCTGGCCAGGCTCGTGCCGAAGGACACGCAGCGACTTGCGGCACCCGAGCTGGGTGCGGTGCTGCTCGGAGGTGCGGTGTCCATAGAGACCGGGCTTCCACTGCTCCTGGTGCGCAAAGAGCCGAAGGGTTACGGCACGGGTAAGCAGCTCGAAGGTCGGTTCGATCCCGGCGACCGGGTCACGGTCATCGAGGACGTTGTGACCACGGGAGGCGATTCGCTGCGCTCGATCCAGGTGCTGCGCGACGTGGGCCTCGACGTCGTCCACCTGGTCGTGGTGCTCGACCGCGGCGAGGGCGGGGAGGAGAACATCCGCGAAGCCCGCATCCCTTACTCACCACTGTTCCGGATCTCCGACCTGACGCTTGACTGAGCTCCTGGTCCGCGGCGGCACCGTCTTCACGCCTGACGGTCCGAGCGTCGCTGACGTCCTGGTCGAGGATGGCGTGATCATCCGTGTCGACTCCGGCCTCAGAAGCAGCGGAGACGTCGTCGATGCGAAGGGAAAGTACGTCCTGCCGGGCGCGATCGACGTGCACGTGCACAGCCGGGACCCCGGATTTCCGGAGAAAGAAGACTTCGGCAGCCTCACCGCCGCGGCGGCCGCCGGCGGCGTGACGGTCGTGCTGGACATGCCCAACACGGTTCCGGCTGTGGACGGCGCCGGTGTCCTCGAGGCCAAGGCGGCCCTGGCGCACAGCAAGGCGCACGTCGATTTCGGCCTCTGGGGCCTGATCCGGTCGAGCTCTACCTCGGAGCAACTGGAGGGTCTCGCGGCGGCGGGAGCGGTCGGGTTCAAGGCGTATCTCGCGTACTCCTTCAGCCTCAGCCGCAAGCAGGTCCTGTACTCGCCGGGCGTGGACGATCCGGACCTCGAGGCGCCGGCGGACTACGGCACGCTGGCGCGGCTCGCCTCGACGGTCGCGCATCTCGGCCTGCCGCTCGCGATCCACGCGGAAGACCCGACCGTCCTGGCTGCGTTCCGCCGGCCGCTGCTCACATACGAGGACGTCCTCGCGGCACGGCCGCCCGAAGCAGAGGCGGTCGCCATCTCCGCGGCTGCGGCGGTCGCGCGCGAATCCGGCGCTCACCTGCACGTCGCGCATCTCTCCAGCGCGCTTGGGCTCAGGGCAGCCGAGGACGCGATCCAGGCAGGCACGTCGCTCACCCTCGAGACGTGCCCGCAGTACCTTCTGCTCACGAATCGCGATTTCGCGCGGGTCGGTGTGGCGATGAAGATGCTGCCGCCGATCCGCACCGAAGCCGACCGCAAGGCGTTGGTCGACGGGCTTCGGCGCGGCGCGATCACCATGGTCAGCACCGACCACGCACCGCACACCGACGAGGAGAAGTCGGGCGAGCTCGAGGAGGCGCCGGCGGGCAGTCCGGGCGTGCAGACGCTGTACTTGAGCTGCCTGCAGATCGCGAAAGAGCTGGGCGACGTGTGGCAGGCACCGCGCTGGGTGAGCCAGGCGCCCGCGGCCTTTGCCGGCCTTGAGAAGGGCAAAGGTGCTCTCGCTCCCGGTTACGACGCGGACATCGTGATCGTCGATCCGAACGCAACTACACGGGTTCGCGCGCAGGACATGCGCTCGCGCCAGCGACACGGCGCTCTCGAGGGCCGCCGGTTCGATTTCGCCATCGAGGCGGTCTTCCTCCGGGGCGAACCCACGGGAGATCGCCCGCGGGGTCGCATGGTTCGGCCGGCGCTGGCAGTGCGATGAAGGTGGTGGTCCTGGCGCTGGCGGGACTGCTGATCGCCGCGGGATGCTCGCAAGTTCCGGGGTTCTCCGGGACATCGCCCTCCGCATCAGGGAGCCCTCCGGTCCAGCTCGACGACGCGGTCCCGACCCCCGCGGCCTTTCCAGCCGACGTCCCCGTCTACCCCAGGGCCCGGCTGACCGCCGCGGCCGCCTTCAACTCAGCGGGCGAGGTCACCTATGGCATGGAGTGGCAGACGACGGACGATCCGGCGAAGGTCCAGGCCTATTACCAGAGGCAGCTCAACCAGGGCGACTGGAAGTTGACGGTCGGCAATGCGCCGTCCGGTGCCCTGTTTGCAGGCACGTTCGCGCGCAACAGCAACTCCCACGACACCGGAACGATCACCGTGAAGACGGAGCAGGGCGTGACTGTGATCGCCCTGAGCTTTTTCGGCTCCTAGCCTCTAGCCCCGCGCCCCCGCGCCGCGGAAGATCGGGCTCTGCGCGACCTCGCGTTCCAAGCTCGTCGCCGGGCCGTGGCCGGGATAGAGCGCCGTCGACATCGGCAGTCGCAACAGCTTGGTGCCGATGCTCATCATCTGGCGTCGCAGGTCGGTCTCCGGCGTCTGCTTGCCCACGCCGCCGGCCAGGATCGTGTCGCCGACGAAGGCGTGGTTGGCGACGATGAAGCTGACGCTGCCCGGCGTATGCCCCGGCGTGTGCATGACCTGGACCTTGAACTCGCCGAACTCCAGCTCGTCACCGTCGAGCAGGTAGCGGTCGGCCGAGCGAAGAAACTGCTTGGCGTCGGCCTGGTGGATGCCGGTCTGGCCACCGGTGGCCGCTTTGACGTCGTCTTTGCCGCCCACATGACCCGGATGTCCGTGAGTGGCGAGGATGTGCTTCACCTTCAGGCCCGCGGTCTGCTCGACGATCTTCTCCGCTGGCTGGCCGGGGTCGATGACGATCGCCTCCTTGGTCGCCGCGTCCGACACGACGTATGCGTTCACGTCGTGGTCGAGGCGGACCTTGACGATCGAGAGTTTTCCCACAGGTCAGTATTTACAGGAATGGGGCAAGTCGCCGCCGTGGCATTTACGGCAGGCCTGCTGCTGGTCTGCCTTTTCTGGGCCTACGGGTACGTCCGGCGCCGGTCGAAGGGCAAGTCCTAGGTTTCAGCGACGGCCTGGATCTTTTGCCGCAAGGCGTCGAGCGAATCGAACCGATCCAGCGGCGGCTTCGGCCGCGGCCGGTCAGGGTATTTGGCAACCTGCACGGCATCGAGCAGCAGCTCGATCTCTTCCTGCGTGAAGTTCAGCGTCTTGTAGACGATCTCCTTGGCGCGGCCGGGCCTGTCGACGGTCTCCTTGATCACGTCGTCGGTGTCCGACACGACCTGCGGCCGCGTGGGACGAAACAGTTCTTCCGAGCCGACGAGCGACGCGCGCTTGAAGTTGGGCATGGTCTAATCCCTCAGTCTTGAACCCTGTGATTCTGCATGACCGCTGTCGCGAGCGCCCGATATGACCTCGCCCCTTCCGACTCCTTGGCGTAAGTCAGGATGGACTGGCCGGCGAGCGGCGTCTCGGCGAAGCGAATCGAGTCGGTGATCCAGAAGTCGTAGACCTTGCTCCCGTACTTCTCTTTGACCGCGGCAAGCACTTCTTGCGAGTGCAGCGCTCGGTGCTTGTAGAGCGTCGGCAGGATTCCGATCAGCTCGAGGCGCGGGTTGAGTCTCCGTTTGACCCGCTCCATTGTGACGAGCAGCTCCTGCATTCCCCTGAGCGCGAGGAATTCCGCCTGCAAGGGCACGAGGACCTCGTCTGCAGCAACGAGTGCGTTGATCACGATCAAATCGAGGGACGGTGGGCAGTCGATGATGATGAAGTCGTACCGCTTCTGCACGGGCTCGAGCTTGTCGCGAAGGATGCTCTCACGGCCGATCTCGTTGATGAGCTGGTTCTCCGCACCCGCGAGCTCGATGTCGGCAGGGATGTAATGCACACCCATCTGGGGCGCTTCCTGGACGACGTCGGTCACCGTGGTGTCCGGGTCGACGAGCAGGTTGTAGATGGTCTTGTCCAGCTCACCCTGAGGCTTCATGTAGAGGGTGAGGTGGCCCTGGGCGTCGAGGTCGATCAGGAGGACGCGCTGGCCCAACTCGGCGAGTGCGGCGCCCAGGTTGACGGCGGTGGTGGTTTTGCCTACCCCGCCCTTCTGCATCGCGACCGCGATCGTTCGGGCCAAGAGTCGATGCGAGTCTAACTGAATACGGGAGGCTTGAACTCGACGGCTCCGGAATCCGAAGCTAGCCGGAGTTCGCGGGCCCGTCCTCTAGAATTGCCCGCGCCCGTGATCATCGACATCATCGTCGTCCTGGTCCTCGTGATCGCGCTCATCACCGGTTACCAGCGCGGCGTCATCCAGCCGCTTCTGGCCGAGATCTTCTTCTTCGGCACTCTGCTGATCGTGTTTCGGTTCCACGACCAGTACACAAACGAGATGCAGAAGCTGCTGCACCTGAGCCCGGTCCTGAGCGTGTTCGCCGCCTTGATCATCGCCGTCGTGGCCGGCGCGATCGGTGGCTCGATCGGTGGGGCCTTCCACCGCCTGGAGGCGATCCGCGGCGTGGACGGCCTGCTGGGAGTTTTCGTCCACGTCCTCGTCACCTTGGTCGTGATTTACCTCGCGGTTTCGGCGCTCGTCGTCCTCGACAACGCGTTTGAACCCGCGATCAAGAGCGCGAGCCTCACGCTCACCCAGGTCGATCAGCTCGAGAGCGAGATCCTGTCCAACCCGATCACGGCGGCGATGGTTTCCAAAGACGACCTGGCGGCGTTGAAGGCCAACGCGTCCAAGAGCGGCGGAGCGCACCTCGACCAGGTTGCGGGCATCCACCAGCTGCAGCAGATCTATACGGACTTCATCCAGCCCCAGCTCCACGGCTCGCGCACCGTGCCGTACATCCTCGGGTTCGGACACCGTTTGCCCCTGATCGGTCATGTCGGGCCGGACGACCTCAAGCCGCTGCCGGCGACGCCCAATCCGACCACCTGTCCTTCGCCGACGCCCACGCCGAAGACGAGCCCGGCGCCAAAGGCCAGCCCATCTCCCAAGGTGACGCCGACTCCCTGCGCGACGACGCATTAACTTAGTCGCGTGGTCGATCTCGGACTCACCGAGGATCAGCAGCAGCTGGTCGACACTGTCCGCGACTTCTGCGCTCGCGAGTTTGCCCCGCAGATCGCGGCCAACGATCGCGCCGGCAAGCACGACCCCGAGATCTTCGCCAAGCTCGCTTCGCTCGGCCTCCCGGGCGTGTGCTTTCCGCAGCGCTACGGCGGGCACGGTCTCGACTACCTGGCGCTGGGGCTTGTCTGCGAGGAGCTCGAGTACGTCGACACCGTCTATCGCACCGTGCTCTCCGTGCACGTCGGGCTCGTCGGTATGGGCCTGTACACCTGGGCGACCGAAGAGCAGAAGCAGGCCTGGCTGGTCCCCATGGCTTCCGGCCAGAAGCTCGCCTGCTACGGCCTGACCGAGCCGAACGCCGGCTCCGACGTGGCTTCGATGCAGTCGACGGCGAAGCGCCACGGCGACGGCTATGTGCTCAACGGACAGAAGATCTGGGTCTCCGACGCGGACACCGCCGACTACCTGCTGGTATTTGCGAAGACCGACCCCAAGGCCGGATCGAAGGGCGTGTCCGCCTTCATGCTCGACCGAGAGGCCTGCGGCAAGGCGCTGCGCACCGAGCCGATCGAAGACCGCCTGGGCATCCGCGCGGGCGACGTGGGCTCGATCTTCATGAGCGATGTCGAGGTGCCTGAGGACAATCGGATCGGCGACGAAGGCGACGGCTTCAAGATCGCGATGAGCTGCCTCGACAACGGTCGCTACACCGTGGCTGCCGGCGCGACAGGGACGGTGCGCGCGTGCCTCGATGCGTCGGTCAAATATGCGCGCGAGCGGAAGACGTTCGGCCAGGAGATCGGCCGCTATCAGCTCGTGCAGCAGATGATCGCGCGCATTTCGCGTGACTACGAGATCTGCCGGCTCCTCTACTTCAAAGTCGCGTGGATGAAGAACACCGGCGCGCGACACACGCGTCAGGTGTCGATGGCCAAGCAGTACGCAACCGACGCTGCATTCAACGCGGCGCACGACGCGATCGAGGTGCACGGAGCTTACGGCTACTCGGCCGAGTACCCGGTCGAGCGGTTCTTGCGCAACGCGCGTGCGCCGATCATCTACGAGGGCACACGCGAGGTGCACACGATCCTCCAGGGCGAATACGCGCTCGGTTACCGCGAAGACAGGCCGGTCAAGAAATCGCTGCCACCTTACCGACCCGACTGAGCTCGCCTCCATCGCAGCCCCAGCGGCGCCTGAACCAGTGGGACTTCATCGTGCTGTCGCTGTACTGGGTGGCGATCGGTTACCTGTGGAACAGCATGGGGCTGCTCATCCTGCCCCAACTCGTGGAGCGGCTGGTGGGGAACTCGCACAAGGGACTGGCGCTTGGTGTTCTGGAGGGGGTCGGTTCGCTGATGGCGGTCGTCTGGCAGCCGCTCGTCGGCGCGTTTTCCGACCGCACCCGCACGCGCCTTGGCCGGCGCCATCCGTTCATCGCGGTGGGGACGGCGGGCGACATCGTCTTCCTGATCGGAATTGCTCTCGCGGGCTCGTACTGGATGCTGCTCGTCTTCTACTTCCTCCTCCAGACCGCTTCCAACACCGCGCAGGGTCCGTACCAGGGGTTGCTGCCCGACGTGGTGGCTCAGCCGCAGCGCGGACAGGCTTCCGGCTACTACGGCCTCTCGAACGTGGTCGGGCTGTTCACGGGGACGGTTGTCGGCGGCTACATCCTGGCCCATGGCGGCTCGACCGTGGCGATCCTCAGCATCTGCGCGGTGCTCATCGCGACCGCTCTGCCGACGGTGCTGCTCGTCCCCGATCGCGTGCAGCCGGAAGAAGCGCAGTTCGACAACGTGCGCCGCGCGGTGGTCACGACCTTCACGCGGCCGCTTCGGTCGACGAGCTTCCTGTGGCTCATGGCGTCGCGGCTGCTCATCCTCATGGGCCTGGTCGGGGTGCAGAGCTTCATCTACTTCTACTTCAGCGACGTGTTCTTCAATCACGAGCCGCAGGCGACCACGACCGCCACCTACACGCTGAGCGGGATCGTGATCCTGAGCGCCTTCGTCATCTCGCTGCCGGGGGCGCGGATCTCAGACCGCGTCGGGCGGCGACCGGTAATTCTCAC
>DASYZS010000088.1:0-24655 GCA_035945895.1 Candidatus Dormiibacterota bacterium | reverse complement strand
GCACATGGCGTTCTTCTCCTCGCGCGAGGAGCTCGCGCGCAGCAAGGGCGAGCTGGTCGCCGCGCTGCCCGACGCGGGACTGGCGGTGCTCAACGCGGACAACGAGTTCTACCCGCTTCTCGTGCAGATGACCACCGCACGTGTGGCGTCTTTCGGCGCCGAGCGCGGCGACTATCGCGTCGATGGTTATCGCCCCGAGAGCGATGGCTCCGCGTTCTCGATCAACGGCGTCGACGTGCGACTCAAGATGCGCGGAAGTCACCAGGCGCTAAACGCGGCGGCTGCGCTTGCCGCGGGCGAGTTTGCGGGAGTGCCCCTGGAAATCGGCGCAGAAGCTCTGCGCGAGGTCGAGGTCGCGCACCGCCTCGACGAGAGACAGGGGCGGGGCGGCTTCATCGTGGTCGACGACGCATACAACGCCAGCCCGGAGTCGATGCTGGCGGCATTCGATACGCTGGCCGAGCTTCCACGCTCCGGAAAGCTCTTCGCGGTGCTGGGCGAGATGCGTGAGCTGGGGCCGCTCGCCGATGAAGCTCATCGTCACGTGGGAGAGCGCGCGGCCCAGGTGTTCGACGCTTATTGCGTCGTCGATTCCGGCCACGCCAAGTTGATGGCTGCGGCCGGAGGAGCAGTGGTGGCGGACCGCGCCGCCGCGGCGCAATGGATAAAGGGACATGCGGGGCCAGGCGATCGCGTCCTGGTCAAGGGCTCGCACGGAGTCAGGCTCGATGAGCTCGTGAGCGAGCTGACCACCGCGTGATCTTCGACCTCGTCACTTTTCTCGTCGCCCTGGTGGTCTCGGGCGTCGTGTATCCATTCGCGATCCGATGGCTGCGTGACCAGGGCGCTCGCCAGGTCATCCAGGAAGAGCTTCCGGGCACGCACCAGAAGAAGGCCGGCACGCCGACAGGAGGCGGCATCGTCTTCGTGGTGATCGCGGTGCTGGGCGGGGCCGCTGCCACAGCCGCCGGTCACTCGGGCGCCATTCCGGCTGTGCTGGGCCTGCTCGTCGGTGGCGCGATCGGCCTGGTCGACGATCTGAGCAAGTTTCGTCGTGGGTCGATTGGCGTCCCCGCGAGACTCAAGTTTCCGATCCAGCTCTTGCTCGCCATCCCTGTCGCGTGGGTCGCGCTCGACGGTCAGCCTCTGTGGTGGCTGCCGATAGCGGTCATCGCGGTGGCCGGCACCGCAAACGCCGTGAACATCACCGACGGCATGGACGGTCTGGCCGCCGGGCTGTCCATCATCGCGATCGCGGCCCTCGTGCTTTTCGTTCCTCATGCACCGGCGGGCGAGAAGGCCGTCGGCATGACGCTTTGCGGCGGCCTCGCCGCGTTCCTGATCTTCAACCGCCACCCCGCAAGGGTGTTCATGGGAGACACCGGCGCGCTGGCGATCGGTTTTGCGCTGGCCGCGATGGCCATCCAGCAGGGCTACGTCCTTCTGCTGCTGATCATCGGTCTCGTGTTTGTACTGGAGACCCTGTCTGTCATCATTCAGGTGGCCTACTTCAAGGCCACCGGCGGACGTCGCGTTTTTCCAATGACCCCGATCCACTACACGTTCCACCACGAGGGTTGGTCTGAGAACCGCATCGCGCTCACTTTCTGGAGCGCGGGATTGGTCTCGGCGATCGTTGCTGTAGCTCTCGTGCGCCTGACGACTTGAAAGTCCCCACGAACTCAGAGGCTTCGCCGTGAGTTCGCGGGGGCCCCTCAGAAAGGCGCTGGTCGTGGGCGCGGCGCGCAGCGGCGTCGCACTCGCGCGGCACCTCACCGCTGAAGGCGTCGATGTGCGTATTGCCGACCGCAAGCCGGCGGATCAGCTGGACGCAACTGTCAGCCAGATGCCTCCCGGCGTCGAACTTCGACTGGGCGGCTATGACGAGAGCGTGCTCGACGGCGTGGATGTCGTGTACGCAAGCCCCGGCGTGCCGTGGGACTCGGAGCTGCTGAACCAGGCGCGCGAACGCGGCATCGAGGTCTCGAGCGAGATCGCCCTCTTCCTCAAGCTCAACAAGGGAACCGTCGTCGGCATCACCGGCACCAACGGCAAAACGACCACGACCGCGCTCACGGGTGCGGTGCTGTCCGCGGGACGTCGCCCGGTGATCGTCGGCGGCAACATCGGCGACACCGTCCTGGACCGCGCGGGCGAGATCACGCCCGAGCACTGGGTCGTACTCGAGCTGTCGAGCTTTCAGCTCGAGTCGGTCGATCACCCACGGCTGCACGTCGGCATGATCCTCAACATCACGCCCGATCACCTCGACCGTCATGGAACACTGGCGCGATACGTCGACCTCAAGGCGCGCGCCATCGCTGATGCCGACTACGCGCTCTTGAACAGCCGTGACGGCCTCGTCAAGGATCTCGCTTCACGCGCAAGCGGCCAGGTCGTGTGGTTCGACCAGCATGAGCCGCAACCCCCGATGCCTTTGCCCGGCCGGCACAACCTGGAGAACGCACTCGCCGCCGCGGCGGTTGGGCGGATCGCGGGCCTGAGCGATGAGGTCATCGACGAGGCGATCCGCAATTTCAAAGGTGTCGAGCATCGTCTCGAGCTCGTGGGCGAGTGGTCCGGCGTGCGCTGGTACAACGACTCCAAAGCGACCAACCCAGACGCGGGTCGCGTCGCGCTGAGCGCCTTTCCGGGCGCGCCCGTAATCCTCATCGCCGGCGGGTACGGCGGGGGATTCGAGCTCGGCGACTGGGTCACGGACGTGCTTGCGCACACCCAGGCCGTGGTCCTCATCGGGGCGTCGGCCGGCGAGCTTGCGCGTGCGCTGCAGGATCACCCGCACGTCCATCGCGCGAACACGCTCGACGAGGCCGTCGGCATCGCGGCCGGACTCGTTCGACCAGGCAGCGTCGTACTCCTCAGCCCCGCCTACAAGAGCTTCGACATGTTCAAGGACTTCGAGGACCGCGGCAACCAGTTCAAGGATCTGGTCCGCAAGAGGTTCGCGGCATGAGCGCTGGAGCGGTCGCGCGTCCGCAGCCGGACCGCTACCTGCTGTTCACGACCGTCCTGCTCTGCGGGGCGGGGCTGGTCATGGTCACCAGCGCCAGCGTCGCCTTCGCCTACACGCAGCACCAGTCGGCGTTCTACTACGCGGAGCGTCAGGGCGCGTGGATGGTGATGGGTTTCGCTGCTCTCTTCGTCCTGGCGCGGATCGACTACCGGCGCATCCGCCCGCTCGCGCCGGCGGGAGCGGTCGCGGCGGCGCTTCTGATGCTCCTGGTCCTGGTGCCGCACGTCGGCGTCTCGGTCAACGGCGCCCGGCGCTGGTTCGACGCCGGACCTCTGGGCACCTTCCAGCCGTCGGAGCTGGGCAAGCTCGCGTTCGCCGTATTCATCGCGCACTGGATCGACCGAAACGCTCAACGCATGGGCGACTTCCAGCAGGTGTTCGTCCCTTTTGCCGCGATGCTCTCCGGCATCCTCGTCCTTTTGATGCTCGAGCGCGACCTGGGGACGGCCGTCGTGACCGTGGGGATTTTTGTCAGCGCCTACTGGGCGGGGGGCGGCCGGCTGCGCCACATCATCCTGCTGGTCGCGTTGCTGGCACTCGGCTTTGTGGCGGTGACGCTGCTCGAGCCGTACCGCATGGGCCGGCTTGCCGCGTTCAAGAATCCGTGGGCAGATCCTCTGGGTGCGGGGTTCCAGGCGACGCAGTCGATCTACGGACTGGCTTCAGGCGGCGTCTTCGGCGTCGGCATCGGCCACTCCATCGAGAAATACGGCTGGCTGCCCGAGGCCCACACCGACTTCATCTTCGCGATCGTGGGCGAGGAGACCGGTTTGCTCGGCACCACGCTCGTGATGCTCGGGTTCCTGGCGTTTGGAGTTCGCGGCTACCGGGCTTCACTGCGCTCTCCCGACCGTTTCGGCATGGCGCTCGCGGCTTCGATCACGACCTGGGTCACTTTCGAGGCGTTGCTCAATATGGCGACGGTCACCAACACCCTGCCGATCACCGGCGTGCCGCTTCCGTTCTTCAGCTACGGAGGGACCGCGCTGGCGACCACGCTCGCCGGCGTCGGCGTGCTCCTGAGCATCGCGCGGCACGGGTCGGGATCGGCGTTGGGGAACAATCGAGGTTCGGATGAGGCTTTTGATCGCTGGCGGCGGGACCGGCGGGCACCTGTTTCCGGCGCTCGCGGTCGCGCGGGCGTTTCGCGCTGAGGGAGCGAATGGGTCGGTTCTCATGGTCGGCCGCACGGGCGGTCCGGAGGAGCGCCTTGTGCCCGAGGCCGGTTTCGAGCTGGAGACGGTGCGTATACAAGGTCTCGACCGCGACGCGCCCTGGAAGAACCTCGCCCTCCCTGCGCTCATCCCGCTGGCGCTCCGCTCTGCGCTCCGCATCGTCGACCGGTTCCGGCCCGATGTCGTGCTGGGCATGGGCGGTTACGTGATGGCGCCCGCGGTCGCTGCAGCCCGCCTCCGCCGCATTCCTTATGTACTGCACGAGAAGGACGTGAGGCCCGGGCTGGCCACTCGCTACTTCGCGGGCGGCGCCGCGGCCGTATGCACGACCCTCCCTGGTACCGAGAGCCGGCTTCGCGCCGCGCGCGTGGTGATGACCGGCGTGCCGCTGCGCGATGGATTCGAGACCCGCACCACGGACGTCCCGCCGCGCCGGCTGCTTGTGATGGGCGGCAGCCAGGGCGCGCGGCACCTGAACGAGGCGGTGTGGTCGGCGCTCGATGCGCTCTGCGCGAGACTTGACGAGGTCATTCACCTCGCCGGAGCGCAGGGCGCCGAAGGGATCAAGAAGCACGCCCGCGACGGATACACGGGTATTGCCTTCGTCGAAAACATTGCGCCGTTGATGGAACGCGCTGACCTAGTCGTATGCCGCGCGGGCGTCGGCACGATCGCGGAGGCGGCGGCGGTAGGGCTGCCGATGATTCTGGTCCCGGGGACGTTTGGCGGCGCTCACCAGGAGGAGAACGCGGCGGCGATGGTTCAGGCGGGCGCTGCGATCCGGCTCGACGATGCGGAGCTCACCGGAGCGTCGCTGGTGCGCGCCATTGAGAGCCTCGACGGCGAGCGGCTGCGGGCGATGGCCAGGGCATCGGCGGCGGCCGGGCGGCGAGACGCCGCGCAGCGCGTTCTAGCGGTGCTGCACGAGGTGGTCCGAACTTGAGGGTGCACCTGATGGGCGCCGGCGGCGCGGGCGTTTCCGCACTCGCGCGTGTCTTTCTGGCCCGCGGCGATGACGTCACCGGCTGTGACCTGAAAGAGTCGAAGACCACGGCCGACCTCGAGGACCTGGGCATGAAGATCGCCATGGGCCACGACCCCGAGCACGTGCTCGGCCAGGACCTGCTCGTCTACAGCGGCGCGATCAAGAAATCGCCGGAGCTCGACGCGGCGCGGGCGATGGGGGTCAAGGTGCTGAGCCGCGCGGAGATGCTGGCCCGTCTCATCAACGAGAGCGATTCGATCGCGGTCGCTGGCACGGCCGGCAAGACGACCGTCACCCACATGGTGGGGCACATCCTCGTCGTCGCCGGCTACGACCCGACGGTCCTCGTCGGCGATGGCTCGAGCGCGCGAGCGGGTCAGTCTGAATGGCTGGTCGCCGAAACCGACGAGTCCGACGGCACGCTGACGCTGTACCGACCGCAGCGCGCGATCGTCACCAACATCGAGCTTGATCATCCGGACCACTTCCGCGATGTCAGCGCCGTGCGCGACCTCTTTCAGTGGTTCATCGAAGGGCTGCCCAAGGAAGGCCTGGCGATGGTGTGCGCCGATGACGACCTCGCGCGCGAGCTCAAGCCGAAGGCCCGCAAGCTCACCTACGGATTTCGCAACGACGCGAACTACCGCTGCGAGCCTGTGCGGCCATTCCCGATCTACCGCGGCGTCGACCTGCTCGGCCACATCAGCTTGCGGCAGCCGGGCCGGCACAACATCCAGAACGCGACCGGCGCAGCGGCGATGGCGCTTGAGCTCGGCATCGGGTTCGAGGACGTCGCCGCGGCTCTGAGGACATTCCCGGGCGCGCACCGCCGCATGGAGTTCCTAGGCGTGTTCCAGGGCGCGGCCGTGTACGACGACTATGCGCACCATCCCACCAAAGTGCGCGCCACGATCGAGGCGGCTCGCGAGCTGCGGCACCGGCGCTTGATCGTCGTCTTTCAACCCCACCGGTACTCGCGCCTGAGCGCGCTGATGCACGACTTCTCGCGTGCGTTCGTGGGCGCGGATCGTGTCTTCGTCATGGACACCTACAGCGCGGGGGAGGAAAACGTCTCCGGCGTGCGGGCCGAGGATCTTGCGCACCAGCTTCCGAACGGGCTTTACGTGGGTACCTTCGAGCGTGCGAAGGAGTCGCTGGAAGGCATGGTCGGACCAGACGACCTCGTGCTCTTGATGGGCGCGGGCGACATCAACAAGTTGGGCGATGACCTGGCGCACAAAATCTAACCTCTCGTGGCTCCGCGGCCTCCCCTCGATCAAAGAGGACGAGCCGCTTGCCTCGAAGACCTCCTTCGGCATCGGCGGGCCGGCTGAGTTCTTCCTGGAGCTGACGCGCCCGGAGGCGATCGAAAAGGCCATCGGCGGCTCCGTCGAGCGCGACATTCCTTATTTCGTGCTGGGCGCCGGCACCAACCTGCTGGTCGCCGACCGCGGCATCGAAGGCCTGGTCGTGCGCGTCGTCAATCGCGACCACGCCATCGACGGCACGCGCGTGTGCGCCGGCGCCGGGCTGAAGATGATGCGCCTCGCCCGAATCGTGGCGGATGCAAACCTGCGCGGGTTTGAGTTCGCGATCGGAGTGCCTGGTGCGGTCGGGGGCGCGATTTACCAGGATGCGGGCTGCTGGGGCAAAGAGATTCGCGAGGTACTCGTCGAGGTCGAAGGATTCGTTCCCGGCCGCGGCCGAGAGACATGGAAGCCTTCGGACCTGCACCTCGGCTATCGCACATCCGCGCTGCGCGACGGAAAGCTGCGCGGAGCGCTGATCATCTCCGCCACGGTCCAGCTCGAGCGTGGCGACGGCGAAGAGGCCAAGCAGCTCATGGCCAAGCTGACGCGCGAGCGCAACGAGACGCAGCCGATCAAGACGAAGAACTGCGGCAGCGTTTTCAAGAATCCACCAGGAGATTCCGCAGGAAGGCTTGTCCAGGCAGCCGGTCTGAAAGGCGCACGCGAAGGCAGCGCGGTCGTATCCGTCCTCCACGGCAACTTCATCGTCAACGAGGGCGGCGCCACAGCCGCCCAGGTACGCACCCTGATCGAGCGCGTGATGACCGAGGTCAAGCGGCGCTTCGGCGCGCAGCTCGAGCCCGAAGTCGAGATGGTGGGTCGCTGGAATTGAGGATCGCAGTACTGAGGGGAGGGAAGTCGGCGGAGCGCGAGGTTTCGTTGCGTTCCGGCGCCCAGGTCGCGAAGGCACTGCGCGGACGTGGCCATGACGTCACCGAGGTCGACCTCGACACAAACACGTGGGACACGCTCCGCGACGGCCGGTTCGAGTGCGTGTTCAACGCGCTGCACGGGCGGCTGGGCGAGGACGGAACTGTGCAGGGGATGTTCGAGCTGCTTGGCCTGGCCTACACCGGATCCGGGGTCCTGGCTTCAGCCCTGTGCATGGACAAGTCGCGCGCGGGCCGGATGCTCTCGGCCATCGGGCTGCGCGTGCCCGAGTTCGAAGAGCTCGAGGTCAAGGAAGGCGTCTCGGCCGAGGTCGTAGAACGGCTCGTCAGGAGATTCGGCATTCCGCTCGTCGTGAAACCAGTGCGCGAGGGGTCGACCATCGGTCTGACCATCGCGCAAGATGAGGACGCCGTGGCGAGCGGGCTCGTGCTCGCGGGTCGCTACGACCGGCGGGTTCTCGTGCAGCGAGTTGCCAGGGGCATAGAGGTGACGATCGGAATCCTCGCGACCCCAGACCTGCAGGTTCTGCCGACGCTGGAGATCGTCAGCGTAAACCCGGTCTACGACTACGACGCGAAGTACACCGCCGGCAAGTCGCATCACATCATTCCGGCGCGAATCCCGGAGGATGCTCGCGCCGCCGCATCCGACGCTGCGGCACGCGCATTCACCGAGCTCGGGTGCTCGGGCATGGCGCGGGTCGACATCATCGTCGACTCCGCGGGCACGCCGTGGGTGCTCGAGGTCAACACGGTTCCTGGGCTGACCGAGCTTTCGCTTCTGCCCGACGCGGCACGGGCGGCAGGGATCGCTTTCGACGAGCTTTGCCAACGTTTGGTCGACCACGCCGTGGCTCGGCATGAGCGGCACGTGGGGCCCGCGGCCATATGACGTTCCGACGGCCCGCGCCTGTTCTCGATCGCAACGAACCGCTTCGTGGACAGCTGTGGCCCCGGACCAATAAGCCATCCAAAGATCCCGACGCTCCGTGGACGCGGCGCGCCATCGCCGCGATGTGCGCCGTCCTCGAGGCCGTGCTGCTGGGCTGGCTGTGGTTCGGACCCGTGCTGCCCGTGCGCAGCGTCGATGTCGTGGGAGCACGGCACCTCACGGCTGACCAGGTGATGCAGGCTGCGGGTCTGAACGGAAGCACTTCGATCATCTCGATCGACGCAGAAGCGGCGCAGCAGCACCTGCAGGACCAGGTGTGGGTGCGCACCGCGACCGTGGAACCCGAGTTTCCCGGGACCGTGCTAGTCCAGCTCAGCGAGTGGCAGCCGGTCGCGGTCTTCCACGCCGGATCTTCGACAAAGCTGTTCCTGTTGTCGAGCCAGGCTGTGGTCCTGGGCACGTCCGCGAACTCCGCGGGGCTGGTCGTCGTACAGGGGCCGGCGGGCAGCGACCCGCGAGTGGGCGACCGGGCGATCGATCCGCAGCTTCTGACTGCGCTGGTCAACATGCAGCGCGCGATGCCGACGCTCATCGGTCAGGACGTGGCGGGGTTCATTTTCGATTCTTGCGGCAACCTGACGATGGTGGCCACGCGCGGCTGGAAGGTTTACTTTGGCCGCGTGCTGACGCCGGAGGAGTTCGCCGCACTGCACGACAAGCTGGTTGCGCTCAAAGCCATCAGCGGCAACGGCAACGTCGACTACGGCTCGGCCGACCTCGACTACGTCAATGTGATGAACCCGTCCGAGCCCGCCGTCGGTTACAAATCGCGCCAAACGGCGCAACCGTCGCCCGCGCCGGGGGCAAGCCCTCCTCCCAGTCCTTGCAAGTAATCGTCGTCGCGGCCCTGTTCGTGATCGCCGGCGTGATCGTTGGGCTGCTCTCGCCGGTCACCATCCCGATCACCTACGCGCGCTACACGGCCGTGGCGCTGCTCGCCGCCCTCGACTCGATCTTCGGTGCGTTCAAGGCGTACATCGCCGGCACGTTCGAGCCGCGAGTGTTCTTCAGCGGCCTGGTCACGAACATGACGCTGGCCGGCGGCCTGACCTACTTCGGCGACAAGCTCGGTGTCGACCTTTCGATCGCGGCGATCGTGGCGTTTGGCGTGCGCATCTTCAACAACCTGGGCGCCATCCGCCGTCACTACCTCTAGTTAACAGGGCTGGAATTAAGGACCCAGTTAATACAATCCCGGCACGGTGTCCCAACCCCCGGATCAACCGGCCTGGCTGCCCTCGCCTCCACCGGCTCCACCTCCGCCGGCCCCACCTCCGCCACTCGAGTACGCGCCGCCAGAAACCCCCGCCTGGGTTACTCCTCAGCCGAAATCGAGCCGGTTCTGGATCTACATGACGGGCTTGCTGCTGCTCGTGGTCATCGTGGCCGGCGGCATCTGGGTGCGTGGGCAGTTCCTCGCCAACCAGTCGGACCAACTGGCCGCGCAGGGCCCACCAACTCCCCTGCTGCCTGACTACGAGCGGGCCGATCGCTTCATCAACACCGACCTCGCGCCCGCCCTGGCCGCGACGCTCACGCCCCTGCAGAGCATCAGCAAGGACTGCAGCGCCAAGACCATGACGGCGCCCTGCAAGACCGACCTCATCGCTCTGAACCAGGCGATGATCGCCGGGGACTCGTCGATGCAGAACGCCGACGTCCCGGGCTGCATCGCCCGCGAGGTCAATCAGTTCAAGTACGACTGGGAGGGGATGGAGCAGGGGATCAGCCTCTCGATCAGCGGCTACAACGACAACAGCTACGACCTCTACCTTCAGGGCCTGGTGAAAGCAGGCGGGATAGCCAAATTCCTCCAGCCCGACATGGACCGGATCACCGCCGCCGAGCAAACCTGCGCCAAGACGGTCCCCTAGACACAAGAGCTAGAGCGCAGACCCACCCGACCCACAAAATCTAGGCCCGCAACCCGGCCGGGAGCCGATATACTTCCGGCAACCCGCCACTCGAAAATCTACTCGTACCAGGAGGCGTTCCAGCACAGTCTTGTCGCGGCGGAAGAAAACCGTCGGTCTCGACCTGGGCACATCCCGGGTCGCGGTGGTCATAGCAGAGTCTGACGAACCAGGGTCGTTGGTCACGATCCTCGGTGTGGGGGTGAGCCCTTCCGACGGCCTGCGCAAGGGCGTGGTCGTCAACCTCGAGAAAACCATCGCCTCGATCCAGGCCGCGACCGTGCAGGCCGAGCGCATGGCCGGCCAGCGGATCGAGTCAGTCGTCGTCTCCCTCGGCGGCACTCACCTGTGGAGCCAGAACTCCACCGGAGTGGTCGCTGTGGCGCACCCCGACCACGAGATAGAGGAAGACGACGTGCAGCGAGTCGTCGAGGCGTCGAGGGCGATCAGCGTCGCCAGCGACCGTCAGGTCGTCCACGTCATCCCGCGCGCTTACACGGTCGATGGGCAAGATGGCGTGCGTGACGCGGTCGGAATGACCGGCCGGCGTCTCGAGGTCGAGACCAACATCGTCACTGGCGCCCAGACCGCGATCCAGAACGTCATCAAGTGCGTGCACGGCGCCGGGTTCGACGTCGACGACGTCGTCGTTGCCGGTCTGGCGGGCGGTGAAGGCGTGCTGTCCCAACAGGAGATCGAGCTGGGCGTGTGCCTGGTCGAGATCGGTGCGGGAACGACCAACGTCGTGGTCTACAACGACGGCTCGGCCCGACGCCTTGCGGTCCTGCCGGTCGGTGGCAATCACGTGACCAGCGACATCGCGATCGGCCTGAGGACGACGCTGGACGAAGCCGAGAACCTGAAGCTCAACTACGGCCATTCGTTGCCCGAGGTCATCGACCAGGGTGAGAGGGTCGAGGTCCGCCAGGTCGGCGGCGACCGCATCCAGGCCCTTCCGCGCAAGTTTCTCGCCGAGATCATCGGCCCGCGCATGGTCGAGATCTTCCAGATGGCTCGAGAAGAGGTGCGCAAGTCTGGATTCGACCAGCTGCTTCCGGCAGGTGTCGTCATCGCCGGCGGTGGGTCGAGGCTCATGGGCACGATGGACTGCGCGCAGGCTGTGTTCAACACGTCGGCAAGGCTCGGCCAGCCACTCGGGCTGGCGGGTCTCGCCGACAGGGCGCACGGTCCTTCGTTTGCCGTGGCCTCAGGGCTGGTGAAGTGGGGGGCGCGCGCGCGTGATGTCTTCGCGAACACGCGCCAGCCGGTCACCTTCGGCAGCACGTACCAAAAAACAGTGAGGTGGCTGAGAGATTTTTTCTAGAGAGAACACCAGGAACCAGCTCGAGCTCGCCATGGCAAATCGAAAAGCAAAGGAGGATCACCTGATCGATATGAAAGAAAGCCAGCTGCATGAAGGGCGAGCGCGAATCAAAGTCGTCGGCTGCGGCGGTGGCGGCGGCAACGCTGTGAACCGCATGATCTCGAAAGCGCTCAAAGTCGAGTTTGTCGCCATCAACACGGACAAGCAGGCACTCGAGCGCTGCCAGGCCGACGTCAAGGTGCAGATCGGCAGCAAGGTCACGCGCGGCCTCGGTGCCGGCGGCGACTGGACCCGCGGCCGCGACGCGGCCGACGAGAGCCGCACGGAGCTCTCAGCGGTCGTCCAGGAGTCGGACATGGTCTTCATCACCGCCGGCATGGGCGGTGGCACGGGCACTGGCTCGGCGTCCATCGTGGCCGAGCTGGCCAAAGAGGCCGGGGCGCTGACCATCGGCGTGGTGACGCGGCCGTTCGCGTTCGAGGGGCGGATCCGCAACGACACGGCCGAGGAAGGCATCAAGGCCCTGCGCGGCCAGGTCGACGCCCTCATCGTCATCCCCAACGACAGGCTGGCCCAGGTCGCGAGCTCCAAGACGACCCTGGAGGAAGCCTTCCGCATGGCGGACGACGTCCTGCGCCAAGGCGTGCAGGGCATCTCCGACCTCGTGACCCAACCGGGCGTGATCAACCTCGACTTCGCGGACGTCAAGGCGATCATGGAGAACGCCGGCGAGGCGCTGATGGGCATCGGCCACGGCGCCGGCGACAGCCGCGCCGAGGACGCGGCCAAGCAGGCGGTGTCGAGCCCCCTGCTCGAAACGTCGATCGACGGCGCCAAGGGCATTCTCTTCAACATCACCGCGGGCAAGGACATCACGCTGCAGGAGGTCCAGAGGGCCGCGGAGATCGTGCGCTCCGCGGCCGACCCAGGGGCGAACATCATCTTCGGCGTCGTCCGGGACGACACCATGGCGGGCGAGATCAAGATCACGGTCATCGCCACCGGTTTCGGCGGCAAGACCCAGCAGGACGCCCGGCAAGAGCTGAGGCAAGAAACGACCCGTCGTACGATCGATCGACCCGAGTTCGGAGTCGAGGAGCTCGGCGACATCAACATCCCGGCCTTCCTGCGCAATCGGATGTAGCCGGATACAAAGGAGTCTTGAGTGCGTTGCCCGTACTGCGGTCACCACGACCTGAAGGTGGTCGACTCCCGCGACTCAGAGGTCGGGGAGGCGATCCGGCGCAGGCGCGAATGTCTGCAGTGCGGGCAGCGCTTCACCACTTATGAGCGGATCGAGGCCGTGCCGTTCTATGTCACCAAGAAGGACGGGCGGCGGGAGGACTTCGATCCACAGAAGCTCTTCACCGGCCTGAAGAAGGCGACCGAGAAGCGCGACATCTCGCCCGAACGACTGCGGGCGATCGTCGATGACATCGAGGCGGAGCTGAGACGGTCGGGCCGGGTGGAGATTCCGAGCCAGGAGATCGGCGAGATGGTCATGGAGCGGCTGCGCGACCTGGACGAGGTCGCCTACATCCGGTTCGCCTCCGTCTATCGCGAGTTCATGGACCTCCAGCAGGTCAAGCGGGAGATCGAGCAGGTACTCAGCTCACGGCGGCCGTAGCGAGTCGCAGCTCGCTAGGTGGCACAGTGTGCCGAACCGGAGCGTTTCACCGGTCGAGAAGGCCAATTTCGGCACACTGTGTGATGGGATGAGGACGACGCCGGTGGCCCTGCACATCCCCGAGCTTGCTGACGAGCCGGGCCTGGTCCACGGATTTTCAACCCTGGCGCTCGGTTCCGTCGGCCTGAAACACTCGACCGACCGCGATGCCGTGCTCGAGTCGCGCCGAGTGTTCGCCGCCGCACTGGGGGTCGAGGACATGCAGGTCACCACCATCGGCTCGGTGCACGGCGCCGGCGTGGCGCGGATCGACGAGCCCATCCCATCCGTGGACGACGTCGATGCCCTCGTCACCGACCGCCCGGGCATCGCACTCTTCGCGACGTACGCCGACTGCTACCCGATAGTGCTGTGGGACCCGGAGAAGCGCGTCGTGGGGCTCGTCCACGCGGGCTGGCGGGGCACCCAGGCGGGCGTGTCGACGGCAGCGGTGAAGTTCATGCGGGAGGAGTTCGGCAGTCGCCACCTCAGGGCCGGCATCGGCCCCGGCATCTGCGGCCGCTGCTACGAGGTGGGCGAGGACGTGGCCGGCAAGTTCGACGCGCGGTTCGTCGGGCCGGGACGCAACCGCAAGTGGCTTCTCGACCTGGCGGCGGCCAACGCCGCACAGCTGGAGGCAGCGGGCGCCAAGGCGGTCTACGACATCGGCATGTGCACCAAGGAGACCTACCTCTTCCCGTCGCACCGGCGGCACCCCGATGGCACTCGTTTCGGCGCGATCGTCGCCTTGCGGTGACCATCGCCTCCAACCTGGAGATGGTCCGCGATCGGATCGCGAGGGCGGGCCGGAACCCTGACGACATCACCATCGTCGCCGTCACCAAAGGCTTTGACGCGGAGGTGTGCGCGCGAGCGGTCGCGGCAGGAATGACGACCCTGGGCGAAAACCGCGTCGCCGAGGCGTTGTCCAAGATGCGGGTCGTCGAGGGCGCGACATGGCACCTGATCGGCCACCTGCAGACCAACAAGGTCAAGATCTCGATCGGCAAGTTCGCGCTCATTCAGACGCTCGACTCCGTGCACCTGGCGGAAGCCGTTGCGCGCCAGGACCGGTCGCAGAAGGTCCTGGTGGAGGTCAATGTCGCCAGAGAGCCGCAGCGGACGGGGGTCGCGCCGGAAGAAGCGGTCCAGCTCGCCGCCGAGGCCGCCGGATTGCTCGAAGTCCTGGGGTTCATGGCCATGGGCCCCGCCCAGGGCGACCCCGCGCCGGCGTTCGAGGAGGTCGGGCGGCTGCGCGACGAAGCTCAAGAACGGCTGGGTAAACCTCTACCTATTCTTTCTATGGGTATGAGCGGCGACTACGAAGCGGCGGTCAGGGCGGGGAGCACGATGCTCAGGCTCGGCACGGCGCTGTTCGGGCAACGTCCCTGATGCTGCTTTTCGTCCAGCTCGTGATCTGGGTGCTGCAGATCTTCGTCCTGCTCGTGTTCATCCGGGTGATCCTGTCGTGGCTCAGCCCCTATCCCACCAATTCGTTCACGCGGTTCTTCTGGAGTGTCACCGAGCCCGTGCTCGCTCCGATCCGGCGCACCCTCCCCTTCACAGGTGGTATCGACCTGTCGCCTCTGGTCGTGTGGCTCGCAGCCATCCTCCTCATCGGCGTCCTGCGAAGCTTCCTCGGGTAAAATCGAGGCTCGCTCGGCGTTGACGGAGGCAGTTAGGCCCGTCTGAGCGGTCGACAGAGAGCCGCGCGCAAGCTGAGAGCGCGGCGGCCGATGACGGGTTCGAGATCACTCCCGAGCCGGAAACCCAATGAGGGTCCTCGGTGTTGGCTGAGGGAATCTGGGTGGTACCGCGGGTCTTTTCGAAGACTCGTCCCAGAGAAATTCTCTGTGGAGTGATGAGTTGTTCGAGAAAGTAGATCAAAAGGTCAGCTTCCCAGACCTCGAGGTGCGGCTGATGAAGCAATGGAAGGAAGAAGACACCTTCCAGAAGTCGCTCGACCTGCGCGAGGGGCAGCAGCGGTTTGTGTTCTATGAAGGCCCGCCGACCGCCAACGGCAAGCCCGCGACGCACCACATCCTCGCTCGCGCGTTCAAGGACCTCTTCGGCCGCTACAAGACGATGAAGGGCTTCTACGTCGAGCGCAAGGCAGGTTGGGACACGCACGGCCTACCGGTCGAGATCGAAGTCGAGAAGAAGCTCAAGATCTCGGGGAAGTTCGAGATCGAGAACGAGATTGGGATCGAGCGCTTCAACGAGCTCTGCCGGCAGAGCGTCTACGAGTACGTGGACGACTGGGTCGCATTCAGCGAGCGCATGGCGTTCTGGCAGGACTATGACAACGCTTACTGGACGCTGAACTCCGACTACATCCAGTCGGTGTGGTGGTCGCTCGGCGAGATGTGGAAGCAGGACATCATCTACAAGGGCTTCCGCGTGGCGCCGTACTGCTACCGGTGCGCGACGCCGCTGTCGAGCCACGAGCTGGCCCAGGGCTATCGCGACAACGTTCCCGACCCCAGCGTCTTCATCAAGTTCCGACTGAAGAAGGAACCGAGCACCTACATCCTCGCCTGGACCACCACGCCGTGGACGCTTCCCGGCAACGTCGCGCTGGCCGTGGACAACAACGTCGACTACATCAAGGTCAAGGAAGGCGACGAGTACCTGATCCTCGCCGAGGCACGCATCCCGATCCTCAAGGAATCACCAAACGTTGTCGAACGGATGAGGGGAAGCGACCTGCTCGGCCTGGAGTACGAGCCGCTGTATCCGTACTCCGTACCCGAGCAGGGCAAGGCCCAGTACGTGGTCGACGCCGACTTCGTCTCCACCGAGGAAGGCACGGGCGTCGTGCATACGTCGGCCCTATACGGCGTCGACGACCTGCGCCTTTGCCAGGAGAAGGGCATCCCGTTCAAGCACACGGTCGGGCTCGACGGCAAGTTCCTGCCCTACGTGGAGAAGTTCGCGGGCCTGCATGTCAAAGAGGCCGACCCGCTGATCATCGACGACCTCAAGGCACGGGGACTTCTCTACAGGGCCGAGACGATCCTGCACACCTATCCCGAGTGCTGGCGCTGCAAGACGCCGCTCATCTACTACGCGCTCGACGCGTGGTACATCCGCACGACCGCTCGTAAAGAGGAGCTGCTCGCCAACAACAACGCGACGAACTGGGTGCCGGAGCACATCAAGACCGGCCGCATGGGGGAGTGGCTGCGCAGCAACATCGACTGGCAGTTCTCGCGCACGCGGTACTGGGGCACGCCGCTGCCCATCTGGATCTGCGAGCAGTGCGATGACAAGCGGCTGGTCACTTCCGCGGCCGAGCTGGGACTGGCCGACGACGCCGACCTGCACCGGCCATACATCGACGCGGTGACGCTGAAATGCGAGAAGTGCGACGGCGCGATGAAGCGCGTGCCCGAGGTGCTGGATACCTGGTACGACTCCGGGTCGATGCCATTTGCGCAGCGTGGATTCCCGCGCGACGGCAAGGAGATGTTCGAGCAGACATTTCCCGCCGACTTCATCTCCGAGGCGGTCGACCAGACGCGCGGCTGGTTCTACACGCTGCTCGCCATCTCGACGTTGCTCTTCAAACAGAACTCGTACCGCAACGTCATCTGCCTGGGGCATGTCGTCGATCCGACCGGCAAGAAGGCTTCCAAGTCGCGCGGTAACGTGCTTGACCCAAACTACTTGTTCGACACGTTCGGCTCCGACGCCGTGCGCTGGTATTTCTACACGTCGACGCAGGTCGGCGAGAACTACCGCACTGGCGACGCAGGGCTGAAGGAGGTTGTGCAGCAGTTCCTCATCCCGCTTTGGAACTGCTACTCGTTCTTCGTCACGTACGCGCGGCTCGACAAGTTCGACCCGTCGCAGGCGGCCGTTCCGCTGAACGAGCGCCACGTGCTCGACCGCTGGCTGCTCTCGCGGCTCAGCGGCGTCGTCCGCTCGGCCAACACAGGGCTGGACGCCTACGACGCGGTCGAACCCGCGCGGCGCATCCAACGATTCGTCGACGACCTGTCCAACTGGTACATCCGCCGTTCGCGGCGACGTTTCTGGAAGTCGCAGTCAGACCGCGACAAGCTCGCCGCGTACCAGACGTTGTTCGAAGCCCTCCGCGCGCTTTGCGGCCTGATGGCGCCGTTCACTCCGTTTGTCGCCGATGCGATGTACCGCAACCTTTCAGAGGGCCAGTCGGTGCATCTCACCGACTTTCCCGAGAACGTCGGCGAGGAGGACTCGCAGGTCGAGGCCGACATGGCACGAGCACGTCAGGCCGTCGAGGCGGGGCTTGCCGCTCGTGACGCGGCGCGGCTGAAGGTACGGCAACCTCTCGCAGGGTTCGCCTACACGGGCGACGCCCTGCCCCCGGAAATCGAGGCGATCGTGCTCGAGGAGCTGAACGTGAAGTCGCTCACGTCCGGCGCGCCCGAACCGAAGCTCGACACAGAGATCACCGAGCCACTCAAGCTCGAGGGGTTCGCTCGAGAAGTCGTGCGCGCGATCCAGAACCTCCGCAAGAACCTCGGATTCAACGTCGAGGATCGGATCGACACGCGCTACGACGCCGACGGCCTGTTGGCGCGCGCGATCGAGCAGTATTCCGACTACATCAAGACCGAGACCCTATCGGTTACCCTCGGGCAAGGACGCGACGACGGTTTCGACGGCGAGCAGCTGATGCTCGAAGGAGATCAGATCTGGATCGGACTCAAGCGACGCGCATAACGACCGCGCGCGTCGTCTTCGCGCTGGTCGCGCTCGGTGTTTTCGTGCTCGACCGGATCACCAAGAGCCTCGTGGCGTCGCAGATCGCTTTCGGAACCGAGGTTCCGGTGATCGGTCACCTCGTCGGCATCACCAACGTACGCAACTCGGGCGCCGCGTTTGGCTTTGCTCCCGCGGGAGCGACGCTGTTCCTGATCGCGTCGATCCTGGTTGCGATCGGTCTCGTGATCTACGTGGCGCGCAACCCGGGCACCGCCTGGAATGACGCTCTGCTGGGACTGATCCTCGGCGGCACCATCGGCAACGGCTACGACCGCATCGTCTACGGCACGGTCACCGACTTCGTGAACTTCCATTTCTGGCCGGTCTTCAACCTGGCCGACTCGGCGATCTCGACCGGGGTAGTCCTGCTGATCGCCACCTATCTAATACGAAAGCCCGCAAGCTGATCGCGTCAGCGCCGGCGCCGCGGCTCGACCGGTTCGTTGCCGAGAACGCCCCTGACCTCAGCCGCGCCGCTGCCGCGCGCCTGATCAAGAGCCACCTGATCACGGTCAACGGCAGGCCGGGGCAGCCCGCTGACCGCGTCGCAGCCGGTGACCTGGTCGAGGTCGAAGTCCCAGAGGCCTACGCGACCACGCTTGAGCCAGAGGACATTCCCCTCGAGATCGTCTATGAGGACGACGACCTCGTGGTCGTTAACAAGGCCGCCGGCATGGTCGTCCACCCCTCTCCGGGGCACGGTTCCGGCACGCTGGTGCACGCGCTCCTGGGACGTGGCGGAGGGTTGTCGGCCGCGGGTGGTGCCACTCGCCCAGGGATCGTGCACCGCTTAGACATGGGCACGTCGGGTCTCATCGTCGTCGCGCGCAACGATGCCGCTCACCGGAGTCTCGCCGCTCAGCTTCGCGACCGGACGCTCAGCCGCATCTACCTTGCGATCGTGCGTGGAAGCCTCAAGGACCAGGCGGGCGAGCTGGAAGGCCCGATCGGCCGGCATCCGCGCGAGCGCAAGCGCATGGCTGTCGTCGCCGGCGGCCGCTTCGCGCGGACGCGGTACCAGGTGGTCGAACGCAAGCGAACCCATACCCTTCTCCGCTGTGAGCTCGACACCGGCCGCACCCATCAGATCCGAGTTCACGTCGCCGCCCTCGGCCATCCGATTGCCGGCGACGACGAGTACGGCGGTCGCGAGCCCGGAGCAGAACGTCCGATGCTCCACGCCTGGCGACTGCGCCTGCGCCAGCCGCGGACAGGCGAGGACATGAATTTCGAGGTCCCACCTCCCGAGGACTTCAATCTCTTCTGGGGCTCGGTGATTTGAGCCGCGGTCTCCTGCTGGTGATCTCAGGGCCATCCGGTGTCGGTAAGGACACGCTCATCCGGCGCCTTCTCGAGCTGGACAAGAACCTCGTGTATTCCGTCTCGGGGACCACGCGCGCACCCCGCCCCGGTGAGAAACCGGACGAGAACTACACGTTCCTGACTCGAAGCGATTTCGAAAAGCTGGTCGCCCAAGGGGCGTTCCTCGAACACGCCACCTACAACGGTCACCTGTACGGCACGTTCCGCGACCGTGTCGAGCAGGCACGTGACGCGGGCCGCGACATCGTGCTGAAGATCGACGTACACGGCGCGGAGGAGGTGCGCCGGCTGGTTCCGGACGGCATCTTCATCTTTGTCGTCGCTCCCTCGGAGTCCGAGCTCGAACGGCGCCAGCTCGAGCGGGGCAGTGAGTCCGCGCAGGACCTGGCGGAGCGGCGGCGCATCGCGGCGAAGGAGATGGAGTACGCCTCGCGCTACGACCACGTCGTTACCAACGACGACGTCGAAAGGGCGGTCAAAGAGATCCTCGAGCTCGTTAGTCGGGCGCGTGCGCGCGAGACGTAGGATCGCTCCATGCCTCTCGACCCGACTCCGATACCCGACGAGCTGCGCGGCCTGCGGATCGGGCTTTTGGTCTCGGGCGGAATCGCCGCGTACAAGGTGGTCGACCTCGCCTCGGCCCTGACCCAGGCTCAATGCGAGGTCAGGGTGGCGATGACGTCGTCGGCGATGAGATTCGTTGGACCGCCCAGCTTCCAGGGCGTGACCGGCAATCCAGTCGCCACCGGCATGTGGGGCGCGGCCGGATCACCTGAGCCGCACGTGTTTCTGGGTGACTGGGCGCAGCTCATCCTGGTCGCACCCGCGACGGCCAACGTGGTTGGACGCATCGCGAGCGGGCGCTCGGACGACATCGTGACCGCCACGCTGCTGGCGGCGCGCTGCCCGGTCGTCATCGCGCCGGCGATGAACGATGCGATGTGGGTCAAACCGGCGGTGCAGGACAACGTCTCCGCGCTGCGACGCCGCGGCTTCACCCTCGTCGAGCCCGAGGCCGGGCGCCTGGCGAGCGGGCACGAGGGTGTGGGGAGGCTGGCGGCAACGCAGGCGATCCTCAAGGCGATGGTGCACGCGGTGCGCTCGCGCTACGACTACGCCGGGCGCCACGTCGTGGTGACGGCGGGTGGGACGCGAGAGCCGATCGACCCGGTGCGCTACATCGGCAACAACTCGAGCGGCAAGATGGGCTTCGCGCTTGCGGCGGCGGCGGCGGACCGCGGTGCAAGCGTCACGCTGATCACGACCGCGAATCATCCTGAGCATCACGGCGTCGAGGTCCGCCACGTGGACACGGCCGCGGACATGCTGGCCGAGCTCCGCTCGCAGCTTCGCGATGGCGACCTGCTCTTCATGGCTGCGGCAATCGCGGATTTCCGGCCGACCAAAACAGTCGAGAAGAAGATCCGGCGCGAGGAGACGCCTCACCTGACCCTCGACCTCGAGCCGATTCCCGACCTCATCGCATCCCTGGCGGGTGACGAGTCGATCGCCGGGGTGTTTCGAGTCGCCTTCGCGGCGGAAGACTCGGACCTCGACAAGAAGGCGGTCGCAAAGTTAAAGAGAAAAGGAGTGCAGGCAATCGTCGCCAACGACATCTCACGTAAAGACATCGGGTTCGGCAGCGACTACAACGCTGGGGTGCTGCTGTTCGCGGACGGTTCGCGCCACGAGCTCGCGAAGGCGACGAAGCGCGACATGTCGGACCGAATCCTGGACCTGGTTCTGCCCCGCCTGAACCCCCGAGGTTAGGTGGCGCTCTACGCAGAGGTGGCGGTCGAGGCCGCCCGAGGCATCGCGCGCGAGAGCTACACGTACGAGGTCCCGGAAGGAATGGACGTCGTGCCGGGCCACCGCGTCACCGTGCCGTTCGGCCGCCGCAACAGCTACGGGTTCGTCGTCTCCCTAGGCACCGAAACGCCGGAGGTGGAGACAAAGCCGATCACCGACGCCGGCGACGAGCCGCTCCTTCTGCCGCACCAGGTCGCGCTCGCGCGAGTGGTGGCGGACCACTACTGGATCCCGCTCATCGAAGTGATCCGCGCCATGCTCCCGCCGCGGGTCCGTGGGACCGGATCGACGGGCTCGCAGGCATCGAGCCGGCAGCGACGGCACACGCGCCTCCTCGAGCTCGCCGCGGGACCTGCCGCCGCGGAGGCGGTGGAGCTGACGGCCGAGCAGAGCACGGCGCTCGAGATCATCGCGTCAAACCCCATTACGTTGCTGCACGGCGTGATCGCCAGCGGCAAGACCGAGGTCTACCTGGCTGCGGCCGAGGAAGCGCTTGCCGCCGGATTGCGTGTGCTCCTGCTCGTGCCCGAGATCTCGCTCACGCCCCAGCTGGTGCAGCGCGTGCGAGCGCGGCTCAAAGCGCCGATCGCGGTCCTGCACACACAGCTGACCGAGCTCGAACGTGCGCAGCAGTGGTGGCGCACCCGACGGGGCGAGGCTCAGGTCGTACTTGGGAGCCGGTCCGCGGTCTTCGCGCCGATCCCGCGCCTCGGCCTCATCTGCCTGGACGAAGAAGGCTCGTCGGCATACAAGCAAGACCGCACGCCGCGGTACGAGGCGGGATGGGTGGCCCGGCAGCTGGCCTCGCTGACCGGTGCGCGGTTGGTGATGGGCTCGGCGACCCCGAGCGTCGCCACTTATTACGAGGCCGACAAAGGCGGCATCGCCCTCGCCCGGATGACGCATCGCGTTCGCGGGCAGGACGCCGAGGTCGAGCTGGTCGACATGCGGGACGAGGCCGCGGAGGGCAACCGCCAGCCACTTTCCCGGCCCCTCGTCGAAGCGGTTACCAGGAGCCTCGAGAACGAAGAGCAGACGATCCTTTACCTCAACCGCCGCGGGCTCGCGACGTATGTCATGTGCCGCGACTGCGGTCGGTCGGTGCAGTGCCTCGGCTGCAGCGTGGCCCTCGTCCAGCATGCCGAAATCGGTGGACTGGTATGTCATTACTGCGGCTATTCGCGCAGCATGCCGTCGGTTTGCGATTACTGCGGAAGCCGCAACATCCGCGCCCTCGGCCTGGGCACGCAGCGCCTGGAGGGCATGGTCAAGCGGCTGTGGCCGCAGGCAAGAGTGCTCCGACTCGACAGCGACGTCGCGCGAGGTCCCGATTCCTACTTCCGGGTGTGGGAGGAGTTCAGCGAAAGACGCGCCGACATCCTTGTGGGCACGCAACTGGTCGCCCGTGGGCTCGACCTGCCAGCAGTGACATGCATAGGGGTGGTCGACGCCGACCTACCTCTCCATTTCCCCGACTACCGATCGGCCGAAAACACGTATGCATTGGTCGCGCAGGTCGCAGGTCGTGCGGGACGCGATGGGCGTCCATCGCGTGTGATCGTGCAGACGAGCAATCCGGAGCACTACGCGCTCCGGTGCGCGGCGACCGGCGACTACGAAGGTTTCTACCGCGCCGAGCTGCCGGCTCGCCAGGCGTTCGTGTTCCCTCCATTTGCCGAACTTGCGGTCCTGACGCGGACTGACCGCGAAGACGCTCGCGCCGCAGGCGCCGCGCGCGAGGCGGCGGAATCGATCGCTGCCGGCTTGCTGAAAGACGGCATCGAAGGCATCCGCGTGATGGGGCCTTCGCCCGCCTTCATCCACCGGCTGCGCGGCGAGTACCGTTGGCAGGTCACCTTGAAGGGCGATCGCCTCGAGCGCGCCCGTCACCTCGCGCCTAAAGGAAAGGACTGGAGCTATGACATTGACCCCGTCGGGTAGGGACACGGAAGCACGTAAGAAGGACGTGCTCGAAGCGCTCGAGAAGCAAGGTCATTACTGGCTCAGCTCGGCGGAGGTCGGTGGCCGGCCTCACGTCATCGGTGTGTCGGCGCTGTGGGATGGCAGCCAGCTGGTGGTCACGACGTTGGGCTCCAGCCGCACCGCACGCAACATGGCGATGAACCCTAGGGTCGTGCTGGCCCACGGCGATCCGTCGGACGCGATCGTTATCCAGGCCGGCGTCATCGACAGCGCGGCGGTGGAAGACTCGGCCGAGCTCGCCGGTGACTGGAAGAAAGCCATGGGTTGGGACCCCCGCGAGATGGACGGCTGGATGTTCTTCCGCCTTCGTCCTACGAGAATCCAAGCCTTTCGTGGCTACGACGAGATCGAGGGCCGGGACGTGATGATCCGTTCCCGCTGGGTCGTCTGAACCAAGGTTGGGTTTTCGCACCCCACGGGTAGAATCGAACTCGATGCTGCGCGAGATCCTGAGCTTCGAACACCCCGTTTTGCGCGAGAAGGCCAAGAAGGTGCCGCGCATCGATGCGTCCATCCAGCGGCTGCTGGACGACCTCGCCGAGACGATGCTCAATGCCCCAGGCGCGGGCCTCGCGGCCAACCAGATCGGCGTCCCGTTGCGTGTCTGCGTGGTCAAGGGGGACGACAAGCAGATCTGGGGCCTCGTCAATCCGGAGATCGTCAAGAAGGACGGCTCACAGGTCGGCTACGAGGGGTGCCTCAGCTACCCGGGTTGGGTGGGCGAGGTCGAGCGCGCTGAGACTGTGGTCGTCAAGGGCCGCAATCGCCACGGCAAGGAGATCCGCGTCAAGTCATCGGGTTTCACGGCTCGCGCGTTTCAGCACGAGCTCGACCATCTCGACGGCGTCCTGTTCACCGACAGGCTGACCAGCCTCGACACGCTGCGCCGGGTCGAAGAGCTGGTCGGTGAGGAGAAGGAAGAAGCCGTCGCCGCGGCTTCCGGGTAACGACCTTCTACCGAGTAATCTTCGCCGGCACATCTGAGTTCGCCGTGCCGTCTCTCCGGGCTCTGCAAAGAGCCGGTCACGACATCCTTCTCGTGGTCACCCAGCCGGACCGACCCGCGCGCCGTGGCCTGAAGCTGACGCCGCCCGCGGTGAAGCTTGCCGCGCAGGAGCTGGATTTGCCGATCTACCAGCCTGAGAAAGTCCGCGACGCCGAGTCGGTTGAGCGCCTGCGGTCCCTTGCCCCCGATCTGCTCATCGTGGTCGCGTACGGCCAGATCCTGCCGCGAACGGTGCTGGACGTGCCCAGGCTCGGCGCGTTGAACGTGCATGCTTCATTGCTGCCGAGGTGGCGCGGCGCCGCCCCGGTCGCCAGGGCGATCCTCGCGGGCGACAAGGAGACAGGCGTGTCGATCATGAAGATGGACGAGCAGCTCGACCATGGTCCGCTGCTGGCGATGCGCACGACTCCGATCGAAGAGGGTGAGGATGCGGCGCAGCTGACGCGCCGGCTGGCGGGGATCGGCGCCGCGCTGCTGGTCGAGACGCTGAAGAACGTCGAGGTGCAGCCCGTGGCTCAGGATCACGAACACGC
>DASYZS010000087.1:0-4020 GCA_035945895.1 Candidatus Dormiibacterota bacterium | reverse complement strand
CGCAGGCTGAACGCGGGCATGCAGAACGCGGAGCTCGTGCCGATCGCTCCCTTCAGCGCAACGTGCCGATCGAGCAGTGCGTCCCAGATCGCCACGCCGTCGTCGAGGTAGCTGACGTCCCACAGGAAGTCGGGCTTGTCCTGCGCGACCTTCGCGGCGATGACGTCTGGGTCATAAGCGTTCTGGTTGTACCGAATGACGTCGACCACGTCGACGCCCATCGAGCGGCCGAGCGTTTGCTCCCCTCCGCCGACCGACATGCCGTAGATGTCGTCGACCTGCACGATCACGGCGCGCGGCGCCTGGAGCTTGTACTCCGGCACGAGCTGGTCGTGGGTGAAGGTGACCGCCATGCGCCCGAGCGAGCTGCCGGTCGCTACGGTGCGGAGCACGTAGTGGCGGTGCTCGGTGATCGGATCCGCGACTGCACCGGTTTCCCAGTAAACGGTCTTCAGCTGCTCCGCCCGCTCGCTTGCAGCGGCGGAGAGCGTGCTGCCGTAAGTGCCGAGGATTGCGGGCACGTGGTAGAGGTTCACGAGAGTGTCGACAGCGGCGGCTGCCTGCTTCGGCGTGGTGGCGTCGATCACCTGGAGGCGGACGTCGGCGTGGGCCACTTGCAGCGCCGCCCGCACGCCCGCGAGCTCTTGCTTACCGCCCTCGGCCTGCGGGCCGCTCAACGGGTAGATCGCTCCCAGGACGAGAGTCGGTTGCTGACCGGTTTGGGTGCAAGCGGCGGTGGCCAGCAGCGCGAGAACGACGATCGCGGCCCGGCGGATCACCGACCCAGATTATTACCCCACGAAATCAGAGGCTTCGCCGTGATTCGCGGGGACCCCTTTTACTAGGCGGTCGCGTGCGCCCTCAGCGCGGAGCCACGGGCTTCGGCCAGCTGCCGCTCGAGCTTGGTGGCAGGAGCGTAGCCATAGTTGATGTGGAGCGCGCTTCCGTCGGAGGCCATCACGACCGTGGTCGGCAGCGTGTAGACATGGAAGCGATCGGCCAGCGTGCGCTCTTGGACGGCGTCGACCTTGTCGATGCGCACGTCGCCCAGCCGCGCCAGCGCCGGCTCCTGGTGAGTCCGGCAGACGCTGCAGCTCTCACCGGTGAAGTACAGGATGTACGGTCCAGAAGACGGAGCGGCGGTTGCCCCAGCCGACAACCGCCGCGCCCGCCACGATCGGAGGAGCTCCAGGCCGGTGGCGGCAAGCACGATAACGCCCACCACCACCAGTGCCCAGACCTGACTACTCACGCCCGCACCAAGCCCCGCTTCTCGAGCTGGAAGAAGATCTGGCAACCCAGGCAATAACCGAATGCGAAATTGACGAAGGCTAAGACGGCCACCAGCAATGCCAACGCCAGGCCGATCACCGGGACCGGGATCAGAAACACCGATGCGATGGCCAGGAACACGCCGCCCAGCCCTTGCGCAAAGTTGTGCGGCTCAGGCCTGTCCTGGACCGGTCGCGGCTTGACGATGCCGCGCGGCTTCAACACCTGGAAATAGAGCTGCTTGAACACCGCCAGGCTCGGCACAAAGGTGCCGAGCAGCAGCGCGACGGCGAGCAGCGGGATCAGCACGAGCGCCGGGCGGAAGACCGCGCTGCCAACAAAAGCGACAAGCACGGTCACGATGATCCCGGCCTGATTGACCTTCAACGCCGAATGGTCGACGACCTGTTGCGGAGCCGTGCTCATTTCTCGATGGGCACGCGGATGGAGCTGCCCCACTCGGTCCACGACCCGTCGTAGTTCTTCACGTCGGGATAGCCGAGCAGCTCGTGCAGCACGAACCACGTGTGCGCCGAGCGCTCGCCGATGCGGCAGTAGGCGATGACCTCCTTGTTGGAGACGACGCCCTTGCCACCGTAGATCTCCTTCAGTTCGTCGAGACTCTTGAACGTCCCGTCGTCGGCGTTGACCGCCGTCGCCCAGGGGATGCTGGCTGCTGTCGGGATGTGGCCCCCGCGCTGCGCGCCTTCCTGGGGAAGGTTCTCGGGAGCGAGGAGCTCGCCCGAGAACTCCTTCGGTGAGCGAACGTCGACCAGCGCCGCCTTGCCGAGCTTGCTGAGCACCTGGTCGCGATATGCGCGGATCGTTTCGTCGGTCCCGCCGGTGAGGTGATAGTGCGTCGCGGGATAGCTGGGCACGTCGGTGGAGTAAGGCCGGCCTTCCTTCTCCCACTTGACGCGTCCGCCGTCGACCAACTGAACCTTATCGTGGCCGTAGTACTTCAGCGCCCAGTACGCATACGCGGCGAACCAGTTGTTGTTGTCGCCGTACAGCACGATGCTCGTGTCGGGCGTGATGCCGCTCTCGCCCAGCAGCTGCTCGAGCGCCTCCTTGCCCGCGATGTCGCGGACGAGCTGGTCCTGGAGATGCTTCTTCCAGTTCCATCCGACGGCGCCCTCGATATGCCCCTTCTCGTAATTCGTCGGGTCCACGTCGACCTCAACGAGACGCAGGCCGGTGTCCTTCGCGTGGCCGGCGATCCATTCGGTGCTGACCAACGCCTTTGCCGCGGTTGTCGATGAGCTCAATTCTCGAAACCTCCCTGAAATGGCAATGAACCAGTGGATTGGTGATGAATGACGAGCACGGCCGATGGGGGCGCCTTTTGCGGCGCGAGCAAACGGCCGGTCAGCTACAGAAGCAGGCCGGGTGGTAAACCAGTCGCTGAGCAGGCCAGACGAGATCCCGCATGTCGCGTCATTTTAGACAACCCTCATACGCCAGGACGAATTCCTCGATTATTGGGACGTTGTCGCAAATAGACCTCATCAAATATCAAGCGCTCGGCAACGACTACCTCGTGCTCGACATGCCCGCGCCCCTCGACGAGATCGTGCCCTTGCTGCCGCTGATGTGCGACCGCAACCGCGGCCTGGGTTCGGATGGGCTGCTCGCCTTCGAGCCATGGTCGATGAGCGTCCGCATCTTCAACCCCGATTCGTCCGAAGCGCAGAAGAGCGGCAACGGGCTGCGCATCATCGCCGCACACGCGGTGCTCGACCACAGCGCGGGCGAGCGGTTCGAGCTGCACACGAACTCGGCCACCAACCACGTGACGATCCTCTCGCAGGACGGCGCCGAGGTCGTCAGCGAGATCGACATCGGGCGCCCGTCGTTTCGCGCGGCCGACCTGCCGGCGCGTTTCGAGGGCGAGCCTGACCGCGTGCGCCTGCACACGCCCGCCGGCGACGTCGAGGCCATGCTGGTGTCGGTCGGCAACCCGCACTGCGTGGTGTTCGGCCAGCCTGTCACCAAGGAGCGCTGCCTCGAGCTCGGCCCGCTGCTCGAGCGCCACGAGGCCTTCCCAGAGCGGACCAACGTGCAGCTTTTCGAGGTCCTGCATCGCGAGCGGGTGCGCATCGAGATCTGGGAGCGCGGCGCCGGCTACACGCTGGCCTCCGGAACCAGCGCAAGCGCGGTGGCAGCGGTGTGCATGCGCGCGCGGCTGGTTGACGATCGCGTGACGGTGCAGATGCCGGGCGGCGAGCTCGCCGTGCGCAAGAGCGACGAAGGGACTCTCATCCAGTCGGGGCCCGCGCGTCGCGTCTACCGGGCGCGAGTCGACCTAGCCGACTTTTCCTAAGCGCCCGACGGCATCGGGCAGCTCGGCCAGCCCGGACAGAACCGCGTCGGCGATGGACGGGTCGTCCTTCTCGCCCTGACGGTTGACCCACACGCGCGGTATGCCCAGCTCGTGCGCGGGCTTGATGTCGTGGAAGTAGCTCTGGGCGACATGGATCCAGACGGCCGCCGACGAGCCGAACGTGGACTTGAACAGGTTGAAGTGGGCGTGGTTCGGCTTGTACGCGGAGACGTCCTCCGCGGTGACGACCGCGTCGAAGGCCACGGGCAGCCGCCGCTGGGTCTGGGCGAGGAGATCGCGGTCGCAGTTCGTGAGCAGGGCCATCTTCCAGCCGCCCTTTCGCAGCGCGCCCAGCGCAGGACCCACGTCCCCGAACGGCGGCCAGTAAGGAATCGTCGAGACTAGCGCTGTCGCGTCGTCTGGCT
>DASYZS010000086.1:0-39882 GCA_035945895.1 Candidatus Dormiibacterota bacterium | reverse complement strand
CCCTCATAGCTTTGATGGTCGCCTCTCGTGGGACACTGCCCGACTGGCTCCGCTGGGTGACGCTGATCCTCGGCGTGCTGGCAATCGCCGCTCCCGCTTACTTCCCGTCTTTCGCGATTCCCATCTGGGGGATGGTGATGGGCGTGTGGCTCATCGGTGCCGGCCGCTTTTCGCGCGGCGCCGTCGTAGCGACGCAACGGAACGCGTGATCTGTACGCCTGGCACTGGCGGTGCGTTTCGGCGCCGCCCACGGGCCCCTCAGGACGGGTGCCTTTCCTTCGCCACCGGCTTCAGGTCGCCCTTGAGCGCATCCTCATAGGCAGCCCACAGCACCCCATAAGCGGCCACCAGGCCTTCCGGCCGGGGCTGGCTCAGGGCCGCCTCGAAACGCTTTGTATACGGATGGTCGCCGAGCTCATCTCGTAACAAGGCCTGTGTCTGCGACTCCCACTTCGAGGCTGAGGCGAGGTCCTTGCGCTTCTCAATCATCAGCCGGCCTCGGTTCATCATCTCCTCCAGGCGCGCGACGAAGCCGTGGCGGTCGAACCCTGACGGCGCGCGCGGGGGGCCTTCGTGGAAGACGGTCCGCCATTGGACCGGGCGGCTGTATGACGGAGCCGAGGCAGACGGACGCCAGCCGACGGCTGCCCGCTGTCGGTCATATGCAGCACGTTTGCGGCTGTTGGTCAGAACGTCGTGTGCCAGGTTGATCAGCTTGGCGTGCTCAAGCGCGTCCGGATGGTTACCGCGGTCCGGGTGCCAGTACTTGAGCTGCCGCCGCCATGCGGCGTGCAATTCCGTCTCCGTGGCGTCGGGTGGGACACCGAGCACGAAGTAGTAATCGACCAATGGACGGCGGTCGTCAGGCGAGGCCGCACCTCCTTCGTGTGAGCCTCAGAACTGGCTCTGGAGAGCGCAGTCTCGCACGGCGTCCGGGGCTTGTGGCAAGCCCGATGGCACTGGGATAATGGATATGCGGACACCGAGTTGCACGCAATCGTCCAAGCGTTCAGTTCGGCATGTGCGGGAGGAGGGAGCCGGAAATGGGAAAGATCGTCGTGAGCGACAACGTCTCCCTCGATGGAGTCGTTCAGGACCCAAGCGGCGACGAAGGTTTCGCGCGCGGCGGCTGGGTCGGCTTGATCAGAGACCGTCCAGATCTCAACAAGCTCGCGCTCGACGAAGCCCTGGGCGCCGAGGCGATGCTGATGGGTCGGCGGACCTATGAATGGTTCGCCGCGCGGTGGCCATCCCGGACAGGCGAGTTGGCCGACAGGTTGAACGGCGTGCCCAAGTATGTGGTGTCATCGACCCTCGAACGTGCCACGTGGAATAACTCGACGGTCCTCAGGGGCGACGTTCTGAGTGAGGTCGCGAAATTGAAGGAACAGCTCAACGGGGAAATCGTCGTCCCTGCCAGCTTCCGCCTCGTGCGCACGCTGATGGATCACGACCTGGTCGACGAGCTGCGGCTCAAGATCTTCCCAATCGTGCTCGGCGCCGGCGAGCGCCTCTTCGGCGAGACCGACGACAAGAAGGCGATGCGCCTACTCGAGGTCAGGACCCTCGACGGAAACACCGCGTATCTGACTTACACGCGGGTCCGCGACGCCTAAACGCCTGCGAAAGATGCGTGTCGCGACCTGGAACGTCAACTCGGTAAAGCAGCGGATACCCCGCCTGTTGCCCTGGCTCGACGAGCGGCGACCCGACGTGGTCTGCCTCCAGGAGACCAAGCTCACCGAGGATGCGTTCATGGACGCGCTGGGCAGCGCCCTCAGCGGACGCGGGTACGAGATCGCCTACCACGGCGAGGCGCAGTGGAACGGAGTGGCGATCCTTTCCAGGGCTGGCCTCGATGACGTCGAAGTTGGGATTCCGGGTGGACCAGGCTTCCCTCACCAGGAGGCACGCGCGATCGCGGCCACCTGCGGCGGGGTTCGGGTGCACTCCGTTTACGTACCCAACGGCCGCGTCCCCGACTCCGAGCACTACCGATACAAGCTCGCCTGGCTGGCGGCCCTCGACCGTCTGCTTCAAGCAGGCCCCGCGGCGCGGATGGTGTGCGGGGACATGAATATCGCGCCCACCGACGCTGACGTCTTCGATCCCGACGCGTACATCGGCCAGACGCATGTCACGCCGCCCGAACGGATGGCGCTGGCCGATCTGGTGGGACACGGACTGCACGACGTGGTCCGGGAGCACTGGCCGGCCGCGCGCGTGTTCACTTATTGGGACTACCGAGCCGGCATGTTCCACCAGGACCTCGGCATGAGGATCGACCTGGTCCTGGCCAGCGACGCCGTGGCGTCGCGGGTGCGAGCGGCGTGGGTCGATCGCAAGGCGCGCAAAGGCAGCGGGCCTAGCGACCACGCGCCGGTGATAGTCGACCTCGATGAGGCGCCCGATGGTGACATCGGTCCCGTAGTGCCGCCCCCTTCCGCCCCGGTCGTCCGCCGGGGCGAGGTCAAGCTCCCCCAGGCGCCGTAGTCTCCGAAGGTCGTCGTGCAGATAGCGGGCCGCGAGGTCCAGATCACCAACCCGGACAAGGTCTTCTTCCCGGTTGCGGGCTACACCAAGGGCGACCTTGTCAACTACTACCTGGCCGTCGCCGAGGGCGCCGTGCGGGCCGTCGCCAACCGCCCTATGGCGCTCAAGCGCTTTGTCCAGGGCGCCGACGGCGAGGCCTTTTTCCAGAAACGAGCACCGACGAACCGTCCGCCCTGGATCGATACAGCTGTGCTGAGTTTTCCTTCCGGCCGAACCGCCGAGGAGATCGTCGTCCGCGACGCCGCGCAGCTCGCGTGGGTGGTCAACCTGGGCTGCATCGACCTTAATCCGCATCCCACGCGCGCAGATGATCTCGATCATCCCGACGAGCTGCGGATCGATCTCGACCCGATGCCAGGAGTGCCATGGTCGCAGGTCCGCGAGGTCGCGCTGGCGGCGAAAGGCGTGCTTGATGACATGGGCCTGAGCGGCTGGCCCAAGACCTCGGGATCGCGGGGCATGCATATCTATTGCCGGATCGAGCGACGGTGGACTCATCCGGAGGTGCGCCGCGCGGCGGTGGCGTTTGCGCGTGAGGTCGAGCGGCGGGTGCCCACGATCGCGACCTCCAAGTGGTGGAAAGAGGAGCGCCACGGCGTCTTTCTCGACTACAACCAGAACGCCAAGGACCGCACCATCGCCTCTGCCTATTCAGTCCGGCCGACGCCCGATGCCCGCGTCTCGACTCCGCTCCGCTGGGACGAGGTGCCCGACTGCGAGCCCGAGGCTTTCACACTCGCAACGGTGCCCGCCCGAATCGCCGCCATCGGCGACCCCGGAGCCGGGATCGATGCTGCGGTCGGGTCGCTCGATGCTCTGCTGGAGCTTGCCGCGCGACATGAGGCGGCCGGGTTGCCGGATGCGCCGTGGCCCCCGAATTACCCTCGGCAGCCCGGGGAGGCGCCGCGGGTCCAACCCTCGCGCGCCCGCGGTCGCCCCGGTGCCGTGCCGCCCGCGGCTCCGGGCAAGGAGGTCGGCCCAACCGGTCGCCGCCGGACCGCCGTGCCGCTGATCGAGATCGCGCGCGCGCGTACGCAGAAGGAGGCGCGGGAGGGGCTCGAACGCTGGAAGTCGCGCCACCCGGCGGTGGTTCCGCACCTCGAGCCGGCCGACGTCCTGGTCGACTCGATGCGCGGCCGCAGCTCGGCGTGGTATCGAATCCGCGTCAACCTGATTCACGTCCCGGCTGAGAAGCGCCCGCTTCAAGAGCCGCTTGAGATCGACTACGACCCCTGGGCCGCCTTCCGCGACCGGCGCTAACCGCGATTGCTCAGACCCTCGAGCCTGGTTGCCACGGCCTAGTGTGTCAGCGATGAGCGATTTTCAGGAAGTCCTTGAGCTCATGCGCACCGGCACAGAACGCTGGGCTTCCCTTCGGATGGAGGGGTTTGAGTGGCGTCACCTGAAGAGGTCCAGCCTCGCTTGGGAGCATCACGTAAACGAGCTACGCAGCAGCCGGTCTGTCACTGTCATGTCCGCGTTCCGCGGCGGGAGCCTCGAGGGACGCGAGCCTCCAGATGAAAGCCTTGAGCGCTGGAGGGTTTGGCTGGCGAAGCCGGACAAGCGCAGGGCCAAGTTTCAAGTCGGCGACGAGGTGGTGACTGCCGTCTTCCTCGGAGGTTGGTGGTGGAGCTGGTCCCCAAGTCGTGGGTTCATCACCAATGACGGAGCGCCGAATCACGGCCACGGCTTCGGCCCAGCCGAAGCTCTGATCGACCATTCGCAGCAGATCGCATCTCTCGACGTCCAAGTCGACAGTCGCGCCACTTTTCTATCGCGCCCAGCCTTCCGAGTGACGGTCGTGCCGCGCCAGGACGAGCCGCGTGGTTTTGATCGGACACTACACATGCTCGGGACAGGTGCCGACGAGTACAGATTGGTCGTCGACGGTGAAATCGGCGTGTTGCTTCGGTGCGAAGCGAGGTTCGGCGGCGATGCGTTTCGCGTTATCGAGGCAGACGAGTTCGTGGTCGACGAAGTCTTGAGCGAGGGAACGTTCGATCCGGAGCGACTGCGCGCCGGCCTGACCGATTGGTGACTGTGAGGACGCTCGCCCTCAGTGGCACGCAGTGTCAGGGCGTGTCTGGCTGAAGGTGTCAATCAGTGCGGCCGCCGACTGGCTACGGCGCGACTATATGGAACACCACACGACGTAGCTGCACGCAACACCATCAGGGTTCCGTCGACACCCTCGGCGAACAACGGGACCCGGCTCGGGGCTTCGATCTTGGGGTTGCTCAGCCGGACCCCCGGGATTTCGGCCATGCCGCAGGCCAGCCATAGTATGGGACGCGCATGGAGCGCAAGCTGGTCACCATCCTCTTCGCGGACGCCATAGGCTCCACGTCTCTTGGCGACCGCCTGGACCCTGAGCGCCTGCGTGCGGTCCTCGACGCCTATTTCGCGGCTATGGCGGCTGCCGTCGAGGCGTGGGGCGGAACCGTGGAGAAATTTATCGGGGACGCCGTGATGGCCGTCTTCGGGGTGCCGGCGGTGCGCGAAGACGATGCCGAGCGCGCACTCAACGCGGCAATGGAGATGATGCAGCGTCTAGCCGATCTCAACCGCGAGCTGGATTCACGACACGGCGTCACCCTGCGGATGCGGATTGGTGTCAACAGCGGCGAGGTGGTCACCGGTGGGTCGGGTGAGGGCAACCAGCGCTTGGTATCCGGCGATCCGGTGAACGTCGCCGCCCGACTGCAGGTCGAGGCGGAGCCCGACAGCATCTTGGCCGGAGAACGTACGTACCTGGCTGCTCGCCACGCATTCGACTTCGATGAACCGCTCGATTACGAGTTGAAAGGCAAGCCAGGTCACGTGACCGCGCGCCGAGTCCTGGGCCGCAAAGCCGAACCCACTCGCGGCGTGCCGGACCATGCGACCCCGCTGGTGGGCCGCGGCACCGAACTGCAGGCGCTCACAGGTCTTCTGGACGAGGTCCTTGATGCCAGAAAGCCCCGGTTCGTCACGGTCCTGGGCCCGGCCGGGGTGGGCAAGAGCCGGCTGGTGCAGGAGTTCGTCTCTGCAGTCAAGAACCAGCAGCCTCGAGCGCGTGTGCTGAAAGGCCGATGCCTTGCCGCGGGTCGTGGCATCACGTATTGGGCGCTCGGCGAAATACTGCAAGCCGCTTGCGATATCCGTCTCGACGATTCCGCTGCGACGGCAGTGGAGAAATTGCGAGCTGTCGTCGCAGACCCAAGCACGGCCGAGGCACTTGCGGCGACAGCTGGAATCGCCGTGGCTGGGGGCCGCCTGTCGCAAATGACGCCTCAGGAGGTCGCCGATGAGCTGGCACGGGCTTGGCCCAGGTTTGCGAGCGCCCAAACCGGTGACCTCGCGGTGTGGGTGGTCGAGGATCTGCATTGGGCGGGCGACGCTCTTCTGGAGATGCTCGAGCGCGTCATGGCGCGCACTACCGGGCCGCTGCTCGTAATCGGGACAGCTCGACCGGACCTGGTCGAGGCGCATCCCGGTTTCGGTGGGGGGAGCGAAAACTTCTCGACGCTGTCGCTCCGACCGCTCTCCGAAAAACACAGCGAAGAGCTTTTCGCTGCTCTTCTCGCGGTGGCCGACTTACCCGCGAACATGGCTGCGGACATCCTGCGCAAGGCGCAAGGCAATCCTTTCTTCCTCGAAGAGATCGTTCGCCGCCTGATCGAAGAAGGCGCCCTCGTGCAAGAGGAAGGGCGCTGGCGAAGCAAAACATCGTCCGCAGCGACGCCCTTGCCCGATTCGCTCCTGGCGCTCCTTTCGGCCCGCATCGATTCCATACCCGAACGCGAGAAACGCGTGCTTCAGGAAGCAGCCGTGGTCGGTGAGGTCTTCTGGGCCGAACCATTAGTGCGCTCCCTCGGCGAGGGCCTATCACAGGCGCTGCTATCACTCGAAAGGAGAGGACTGATCCGGGCGAGGTCGACCTCGAGCCTTGCGAATCACGATGAGTACGACTTCAAACACGTGCTCGTGCGCGATGTGGCCTATGCCTCGCTTCCAAAAGCACGGCGCGCCCGCGCCCATGCCGACGTCGGCGCGTGGATAGAAGAAATCGCCGGCGACCGCACAGACGAGTTCGAGGAGCTCCTGGCGTACCACTATCGATCGGCCGTGGCCGGGGATGACGCCGACCTGGCCTGGACGGCTTACGAGTTGGAGCCGATTCGGCGCAACGCTTTCGAGCACCTTGTCGCCGCCGGCCTTCAGGCGCGGAGGCGCTTCGCCATTGCGAAAGCGGTTGAGCTTCACGAGCAGGCCATTGATCTCGCCACGGGCGACGATGAGCGCTTACGCTCCCTGGAAGAACTCGGGGACGACCACGAGTCCGCCTATCACGGAGACGACGCACAGCGGGCGTATGTAGGCGCCCTCGAGATTGCGCGCCACGCTGGCAAGCCCGATGACCGGGCCCGGCTCTGCTCGAAGCTCGCGGAAATGATGACGAACAGCCCTGGCGCCTTCAAGCGCAGCCCCGACCCAGATGTGGTGGAGGCGTTCATCGCCGAAGGGCTCGCGAACCCGGTCGATGAGGAGATCACAGCTCGGCTCCACGTGGCGTATGGACATGCCGCCCGCCTGTATCGCGGGAGCGAGCCGTTCGGCCAGGGCCACAAGCCGGATCCGGTCCCGGTTCAGAAGAGGATTGAGGCGATTGAGCAGGCTCGCGACGTGGGGGAGCGCATTCAGAGCTTCCAGGTCATTTGGTATGCCAACCTCGCTCTTGGGCTCCTGTACAGCATGGCCGGCAGATACGACGCCCAGCTGAAGCTCGCTTTCGAAGACCTCGCGCTGGTGGATCGGCTCGCATCTCGGATACAGCAGGGAGATGTGGTCAGGCGTGCGGCCGTCGCGGTCATGACGATCGGCGGAAATTACACGGAAGGGCTCGCGCTGGCGATGCGATCCCTAGAGCTTTCGCGCGACACGAATCCCCACCAGATCATGCACGGCACCAATCCCGTGATGGCTGCGTTGTATGAACTCGGGAGGTGGGATGAGATTCCTCCATTTCTCGACGAGCATCTGAGGGCCTTCCAACTCGACCCGGCCGTGGAATGCGACTTCGTGCGCGATGGGCCTCTGATCGGGGCGGTTGTGTCGGCCAGATCCGGAGATCTCGTGCGCGCCAGAGAGCTGGGAGATCTGATTGGAGACCCAATGGTTGAGCTTGCGCGCGCCACTGCCTGGCACGCGAGGTTGGAAATCGCCCTCGGCCATCCGGAAATCGCGCGCCGGATCTCGCGCGAAAAGGCGCTGGAAGATCGATCGTACGGCCCGCCCCATGCCCGTTCGATGCTCGAGGCATTGATCGCACTCGAAGATTGGGACGAACTCGAGCTCTTCGTGCCTCTCGCCCGCCATCAGGTCGCAGGGCTGGCCATCCTGGAACCTTGCTGCGACCGCGCTGAAGGCATGGTCGCGTTCGCTCGCGGGGATCGGATGGGGGCCAGGGCCGGTTTCGATCGGGCGCTATCAGGATTTGATGCGCTCAACGCCGGTTCGGAAGCTGCAGCCACCCGCAAGCTGATGACATTCGATGCCCCGGTGCGTGCTCGACCGGAAGACACCTGACTTCATTCATGTGACCCTGCCACGCGATCGGGACGGTGCTCGGACGTATTGGTGGTCAGCGTGTGATCGTCCACAGCGTGATGCTGCTCGCGCAGGGAATTCACTGTTTCGGATCGAGAAGGACTCGTAACAGCGCTGTCACAAACAGTAGCTACCTTCGGAGCTCAAGAGCGCCCTCACTCGGGCGCCAGACAAGTGGCAAAGGGAGGTACTACACCGATGTTTCGTTTCGTCCTCACGTCACTCGCGGCCGGCGCGATGGTTCTGGCTGGGGCCATCCCAGTTTCCGCCGACGCTACGACCAACTCAGGCTTCTACGATCACCAGATCATCGAGTACAAAGCCACGGCTGAGGTCACGTCTTCACCACAAGCGGCGCAGCTCATCTCCAAGGGCAACATCGTCTACCACGTGGTTGATGCGAATGGCGTCACACCGTCCGTGCAATGCAGCCGCCTGCGCGCAGCGCTTCCTCAAGATGCCACCTCGTGCAACGTGCTGAACTTCATCCCTACCGAGGTCGGGTATGCAGGTGGTGCCTGGAACCTGCAGATCTTCCACTGGAAGTCTGGCGTTACACCGTTCGAGCTGAGCAAGGACGATGACATCGTCGCAGCTGCTAACGCGGGTTTGGGGTCGATCGAGGTGACCAACGTGCTGGTTCGCTGCCCTGTCATCAACTTCGCCGCACTTCGTTAGCCCGCACAGTTCGTTGGCGGAAAGCGGGGACGGCGCTATCGTCCCCGTTTTCCTTCGTGCCGGAGGGTCGATAGTGGGCTCTCTCTTGTGTTGGAGAGACGGTATCGCTTACGTACCGGTAATGCTCGAGTCAAAGATGGGAGGAGTCGTGACCGATGAGGCGACGTACTGCTGGTGCTCGCGCAGGGAGTCGAACCCTGAACCTTGGGATTAAGAGGCTGCAGGCATGCGGTGTCAGGGAGTGTCAGCGAGGGTCAGCGAGGGTCAGCGAGGGTCAGAGAGTGCCTCCGTGAAGGTGTCAGTTAGCGTGTCAAATGAGATTGACGTTGAGGCGGTTTCCCTGGCAGCACCAGGCAGCGACCTTGGCTCCGGGCGAATCGCTGCGGGTGAGGGCCCGGGCAGCGCCCGGGCCCTCACCGTTCGGGTTCAGCTCGCCTTGTCGGCGAACTCGTTGGTGTAGGTCTCACTGAGGTTCGAGGACTTGCCCTTGTAGCTCGCGACGAACTGCTGCTGGATCTTCTGCACGTTTTCGGGGCCGCCCGCGGGCATCTTGCAGTCGGTGCCGAAGATGGACAGCTGGCTCTGCAGGTCGGAGACATACGACGCCTTGTCGCCGGCGTAGTAGTCGGTCGGCATCTTGTCCGCGATCTCGGCGGCCGTGTGCGAGTGCATCCACTTGAGCGTCTTGACGTACGCGTTGACCAGCCGCTGCGTGACGTCCTTGTTGGAGTTCACCCAGTCGTTCTTGGCGAAGATCCCGATGAAGGGGTAGTCGCCGCCGAGCGCCTTTTCGGTGTCCTGCGGCGTGAGTAGGCTGACTAGAATCTTGCCCTTGCCCGAGTTGACGAGGCGCGAGATAGTCGGGTAGGTCGTCATGCCGGCCACGATCCGCTTCTGGTCGATCGCGGCAATGAACGTGTCGCCTGCACCAACGGCGATGTAATGGGCGCTGTTCGGGTCCTTGCCCGCCGTGCCGAGGATCGCCTGCGTCAGCACGTGGGTGCCCGAACCGAGGTCGGTCACGCCGAGGTTCTGGCCCGCGAGATCAGCGGGACCGTTGATTCCCGAAGCCGAGGTTGCGACAACTTCGGCCTCACCGGGCGCGATGCCGAACTGGCAGATCGTCTCGATCTTCTTGCCCTGCGTGTTCAGCACCATCGGGTGCGTATACGCACCCGAGCCGGCGTCGACATTACCGGCCACGACCTCGTCCTCCGACGCCTGTCCGGAACCCTCGTCGATCAGCGTCACGTCGAGGTGCTGCTCGGTGAAGTAGCCGAGGCGCTGCGTCAGCATGTTCGGCAGATAGATCTGCTTGTTCAGTCCGCCGACCATGATCTTGAGAGACACGGTTTGCTGGGTGTTGCCCGAGCTGCTCGGGCTACTTCCGCCACACGCGGCGAGCACCGCCGCCACCGCTACGACCGAAACCATCCGCCAACGCAACCGCATACGTTCTTTCCTCCTTAGATTCGTGTCTCGGTGGCGACGGGCGGGCGCCACCTGATGAGACGGTTCTCGAGCGCTGTGATCAACGCCTCTGCCACCAGCGCCATGGCAGCGAGCAGGGCCATGCCCGCAAACACGCCCGCGGTGTCGAAGAGGTTCTTCGACAGATAGATCAGCTCGCCGACGCCCTGCGTCGCGCCGAACAGCTCGCCGACCACTGCGCCGACCAATGCCAGCCCAAAGCTCGTGTGCAGGCTCGCGACGATCCACGAGAGCGCGGACGGAATCACGATCTCGGTCGTCAGCCGGCGCTGGTTGGCACCCAGGATCCGCGCGTTGGCGATCAGGTTGCGGTCCACCTCGCGCACGCCCTGGAACGCGTTGAAGAAGACGACGAAGAAGACGAGCACCGACGCGGTCGCGATCTTCGCCTTGATGTCGAGGCCGAGCGAGACGGCGAACAGTGCGCCGACGACCACGCGTGGGATCGCGTTCGCACCCTTTATGTACGGGCTCAACACGTCGGCGAGCAGCCGGTTGCGTCCGAGCGCGACGCCGAAGATGATGCCCAGTACCGAGCCGACAACGAAGCCGCCGACCGTCTCCTGCATGGTGACGAGCACCTGCTCCCAGATCGGTCCGAGGTCTGTGCCCTGCGTGAACCACGTCCACAGCTTCTGCGCGATGTCAGAGGGCTGCGACCAGAAGAACTTGTCGACGATGCAGACGCCGCCGGCGGTGTTGCAGTCGCTGACCCGAGCGCCTAGCTCCCAAGCGCCGAGGATGACGACCGCGAGCACCACGCGCAGGCCGATGACCTGGAACCGGTAGCGGCGGGCGCGGTCGACGCGCGGCGCGGCCGAGGGCGTCGCCGCCTGCGTGCCGGCGTTCGGCTCGCTAAGCCGCGCCGCGCTTCTGTCGCTCATAGCTCACGAGAACTTCGTCGCGGAGGTCCTGCCAGATCTCCTCGTAGATCTCGAGGAAGTGTGGCTGCAGCCGGATCTCCGCCACGTTGCGCGGCCGCGGCAGGTCGACGGGGTAGTTGCTCTTCACCGTGCCAGGTCCCGCGGTGATGACGAAGACGCGATCGCTGAGCGAGATCGCCTCCTCGAGGTCGTGGGTCACGAACACCACGGACGCGGAGCTTGCCGACCAAAGGGTCAACAACTCGTTCTCCATCAGGGATCGTGTCTGGACGTCGAGAGCGCTGAATGGCTCGTCCATGAGCAGGATCCGCGGGCTGTTGATCAGGCTCTGCGCCAACGCGACGCGCTTGCGCATCCCGCCTGACAGCTGGTACGGATAGCGGTCTTCGAAACCGGCGAGGCCGACACGGGCGATCCAATCTCGTGCCCGGTCGCGTGCCTCCCGCTTCCCGACACCGCGATAGCGCGGGCCGGCCGCGACGTTGTCGAGGACGGTCTTCCACGGAAATACTGCGTCCGATTGGAAGACGTAGCCGATGCCGGCGGCTATGCCGTCGACGCGCTTGCCGTAAACCTCGACCGTGCCCTCGCTCGGCGGCTCGAGGCCGGAGACGAGGCCGAGCGTCGTCGACTTGCCGCACCCGGTCGGCCCGACGACGGCGCAGAACTCGCCCGGCTGGATCGTCATGTCGAGGTCGCGCAGCGCGGTGTATACGGTGCCCGACGGCGTGAGGAAGCGCTTGGTCACGCCGTGGAGTTCGACGGCGGCGGTCATTGCGGAGACTCTGCGCTCCGCCCGCCCGACGATCAATCCATGCGGTCGTTGTGGGCGTTTTGGTCTTTTTGGTTAAGGACCGGCCAATGGGATTCGTCCTACGATCACGTGCGATCCGCCGTGAAAACCAGGCTCCCACTCGCCTACCAGATACTTGGCTTCCAGATCGGGATCATCCTCGTCGCGGCGCTCATCGGCGCCGCGGCAGCCCTGTGGCAGGCGAGCCAGGAGCTCGACCGCCAGTCCGAGCAGCGCGCGCTTGCCATCGCCGAGTCGGTGGCGCAGAACAGCGCCATCTCGCAGGCGCTGCTCGAGGACGATCCCGCCGGCCTGATCCAGCAGACCGCTGAGAGCGTCCGGCGCGCAACCGGCGCGAGCTACGTTGTCATCACCGACGCGAGCGGCATCCGCTACTCACACCCGAATCCCGCGCTCATCGGCAAGCCCGTCGACGAGGACCCCGCGACCGTGCTCGCCGGCCACACCTGGGTCGGGGTACAACGCGGAACGCTCGGGATCTCGGCGCGCGGCAAAGCGCCGATCTTCGACCAGGGCCGCGTCATCGGAATGGTGTCGGTCGGCTATCCCGAGCCGCCCCTCACCGAAAGGATCGTGCAGGAGCTGCCAACCTTCGCGAGCACGCTCTTCCCGATGCTGCTGATCGGCGGTCTGGCCTCGTGGCTGCTCGCGCGGCGAGTCAAGCGGCAAACCTTCGGGCTCGAACCGTACGAGATTGCGGGCCTTCTCGAGGAGCGCGAGGCGAGCCTGCAGGGCATCCACGAAGGCGCCATCGCGACGGATCGGGACGGCACGATCACGCTGGCCAACGCCGAGGCGCGGCGCCTGCTCGCGCTGCCCGACGACTGCGTCGGCCGCAAGGTCGCCCAGGTGCTGCCGCAGGGCCGGCTGCTGAGCTTCCTGTCCGGGAAGCTGAAGGACGAGGACGAGGTCCTGCTCGCCGGCGATCGCGTGCTGGTGGCGAGCCGGCGCGCGATCCGTGTCGGCGGCCGCGAGGTCGGCCACGTCGCCACGCTGCGCGACTCGACCGAGCTCGCCGGCCTCGCCGGCGGCCTCGGCGTGGACAGCCTGACCGACGCGCTGCGGGCGCAGGCGCACGAGTTCGCCAACCGCCTGCACACGATCGCTGGCCTCGTCCAGGTGGGCCGCGGCGAAGAGGCGATGAAGCTGATCGCGCAGACGTCGGGCTTGCACCAGGAGCTGACCGAATCGCTTCTGGACCGCGTCGGCGATCCGGTCCTGGGCGCGCTGCTGCTCGCCAAGGCGGCGGTGGCTTCGGAACGCGGCATCGAGCTCCGCGTCACCGACGACACCGTCATGACCCGAAGCTCGCTCGAGAACGAAGACCTCATCACGCTCCTTGGCAACCTCATCGACAACGCGCTCGACGCCGCCGCGACCTCCGCCGGCGAGCGCTGGGTGCGCGTCTCGGTGAGCGAGAAGGACGGCGCCGTCGTCATGACCGTCCACGACTCTGGTCCCGGCATCCCGGCGGGAGTCGACGGCCAGATTTTCCAGGAGGGCTTCAGCACCAAGAACGGCCGAGGCCAGAAGCGGCGCGGCTTCGGCCTCGCGCTGGTCCGCCAGGTGGTGGCGCGCAACGACGGCGCCATCGACGTCGTTAACGACGGTGGGGCGCTCTTCACGGTGCGCATCCCGCTGAAGGTCGCGGCGGGGTCGTGATCCGCACCCTCGTCGTCGACGACGACTATCGCGTCGCCGACCTCCACAGCACGTACACCGAGCGCGTTGCCGGATTCACCGTCGCAGGGCGCGCTCACTCTGGCCAGGGCGCGCTCGACGCGGTTGACAAGCTGCGCCCGGACCTCGTGCTGCTCGACGTCTATCTGCCCGACATGAGCGGGCTCGAGGTGCTCCAGCACCTCCGCGAGGACGACCATCCGCCGGTCGACGTGATCGCGATCACCGCCGCGCGCGACGTCGACAGCCTCCGCTCGGCCATGCGCGGCGGAGTTGTTCACTACCTGATCAAGCCGTTTCTGTTTCAGGCTTTCGAGGAAAAGCTGCTTTCCTACGCGGCCGCGCACGAGCGAATGACGCATATCGGGAAGGCTGAGCAGGGCGACGTCGACCGCATCTTCGGCGCTCTGCGGTCGGCCAGCAACCAACCTCTACCCAAGGGACTCTCCGACACGACGCTGAACCTGATCACCCAGGTGCTCGGCAAGTCGCAGTCCGGTCTGACGGCTACGGCGGTCGCCGAGGCGGCGGGGGTCAGCCGCGTGACGGCAAGACGCTACCTCGACCACATGTGCCAGCTTGGAAGGGCCGAGGTGACGATGCGGTACGGAGGCCCGGGCAGACCAGAGCACCGCTACCAGCTCGTCGTGTCGTCGGCCGCATCTGCCGACCTCTCCCGCTGAGCGTGCGCCGGCTTCCGATCGTCGCCGGCATCGCGATCGGACTCGCAGCAATGGCTTCGGGATGCGGGACAAGCATGAGCAGCGGCGCCTCGTCTGGGGACACCGCCTTCTACGGCGGCACCATCCTGGTGACTGCACAAGCCGGCCATTCGACGCTGCCGCTCACGAAGATCGACGAGATCAAGCAGGTGGCCGGAGTCAAGACTGCCTTTCCCGCGTACCGCTTCGATGCAAAGACGGGGGCTGTTGAGACCGGAGGCGTCGTGGTGGCGGACTCGATCGTTGCCAGCGATCCGACGGAAGCAGCGTGGAGCGGTCTGAAGACGACGTACGCCCAGGGCCACGCGATCGATGCTGACTCGAGCGGCGAGGTGGTCCTCGGATCTGCGATCGCGCAGGAACTCAAGAAGACGATCGGCGATACGGTGGACCTCCCGATTAACCCCTCCAGCGGTGCAGTGAGCCGCTCGTTCAAAGTTGTCGGCATTCTGGACGTGACTCACACCGGCCCGGATCGCGTTGCCGACATCAACATCACCGACGGCCAGATGCTCCTGAAAGACAGTCTGTCCGCCGCGCAGCGCGACCACGTCGATGTGACAACCGTCGCGACCTCGATTGACGTCTACGCCAAACCCGGCACGTCGGTCGCCGATCTGGACAAGATCGCCGGCCAGATCAACAACCAGGTCGTCGGAGTGAGGGCATTCAAGCCGAGTGAGTTGGTGGCCAGCGTCAAGCCGTAAACGACGAATGTCGCTGTCCTCGATAAGGTTTCGCAGAGCCTGACGTCCGTTCGTGCAGACCCTGACCCCACGCCCAGCTCCCATCGGCGAGATGGAGGGACTTGTCGAAGTCCACGAATCTTCCGATTACGCGAACTGGATTTGCTGCCCGTCTCGCTGCGCCGTTGATCGAACGCGAGGCTGTTGAACCCGTTGTCGAGTCTATTGAGACAATGGCGATCGACAACGGATACTTGGACACCCGACTCGGGATTCGGTCCCTTCGGTATGAGCTGGGCCTAATCCAGTAGCCGGCGATAAGCCGTCAAACAAGCCGTCAACGGGCCGGAATCTGACGCGGCGCGTAATCGGCACCACAAACTGCGGCCCCTGGCTTGAGTTCCGATTCCACCTGAATGGTGCTCGCGCAGGGAGTCGAACCCTGAACCTTGGGATTAAGAGGCTGCGGGCATGCAGTGTCAGAGAGTGTCAGCGAGTGTCAGCAAGTGCCAAACCCGCTTGGGTTTATGACGCAGGAGTGTCAGCGAGTGTCACGGAGTATCAGGGAGTGTCTGCGTGAAGGTGTCAAATAGGGTGTCAGCGCTCCTCGGAGCCGCGGCACATCGCACCACGTGTTAAATCCCGGGCGGTGGTGGAGCTTGTCCGGGACAAGCAGCCCCGACGCCGATCTGTACCGTTTCCTGCTGGCTTCCCGAGTTCACGACGATTGGGACGCAGCTGGGCTCATCAACCCAAAATCCACCAGCAAAGACAAGCCACCTGATGTCGGAAGTGCAGCCGGACACATGCAGATTCATGGTGCGTGTGGCTGGGCTACCCCACCCGATACTGAGCCGGCCCATCCAGTCGTCGGGCACACTCAGCATGAAGCTAGCTCCGGACCTGACGAACAGGCCAACCTTCGCAAACCACTTGGCGCTAGGGTCAAACTCGCCAGTGCGGTTCGCTTGCAATGCGACTTTCGGCAATACAACCGCGTTAGAGATCGGAACGTCATCCGCCAGGGGAGCGGGCCCGGAGGAGATGGCATCACCGCAGTGGAGCATCGCTGTTAGCGCGAACACTGGGAGTGGTGCGCCGTTGCTGTCTCGTACGACCTGGCGAACCCCGATCGGCGCGCGTAGGGAAAGCGGCGCGGTAGCCCATTTGCCGTTCGAACCGACGCCCGCACAATTCTCGTTGCTGTTGGTTCGGCTCATGACCGCACCTACCCTTATCTGTCCGAACGTCTCCTTCGCCTCGGCCCGGAACTGCCCAAGACAGTAGCCTTGCTCGGTCCAAGGAAACCCAACGTCCACGTTGGTGAGACTCCCGTCCGAACCTATCGGTGTGACGAACGCAGGTTGGATGGATTGGACGGAGATTTGGCCGGCAAACAGAAGGTCGCGGACAATGTAGGCGACCGTTGCCGCAGCGACTACGACTACTGCAATCGTGACGCCGAGTATTGCTCGACCTCGCCGGGATTTCATCGTTTAGAGCCAACGTTGCATGAGTCGGGCTCCATGAGAGGTGCCTTCGTCCCTAATCACAAGTTTGCTCCTCCGTTGCGGCACAGAAACCACCGACGTTGGGATTGCAATCTCCCGGCCGTGAAGGTGTCAAGGGTCCAGTCGTCTGCATGCATTCCCCACTACGCCATCAACTTCCGGCTTCTGGACCGCTGAGTGGGGAACCGCTGACATTTCTGGTGGTGCTCGCGCAGGGAGTCGAACCCTGAACCTTGGGATTAAGAGTCAGTCGATTGCCCGTGTTATGGCGTGTCACCAGCGTCATGGCGTGTCATCTGAGTCAGAACCTTTGACGCAGTTGTGTCACCAGAGTCATCTCGTGTCATGGCGTGTCACGGGTAAGCTGTCAAACAAGCTGTCAACGGCCAGGAGGCTGGACGTGCCCGGTCACGTTTGATAGCGGCTTGGATCAGCTCGTTGGCCGGCGAGAAACGCACTCGGACGCGGTTGTGAATCTTCCAAGTCTCTGCAGTACTGTCGTGGCGGCATGGCTAGGCTGCCCGAGGGCACATTCCGGTCGCTGCCGCACCAAGTGACGAATATCCCACATTACCTGACGACCTTCGTCGGTCGGAATGCCGAAATTTCCGCGCTCAAGTCACTGCTCGCCACATCGCGGCTGGTCACCCTCATCGGAGCCGGCGGCTCGGGCAAGACAAGGCTCGCGGCTGAGCTGGGGCGGGCGTGTCTCGGTCTCTGGCCAGGAGGCGTCTGGTGGGTGGAGCTAGCACCGGTGGACGATCCCCTCCAAGTGTCCGACGTCGTGGCCACCGCGCTGCAACTTCCTGGGCGAGGACAAACACAGGACGTCGTCGCGGCATTGCTGGCGGCCAGGAGAGCAGTCCTGTTCCTCGACAACTGCGAGCACCTGGTTGCAGCTTGTGCCGAGTTCTGCCGGGCGGCCCTCCAGAGCTGCCCAGAACTCACCGTCATCGCTACCAGCCGGGAGGCGCTGGGGGTGGCTGGTGAGGTGCGTTGGCCCGTCTCGTCGATGCCGGCCGCCGATGCCGTGCAGCTGTTCGAGGCTCGGGCACAGCTGATCGTGCCCGATTACAAGGTGACGCCCGGAAACCTTGAGACAGTCACCCAAATCTGCGAGCACCTAGACGGCATGCCCCTCGCGATTGAGCTCGCCGCTGCCCGCCTGGACATGTTGACCGAGCAAGAGCTGCTGAGCCAGCTCTCCGACCGCTTCGGGCTGCTGAAAGCGCCGAGTCGAACCGCACCGGAGCGACACCAGACGATGATCGCGACGATCGACTGGAGCTACAGGCTTCTCAATGAAGACGAGGCCCTGCTCTTCCGCCGCCTGTCGGTCTTTCGCGGCGGCTTCACGCTGGAGAGTGCGCAGGCTGTTTGCGCTGACGGAATCGTGAGCGTACTCGATGCGCTCGCCGGCCTGGTCCGGAAGTCGATGGTGGTGGCCGAGCGAGCGGAAGGGCAACGCAGCCGTTACCGACTCCTCGAGTCCCAGCTCGCGTATGCCGAGGGCCGGCTGCAAGCGACTGGTCAGCTCGAGCTCACACGGCGTCGCCACTATGAGTATTTCCGGGAGTCCCTCGCCGCCAGGACACTCTGGCCGCCCACTCCAAACCGGGCGCCTGGCTTCCCGGAATGGTTTTTTCAGGAGTCGGGCAATTTGTGGGCCGCCCTGGCGTGGGCACGAAACAATGCCGACGACCTCGGGCTCAGCATCGCCGTGGATTTCGGTCCCAGGGACTTCACACAGAGAAGGCGACTGGTGGCGGATCTGCTCTCGCGCTCTCCCACGCAGGGGACGGTTCGGGTCGGCGCTCTCTGCCACGAGAGCACCTTTGCCTTGGCACAGGGCGACTACCGGGCGGGCCTTCAAGCGGCGGAAAGCGCTGTCGCGATTGCGCGCGAGGTGGGAGATGTCGAATGGGTGGCCTGGGCGCTCAACTGCTTGGGATCGGCGCTGCGCTGCCGCGGGGACCTTGATGCTGCGGCCGAGATCAATGGCGAGGCCAGCTCGCTTCTCAAAGGTTCTACTAACCTGCGCCTACTGCGTGTGGTGAGGGGCTTAGCGGCGTTTGTAGCGATCGACAGGGGTGACTATCTTGGTGTCACGTCCATCCTGGCAGAGTGTGTCGCCACGGCCAGATCGGAAGGTGACGTTTTCTGGCTCGGCGTCTTTCTCGACGGCCTTGCACGCGCTCAGTTGGGGATGAACGACCACCAGGCCGCCATCGTTGGGTGGAAGGAAGCACTCTCAATCTGCCGCCGCATCAACAACTTCATCGGCATCGTCGACTGCCTTGATAGCTTGTCGTGCACAGCCGCAGCCACTGCAGATGACTACCGCGCACTGCGGCTGGCTGCGGCTGCCAGCCGCCTGGCGGGTGAGTGGTCGCTGCGACCAGATCCTTGGCTGGACAGTCCCACAGAGGCCGCTGAAAAGCGAGCTCGATCCAGACTTGGTGCGCGCAAGAGTGAAGAGGCTTGGAACGAGGGTTGGGCCTTGAGCGCCGATCAGGCGATCGATTACGCATTGGGTCAAAGCGAGCCACAACCTGGGCTTGATGCCGGACCCCTGAGCCGTCGCGAGCTGGAGGTGGTGAAGCTTGTGGCGGCCGGCCTGACCAATCGCCAGATCGCTGGGCGCCTCTTCATTGCCGAACGGACGGTCGACAACCACCTCGAGCATGTCCGCGAGAAGCTGGCAGTCAAAACGAGGGCGCAGATCGCGGCCTGGGTTGTTCAGCGCGGGTTGGCGCCTGGCCCAGCTACTGATCAAAGTCATCCCCGGACCGAGGCGAAGAGCCGCACTGGGATTCCACCCTCGGGTCGCTCATAACGGTTTCCTGCCTGGGATCCGAAAAAATGAGTACCTGAAATAGGTACCTGACGGGCCATTTGCCCGCTGGTCGACTCCTCCGGCCACGCATAGCGTGGCGGTCGCGGCCGGGACCCCGGCCAACAAATCAGCAGGAGGAGCCGCAAATGATCGAAATCGAATCGGGACGCGATCGGCAACCAGGACTTGCAAGCCTGGAGGCATCAGATGGCGAGCTCCTGGGCCGTCTGTTTTGCCGCCTTTCACCTGAGTCGGTCTATAGACGGTTCTTGAGCCCGATCTCGAAGCCGGATTATTTCATGAGGTTGCTTCTCCGCGTCGATCACTACGATCGCGAGGCGATCGCCGCAGTGGAGGGCGGCGAGATCGTCGGCGTGGCACACTATTCCCGCCTCCCAGGCGCCAGCCAGGCGGAGTTGGCGATCATCGTTGCGGATAGTTGGCAGCGGCAAGGCCTGGGCACGCGGTTGATCACTGCCCTTACCGATCGCGCGGTCCGTAACGGTATCGACACCTTCGCGGTTGCCATCCAGGGCGACAACTTCGGCGGGCAGCGGTTGTTGACGCGGCTGGCCCCGGGCGCGCGGCTTGTGTACTCCGCGGGCGTAGGCGAAGCGGTCATCCCGCTCGTGACTGAGAACGGTCATGAGTAACTGCGAGCGACTGAACGTCATTGCGCCCGACCCAAGCGCTAGCCGGTTGGAACAACGCGCAGCTGCGCGGCCTGCTTCCATTCCTGGACGAAGCGTGCGTCCCCCCAGGCACTGTGCTCGCCGAGGCCGGATGTCTCTGCCATCAGTTCGTCATCGTTGTTTCGGGCGTGTTGGAGACGTGTCGTGATGGCGGATCCGGCCGGCTCGAGGCGGGCGACATGTTGGGTTGGAACGCGATGCGGGACCGCGGCTCTCATGAGGCGACCGTACGATCAGTCTCGGCCGCGCACTTCCTGGCGATGAGCCACGCGCAGTTCCGCGCCGCCGAGGCGTTGGCGCCGAACGACTTATCGCCGACGCTCACAACTGGCAGTAGAAGCTTGGGCCTGCTGTCCACTCGTCGCCAGCATTCACCTGGCGCTGAGGCTAGGTCCACAATCGAGCGCCGCGTGTATTTCGCCTAAGGGCGCGTGCGTTGGGATTTGACTCCCCTGCGCGGGGCCCTAGCGAATTCCTTGAATTCAGGACTGGCATCAGCAGCGCCCTCTTGGCGGGATACAGCTGGTCTTCAAGCTGTCAAACGGCAGTCGCGCATGACACACCGCGTTAGAAACCCCTAGATATGGGGTCGATTTGAACTCGAATCCGCCGCCGTTGGTGCTCGCGCAGGGAGTCGAACCCTGAACCTTGGGATTAAGAGTCCCCTGCTCTGCCAGTTGAGCTACGCGAGCGCGCGAGAAGTGGACGCCTGACGATTTTAAGGGCCTCGCGTCCTTAACAACCTGGGTGCTCAATCGGCCCAATCGTCAATAGCCTCGTGATGTGCACGCGCGGATTCCGCTCGACGTCGATCTCGAAGACAAGCTCATCTATGGACTGACGCCAGCACGCCTCGTCTATCTGGTCCTCGGTTTGCTGGCGGCCTTCGCCACGTGGTCGACGCACTGGGCGCCGCCGCCCATCCGCGCCATCGCGGCCGCCGTCATCGCCGCATCCGGCGCGCTTGCTGCGTGGGGGTCATGGCGGGGCAGGCCGGTGGACGGCTGGGTCGTCGACCTCACCATCTTCGCCGTCGCCAGCTATCGGATCAGGTGGCGACGTTGATCCGGATCGTCCGGCGCGAGCCGCAGACGCTCCACGGTCTCGACGACGATCTCGTAGTCCTAGAGACCAGCCCAATCGGCTTCGCCGGTGCCGCGGATGACGACCGCCAGCGCTGGCTCAACTCCTTCCGGCGGTTGATCGACGGTCTCGACTCTCCACTCCAGGTCGTGATCGACGTCAACCCGGGCCCTGATGACGAGCCGGCCGACACCACGTCCTATCCGGTGGGCTTCGCCGACATGCGCGGCGTAGATCTCGCCTTCGCTGACGACATTCGACGGTCCAGCTCATCGCACTGCATCACGACTTCGCTGGTCACGACCGAGAAGCACGCGGTGCGCTTGAGCGCGGTGCTCGCCGAGATGGGAATCGAATGCGCGATCTCTCAGCCGCCCGATGAGATATTCGGCCTGCAGCTTGCCGGCCGGTTTCAAGATCACCGCGGCTTCAACCGCACGTGGTACGTCGACCGTCTGCCAGGAACTGAGGTCGAGCCTGGATGGCTTTTCCGCCTCGTGCCGTCGGGCGTGAGGACCAGCCTCTCCTGGCACGCGACGCCGCTGCCGGCCGCCTGGATCGTCAATTACCTGCAGCGACAGCTGGTCAACATGCGCGCGACGCGAATGCTCGAAAGCAACGACCCCGCGCTCGCGGGCGCGCTGCCCAACACAGAAGACCTGCAGCGCCGCCTGGCTTCGAGCCAGGACAAGGCTTTCCACGTCGCGCTCTACCTCACCGTCACCTCGTCGAGCGCCAGACAACTCGAGAGCGACTCGCGCAAGGTCGAGGCGGCTGCCCGAGCCATCTTGTGCGAGCTCCAGCCCTGCACCTTCCGGATGCTCGACGGCTATGTCGCGACTCGTGCACGCGGCCCCGACCGCCTCCAGCGGCGAAGGGTCATCGACTCGACCTCGCTTATGACCTTCTTCCCATGGAACGAAGCCGACCTGCAGCAACCGGGCGGCCTGATGGTGGGACGCAACTCCGCCACCGGCGCGCCGGTACTGGTCGAACCTTTCGACCAACGACGCTTCGCCAACGCCAACATCGCGGTCTTCGGCCACTCGGGGGCCGGCAAGACGTACCTCCTCTCAACACTGGTGATGGGCGCGCTCGGTGCCGGCACGTCCGTTTACGTCATCGACCCCGAGCACGAGTACGGAGGGCTTGCCAAGCAGCTCGGTGGCATCGACGTGCAGCTCGCCCTCGGGTCGGGCCATGCGCTCAATGTCCTCGACCTGCGACCCAACGATCGTCGTGACGAATCGTGGCTGGGACCTGCCGCGGCGGACGCGGTCGACCTTTGCGCATGCATCTGCGGTGGCCTCGACGAGTCCGAACGCGCGCTAGTTGAAGGCGCGGTGCGCCAGGCCTATGGCGAATCGATCCAGCCCGTGCTTCGCGACGTCGCGGACCGACTACCACGCAACGAGCGCGCGGCGATCATCCTCAGACGCTGGGTTACCGGCAGCCTCGGCCAGATGTTCAGCGCACCCACGAACATCGATCTTGACGCCCCGATCGTGGTCTTCGGCATGCGTGAGCTCCGCGACGAGATGATCGCCCCGGTCCACTTCCTCCTCGCGGAGGCGTTGTGGACCCGGATCAAGCGCAAGGACCGCCGCCGCATGCTCGTCATCGACGAGCTCGGGCTGCTGTTCGAGGACGCCACGATCCGGCGGTTCGTCGTCAGCCTGGCGCGCCGCATCCGCAAGTACCACGGCTCGCTCGTCTTCGCGACCCAGAATCCTGGGGACCTGCTCTCATCCGACCAGGGCGCGGTGGTGGCGACCAATCCCGCGTTGGTCTTCTTCGGCGCGCAGCGGCCGGGCGAGGCGGCAAAGCTCCAGGATGCCTTTCGCATCAGCCCTCAGCAGCGCGGCTATCTCGAGGCGGCAAGTCGGGGCGACTTTCTGCTCGCCGCCGGTGCAGACCGGCTTTGCCTCCACGTCCAGGCCCCGCCGTGGCAGGAGGAGGTGATGCGATCGGCCAGATCGCCGTCGTGATCGGTAGGCTTAGTCCGCAAATGCCCCGCGTCCTGCACTACCGGCTCTACGGTCTGCCCGAGCACCGGCTGGAACGTATCCACGAGCAGTTCGACAACCTCGCCGAAGCCCGGTCGTGGCGATGCGGACCGCCATGGATCGCGAGCTCGCAGTCGCGGGGCCTTTTCGAGATGGAGTACTTCCGCCACCTCAAAAGGGACGAAGGCAGAGAGCTCAGCGCCTCCGCGTTCGTGAAGATGGCCGGGGATGAGACCGACGCACTGATCATGACGATCTTCATGCGCGACCTCAGCGCCGAGCACGGGATCCGCACCGCCATTCGAGACGAGGACCACCCGCTCGCCAAGTTGCGGCGCCTCGACTTCGTCAACGGTCGCCTGCCGAGCGGACAGGCGCTAGAGGACGTTCTGGCCAAGCGGCCCGTGATCAAGAAGGTGGAAGGGGAGCGCATCTTCTTCTATCCGCCGACATTCCGGCTCCACTCCCAGAGCCCACCGAGCCCCGAATGGGCCTACGCGTTGTGCGGGATGCGGGCTTACGCCCCTACGTTGCTCGAGGCGGAGCAGGAGGCGCTCAAGATCCTTCGCGGATTCGGTCACCTTGGCGCCTGACACCGCGGAGGCAACCCGGGGCTCGCTCACGTCACCCGACGGCACCAGGCTCGCCTACCGCGCCTGGCCCCAGGCTGGAGCCCCCATCACCTTTGCCGTCGTCCATGGGCACGGCGAGCACAGCGGCCGCTACGAACGCTTCGCGCGAGGTATGGCGGCCTATGGGATGGCGACCTACGCCATTGACCTGCGCGGCCACGGCGAAAGCTCGGGCCAGCGGGGTCACCTCGACTCGTGGGGGCAATGGGTTGAGGATGCGGCGGCGTTCGTGAGCCTCGTCGAAAAGGAAGCGAGCGGGGAGGTCGTGCCGCTCGGGCACTCGTTCGGCGGTGTGGTGATGCTCACCTTGGTCCGCACCGGAAAGCTGCAGCGCGCCAGGAGATTCATCGTTTCCAACCCGGCGCTGCGCCTGAAGAAACCGGTGTCCTGGATGCTTGATGGCGCCACGAAGGCGCTGTCGACGATCGCACCCAGGCTGAGTCTCAGCAACGGCGTCGACGCACGCACCGTCTCGCGCATCCCCGAGATCGTGGAGGCCTACCGCACCGACCCTCTGGTGCACAACAAGATCACGCCGCGGCTCTACGTGGAGTGGCAGCGCGCTGCCAAAGAGAACCTTGCAAAAGCAGGCGAGATCAGCTTGCCTTTCCTGATCCTCGCGGGAACCGACGACCCGTTGATCGATCCGGACAGCAGCCGCGAGCTACATCGGAACGCGCTGGAGATGAGCGAGCTTTGCGAGCTCGAGGGCCGATACCATGAGCCTTTCAACGACCTCGGTAGTGAAGAAGTGTTCGAGGTGATCGCGAAATGGCTGCAGAAGTGATCCTCGCCGGAGGCCTCAACCTCAATCCGGGATCGTGGCTCTCCTGGATCGTGGTCGGGCTGATCGCAGGCGCCGTCGCGTCGCGCGTCGTGGCGGGCCGTGGCTTTGGATGCCTTGCCGACATCCTGGTCGGCGTGGCGGGCGCCATCATCGGAGGGTTCCTGCTCAGCTCGCTGTTCGGCGCGAGCGGGACCTTCGGCTTCTGGGGAAGCCTGGTCGTCGCCTTCATCGGCGCCGTGGTCCTGCTCGCGGCCTTGAAGCTGGTGTCGGGCGGCCGGGCCCTCTAGCCTGCGGCCGCCTCTCTGTATTCCTGCGGTGCCGGCTGCGTCCGCGCGGCCTGATTGCTCTGCTGCCGGATCAACAGCGTGGTCAATGCGGTGAATGCAAGGAACGCGATCGGCAGGATCAAGGTGTTCTTCATCGCGTCGATATAGCCCGCGACGAAGACGTCGTGCATGAGCGATGACAGCTGCTGGGCGACAGCGGGCGGAATGTTGGCTGGGATCTTTGCTCCGCTCTGCCCGGCGCCGATCTGAAAGCCTTGCGAGGAGACGTTGCTGAAGATTGAGACGAACTGATCGCGAAATGCGGCCGGCAGCGAGGTGGACTTGCTCACCGCCTCGCTGTGCAACGTGGTCGCGAGCTGGTTCTGCAGCAACGCGCCGATCACCGCGCTCCCGATGACACCGCCGAGCTGACGGATCGTGTTCAGCACGGCTGACGCCGAGCCGGCGACCTGCGGCTTGATGTTGCGCATCGCGACCGTCGTCATGGGCGCGAACGTCATACCGATCCCGGCGCCGGCGATGATCGCGGGCACGAGGAAGTTGATCCACGTCGAGTCCGGTCCAGCGACGAGGGCGATGGAGCCCATGCCGATGGTCAACAGGGCGATGCCTGCGAAGAGGATGTACTTGCCCCCGAAGCGATCGACAAACCTTCCCGCAAACGGCGCGGTGAACATCGAGGTCAGCGACATCGGTGCCAGCGTCAGTCCTGCCACCAAGGCGCTGAATCCGCGCGCCGACTGGAGATAGATGGTGAAGGGCAGGAAGAGGCTGAGCATGCCGAAGCTGACGGCCGCGGCAAGCCAGTTGGCCACGGCAAAGTTTCGGTCGGCGAACAGGTTGAGCGGGAGCAGAGGCTCCTTCTGGGTCCGCTCCCAGAGCAAGAACAGGACCAGCAGCGCCGCGCCACCGCCGATGACCTCGGGGATGGTCACGCCGTATGACTGGATCTCGCCCCAGTTGTACTTCTGGCCTTCGATCAGTCCAAAGACGATGGCAAACAGGCCGGCGGTCGCCACGATGATGCCCACGACGTCCCAGCCGTGGCTGCGTCCCGGGCGAAGGTCAGGAATGATCAGGAAGGTCGCGACCAGGGCCGCGATGCCGACGGGCACGTTGATATAGAAGATCCAGCGCCAGTCGATGTAGGTGATGATCGCGCCACCCAGCGTTGGTCCGGCAAGCGTCGCGAGTCCCGCTACGCCACCCCACACGCCAAACGCTGCGCCGCGTCGCTCGGGGGGAAAGATCGAGGTGAGGATGGCGAGCGTCTGCGGAGTCAAGAGCGCGCCGCCCACGCCCTGCAGAACGCGGGCAGCGATGAGCTGGTCCGAGTTTTGCGCCAGGCCGCACAGGGCTGACGCGAGGGTGAAGATGAAGAGCCCGATCGCAAACAAGGTCCGCTGGCCGAACAGGTCGCCTAGTCGTCCAGCGGTGATCAGCAAGACTGTGTACACGAGCAGGTAAGCGTTGATCACCCACAGGATCTGGTCCAGCGTCGTGTTGAGCCCCGTGCTCATCGCGGGGATCGCCACGTTCACGATGGTCGTGTCCAGCATGATCATGAAAAAGCCGGTCGTCAGGACCAGCAAAACCAGCCAGGGATTAGTGCGTGCTTGCGCCATGTTTCCTCCTCAACTTCCCGTTGCCGGTCTGCATTCCGGCCTTCCACTCCAGCGTTCCGTCGCTGATCTGTTTTGCGATCTTGCGCACCCAGTCGCGCTCGGCTTCGAGGAGCGCGATCTTGTGCTCGAGCTCTATCAACATCAGGCGGCTGTGACCGCTCGCAAGTAGTTGATCGAGCAGATATGAGAGTTTTGTGATGGTCGCGTGAAGCGCCTGCGCGCGCAGGTCGAGCTGCATAACTGCAGCTTCCGCCTCGAGGTGATGCATGAACATCAGCCCGGCGGAAAAGTTCAGGTACTCACGGCGAGGCGTGGCGATGATGTCCGACACGACCTCGAGCAGGACCTCGCGGCCCAGGTCGGTCAATTTGTAGATCGTCCGCTCCGGGCGACCACCTTCCTTCTCCCGTTCGACGGGGACGATGAGGCCATCGCGCTCCAGCGAATCGACGGTGTGATAGAGCGAGCCGAAGTTCAGGCGAATGAACTCGTCGTGGTGCCGGTCGCGCATGGTACCGGCGAGCTCATAGGGGTGCATCGGGCGCTCGTTGAGCAGCTCGAGCGTCGAAAGAGCGAGCGGGGTGATGTCCCAGCGGGTTTCGTCTGGCATATTCCAGACGGGATATTACCACAATGATATCCGGTGTCAAACACTCCGCACGGAGTTCTCGGGCTCTCAGCCGGCTTCCCAGAACTTCTCAGCGATCTCCAAGCTTCGAAACCGCCAATTCCCAGCCTGGGTAGCTACTTCTGATGCGTGCCGAAGCCGTCGTCGAGCCCCAGGCGGTGAGCGTGGACCGTATGCAGGCGCTCGCCGCCGGCCAGCTCGTGCAGCAGGCTACTGGCGGAGACCTCCAAGCGTTCGAGGAGCTGGTCCGCCGGCTCGAACGGCGGGTCTACGGTTTCGCCTACCAGCACCTCCGCGACGCCGCGGAGGCGCATGACCTCGCGCAGGAGATCTTCGTCAAGCTCTACCGCAACCTCGACCGCTACGACCCCGAGCGGCCTTTCGAGCCGTGGTTCTGGAAGCTCGCGAGCAACACGTCCATCAATTACGGCCGCAAGCGCGTGCCGCTGCCCGCCGAAGCCTCAGAAGAAGCCGTCGACCAGAGCACCACGATTCCGCGGCACGACCCGGCGCTGGTCGCTGCTCTGGCGCTGCTCGATCCGGCTTACCGCCTTCCTGTGCTTCTCCACTACTACGCCGACCTGTCGCTCGAGCAGGTGAGCCAGAGCCTCAACGTCTCGGTGGCCGCGGTCAAGTCGCGGCTGCATCGCGCCCGAGCCCAGTTGCGCAACTCGCTGGCCGAATCCGAAGAGCGCGGGGGGGTCTAGTTGGACACGACCCTCACGTGCGCGCGCGTGCGCGTCCTTCTCGAGTCCTTCGTCGACGGTGACCTCGACGCGGATCAAGAGACCGCCGTGCGCCGGCACCTTGCCGGCTGCGCCGACTGCCGGCGCCAGCACGAGCAGGCGATCTCGCTGCCCTTCAGGCTGCAGGCCCTCACGTCACCGCCACCACGCGAGACGTTCGTCGCCGACGTGATGCGGGCGGTCGCTCCATCGCGTGTCGGCTATCGGCGCGTGTGGACGCCGCTCGTGCCCGAGGCGGTGCTGGTGGGCTTCATCCTCTGGTATCTCTCTGGCCTCGAAGGCTTGGGCTCGATTGCGGGCGGAATCTTTTCCGACCTCCAGGGTCTTGCCATCGGCTCACTGCCCGCGATCCCGCCGGTCGACGTCTTGCTGTTGCTCGCATTGCTGGCGCTGACGGCGATCGCGGGCTATCACCTCTCGATCCTCATCCGGCTCGCGCCGGGTCCGCTTCCAGGGCAGCGGCGCGCGTGACGGCACGCCGCTACGGTTGGGCGATTTTGATCGGCGGCCTCGCGATCGCCGGCATCGTTCTCGCGGTCGCCGACATCTCCGTCGACAAGCATTGGCCCAACCCGATGTCGCGGGCGATCGTCGGCCCCTATCGCACGGTCGACCAGAAGCTCACGACCCAGACGCTGCGGTTCGACCGCACGAAGGTCGGTGAGAAGCTCGTCCTGGAGTCGCCCATCGTCGGATTCGGCCCCATCGATCCGTACCAGGCGCTGCGAGCGTTCCTCACCAACGGAGCGGGTCTCGTGTTGCTCGCGCTTGCGGGCCTCACCGTGTTCCCCTCGCGCGCACGCAATTCGGTGGAGCGTCTCGAGTCTCGAGCGGGCCCCGCGATCGCGCTGGGCGCCGGCCTGGTCATGGCCCTGCTCACCATCGCGGTGCTGGCGCTGCTCCGATTCACGCTGCTGTTTCTCGCCGTGGTGCCGCTGGTCATCGCGGTCGTGATCGTGGCCGCCCTCTTTGGCGTCGGCTGCATCTCGCTGGCCCTGGGCCGGCTGATTCATCGCCGCCTTCAACTGCCGAACGTCCACCCACTCGTCGCCGCGTTGGCGGGGGCGCTGGTCGTGTTCGACGTGGCGGTGATTCCGTACGCCGGTGTTGTCGCGTTTGCCGCGGTGGCGATGGCGGGCCTTGGGCTGGCGGTGGTGACTCGGTTTGGGTCTGCGGGTGGTTGGTCGTTTGTCGATCTCGATTGGTGAATCTGTGACGGAGGGAGTCAGTTGGCTGGTCTGATGAACAGAACGCGTTTGTTGGTCGCGGGACTCGCGATCGTCGCCCTGGTGCTCGGCACCCTCATCTACCGCGACATGTTCGTGCCCAGCAAGAACGCCGCCGCCGCACTGAACCTGTACACGGTCGCGCGTCGGACTGTGACCGCGAGTGTCACGGGCTCAGGCAACGTCGAGCCGCAGCAGCAGGCCAATGTGAACTTCAAGGTCGCGGGCACGCTGACCGCGATCGACGTCCACGTCGGCGACCATGTCTCGGCCGGCCAGACTCTGGCCACGATCGACTCGACCGCGGAGCAAACCGCGCTCGATCAGGCAGAGGCCAACCTGGCGACGGCGCAGGCCAACCTGCAGTCGGTGCAAACGCCGCTGACCCAGAACCAGGTCACGCAGCTGCAGGACAGCGTCGCCCAGGCGCAGCAGACCTACAACGACACGGTGACGCAGGTCAACCTCACGAATTCGCAAGACGCAGCCCAGGTGACCGCCGACCAGAACCAGCTGACCCTCGACCAGTCGATCCTCAACAACAGCCTGACCTACCAGCAGGATCAACAGAAGCTGGCGACTGCCCAGGCGACCCTCCAGACCGCCGAGAACACCCTCAAGACCGACGCCACCTGCACCGGGGTGGCGTTTGCGAACTACTCGGCGCAGTGCCTGGCCGAGTTCACGGCCGTTTCCAACGCTCAGACCGCGGTCAACCTCGCCCAGGCCGCGGTAAACGCCGATGCATCCACCGTGAACCTCGACCAGAGCAGGCTCAACACCGACAAGACCAGGCAGCAGAACGACACAACCAACGGCCAGCGCAGCATCAACCAGGCGGCCGCCTCGCTCAAGAGCGCGCAGGACCAGTTGAACACCCAGACCGAGGCTAAGCCCAATCAGATCGCGTCGGCCAGGGCCAACGTCCTCAGCGCCCAGGCCATGGTGGCCACCGCCCAGCAGAACCTCAGCTACACCACGCTCGTCTCGCCGATGGACGGGCAGGTGAACAGCATCAACGGCGTGGTGGGCGAGACCACTGCGCCCGGCGGCGGCGACACAGCGGAAGCCCCTGGCAGCCAAGCGCCGCTGCCCACTGGCGCCGTGTCAAGCGCGTTCATGGTCATCGGCAACGTCTCCGGCCTCGAGGCCGTGATCCCATTCGCCGAGTCGGACGCGTCGCGGCTTGCTGTCAACGACGACGCCCAGCTGACCTTCGACGCGGTTCCGAACCTGACCATCAGTGGACACGTCCTCGCGGTCGGCAGCGCGGCGAACGTAACGAGCGGAGTCGTCAACTACTACGCCACCATCGTCCTCAACCTGACCAACGCCGCCCTGAAGCAGGGAATGACCGCCAACGCCACGGTGACCGTCAGCAAAGCCTCCAACGCGCTGAGCGTGCCCAACCTGGCGATCAGTCACTCCGCGGGCCAGGCGTTCGTCACCGTCTTCGCGTCCGGCCAGCAGGTCGCAACGCCGATCGACACCGGCGTCGTCGGCGACCAGTACACCGAGGTCACGGGCGGACTCAACGACGGAGAGAGGGTCGTGCTGCCGACCGTGCGCGTCGCCACCGGTACCGGGTCGACGCGCGGCGGCTTCGGAGGCGGAGGCGTTCGCGTGGGGGGCGGCGGATGATCACGCTCGAAGGCGTCACCAAGACCTACCGCATGGGCCGGATCGAAGTCCCGGCCCTGCGCGGTCTCGACATGCGCGTCGACGAGGGTGAGTTCGTCGCGATCATGGGTGCCAGCGGGTCTGGCAAGTCGACCCTGATGAACATCATCGGCTGCCTGGACGTGCCCACAAGCGGGCGCTACATCCTCGACGGCACGGATGTGGCCCGGCTCGGCGACGACGAGTTGGCCAGGATTCGCAACCGCAAGATCGGATTCGTCTTTCAGAGCTTCAACCTGATCCCGCGGACCACCGCCCTGCACAACGTGGAGATGCCTCTGATCTACGCCGGCGAGCGCGGCAGGACGGAGCGTGCTCGAGATGCGCTGGGTGCAGTCGGGCTGGCCGACCGGGTCGATCATCAGCCGACGGAGCTGTCGGGCGGTCAGCAGCAGCGTGCGGCGATCGCCCGCGCGCTAGTGACGAACCCGGCGATCCTGCTCGCCGACGAGCCGACCGGGAACCTCGACACGACTTCGAGCGTCGAGATCATGCGCCTGCTTGCGCGCCTCAACTCGGAGCAGGGCCGGACCATAGTATTGATCACCCACGAGCAGGACATCGCCCGCTTCGCGCGGCGCAGCGTCGAATTGCGCGACGGCCTGATCGTGCGTGACGAGAAGACTGCCGCATGAACCTCTACGAGGCGATGCGCATGGCGGCCAACGGCCTGCTTGCGAACCGGCTGCGCAGCGCGCTGACCATGCTCGGAATCCTCATCGGCGTGATGGCCGTGATCTTGCTTGTCGCAGTCGGCAATGGGACGAGCGTGCAGATCAACAATCAGATCCAGTCGCTCGGCGCCAACGTCATCTACGTCTACCCGTCGAACGCCAAGGGCACGGGCGGGGTCTCGCAGGGCTTCGGGACTGCACAGTCGCTCACGCAGGCCGACGTCGACGCGCTCAACACGCGCCAGCAGGACCCGGACGTGGTCGCCGCGATTCCGATCGCGCAAGCGGGCGGTCAGATCACGTACGGCAACCAGAACTACTTTGCGCCCACAACCGGCTCGACCGCCGACTTCCCGATGGTGCGCGATTACCAGATGGCCGAGGGCTCGTTCTTCACCAATGACGACGTTCTCGCCAACCATCGGGTAGTCGTTATCGGCCAGACGGTCGTCACCAACCTCTTCGGCTCGACCGACCCGGTTGGCCAGACCATCAAGATCAGCCGGCAGAGCTTCCGCGTGATCGGTGTCTTCGCATCCAAGGGAAGCAGTGGTCTCGGTTCACAGGACAACGTCGTGGTTGCGCCGATCACCGCGGTGTGGGCTTACCTCACCGGCGCGCGCGGCCACGTCATCAGCCAGATCGTCGCTTCCGCGACGTCAGCCAGCACCGTGACGAAAGCCGAGACGGAGATCACGACGATCCTGCTCAACCGCCACCAGATCTCCGACCCGAACCTCGCCGACTTTCAGATCCAGAGCCAGCAGGACATCCTCAACCAGGCGACCTCGATCGCGACGGCTCTGACCGCCGTGCTCGCGGCGATCGCGGGCATATCGCTTGTCGTCGGCGGCATCGGAATCATGAACATCATGCTGGTCACCGTCACCGAGAGGACGCGCGAGATCGGCATCCGCAAAGCCATTGGCGCGCGGCGCAGCGACATCCTCGTCCAGTTCTTGATCGAGGCCATGGTCCTGAGCGGCCTTGGGGGCGCGCTGGGCATCGCCGTCGGAGCCCTTCTCGCTCGCGAAGCCCCAAACGTTCCGGCGATCGCGACCTCGGGTTTCCCGACGCCTGTCGTGTCCCTGTCGTCGGTGCTGCTCGCTTTCTTTGTCTCGGTTGCGATCGGCCTTTTCTTCGGCATCTATCCGGCCAACCGTGCAGCCCGGCTGCACCCCATCGAAGCTCTCAGGTACGAGTGAAGGAGTAAACGCGTGAAGGGTTACGTCGTCGCGCTGCTGGTCGTGGTCGGAGTGCTCGCCGGTTTCTACGGCGGCTACCGAATTGGTCAGAACAACGTCAGCGCAAGCACCGGCGCCAACTCGACCTCGAAGTCAAATCTCGGCACCGGCTTCCAGACCGGCGGTGGAAGAGGTGGCGGATTCGGCAGCGCATGCCCCAGCCCGGGTGCGCCTTCGCCCTCGCCGGGGACGAATGCGGTCGCGAGCGGGACCATCACAGACCTGACGTCGAACTCGCTGACCATCACCTCGGCTGCGTGTGAGGTCAAAGTCGTTTTCGGCAACACGGTGCAGATCTCGAAGACGACCACCGGCACGACCAGCGACCTGCAGGACAACATCACGGTCACGATCGTCGGCACGCGCCAGGCCGACGGGAGCATCAAGGCGACCACGATTCAGATAGGCGGGATCCGCATCGTCACCCGCGCCGGCGCTTCGCCGTCGCCAGCCGGCGGCTAGGACTCGCTTCCGAGCGGCTTCTCGAACCACGCGACGTCCCAGTAGCGGCCAAACTTGCGTCCCTGCTCGCTGAAGAGAGCCACGCGCTTGAAGCCGAACTTCTCGTGCAGGGCCACGGAGGCCGGATTGGGCAGCGCGATGCCCGCGTACGCCCGGTGCAGGTCCTCGCCTTCGAGCGACTTGAACAGCTCGGTGTAGAGCGCGGTGCCGGCGCCCTTGCCGGTGGCTCCGGGCGAGAGGTACACACTGGTCTCGACCGAGGTGAGATAACCAGGCTTGGGACGGAAGCGGCTGCTGGTGGCGTAGCCGATGACCTTCCCGTCCTCGGTGGCGACCAGCAACCGGTGGCGGCCGGTCTCGGCGTAGTGGCTGAACCACTCGCGCCGGGCGTCCATGGACGTCGGCTCTTCGTCGAAGGTGACGTGGGTCTCGACGACGTAGTGGTTGTAGATGTCGTTGACGGCCTCGAGGTCCTGCTCGCCGGCGGCTCGGATCACAGCCTTCGAGTGTATTTCGGACAATTGGCGACATGGATCGGATCGAGCTGCGGGGCATGTCGTTCCAGGGCCGCCACGGCGCGCGGCCTGGGGAGCAGGAATTGCCGCAAGAGTTCAAGGTCGACCTCGAGATCGAGGCGGACCTGGGCGATGCAGGTCGTTCGGACCGGCTTGCCGACACGGTCGACTACACGCAGGCGCGGAAAGCGGCCAAGGAAGTGATCGAGGGCCCGTCTAGGGCGCTGCTCGAATCGCTGGCCACCGCGATCGCTGAACGCGTGCTGGCACTGCCACGGGTGGAGGCCGTCTCCGTCCTGGTCACCAAGCGCCCGGCGAGCATGCAGCCAATCGATGGCGCCGCAGTGCGCATAAGAAGGACGCGCGCATGACCATCGCTTACTTCGACTGCTTCTCGGGAATCTCGGGCGACATGACGCTCGGGGCACTCCTCGACTGCGGCGCGGATCGGGCGGTGCTCGACGCAACGGTCGAGGCCCTGCGCCTCGGCGATGAAGTGAGCATCGTGGTCAGGCGTGAGTCACGCGGGCACATCGCCGGCACGCGCGTGGTCGTGAACGTGGTGGACCGCATCGAACGGACCGTGCCCGAGCTCCGAGCCGCGATCGAGGACTCGGGCGCCCCCGCGAAGGTCAAGGTCCCAGCGGTAAACGCTCTGAGCCGCCTTGCGCGCGTCGAGTCGGAGATCCACGGCGTACCCGAGGACCGGCTTCACCTCCACGAGCTCGGCGGCGCCGACACGCTGGTCGACATCGTCGGGGCTTTCTGGCTCATGGCCGACCTTGACGTCGAGCGGTCATATTCATCCCCGCTTCCGATGTCGCGCCCCGCGCCTGCGACATTGCGAATTCTCGCGGGGACAGGCGCCCAGCTCAAGCCAGGCGAGGAAACCATCGAGCTGGTCACGCCGACGGGTGCGGCGATCCTTGCCGCCTTTGCGGTCTTCGAGCGGCCCGCGATGTCGCTCCGTCGCGTTGGCTACGGGATCGGCGCCAACGAGCGGCCTGGCAACGCGCTGGCGGTATGGCTCGGCGAGGAGGTCGCCAACGAGAGCGCCGTCACGTTGATCGAGACCAACCTCGACGACATGGCGCCCAACCTGGTCGCCGCGCTTGTCGAAGACCTGATTGCCGCAGGGGCTCTGGATGTTGCGGTGGTGCCGGCGCTGATGAAGAAGGGCCGGCCGGGCCACCTCGTCACGGTGATGTCGCCGCCCGAGCTCGTTGCGCATTTGAGCGACCTGCTGCTGAGGCGCAGCACGACCCTCGGAGTGCGCCTTGTTCCGGTGCAGCGCGTGATCGCCGGCCGCAAGGTGATCGAGGTGATGACCTCGCTGGGCAAGGCGCGGGTCAAGGTCAAAGAGCTCGACGGGCGCGTCGTGGACGTTACGCCGGAGTTCGAGGACTGCCGGAAGATCTCCCGCGAGACGGGTCGCGACCTGCGCGAGGTGATGCGCGTCGTCGACGCCGCCGCGCGCCGCGAACTGGGGATCGAATGACGGCGCGGGTCCTCGATGGTCGGGCCGTGGCGCAGCAGATCTACGAGGAGGTCGCCACTGCTGTTAGAGCCCGCGTGGCAAGGGGAGCATCGCGGCCGCGGCTCGCAACGGTGCTCGTCGGTGACGATCCGGCGTCGGCGACCTACGTGCGCCTCAAGCAAGGCAACGCGGAGAAGGTGGGCATTGAGTCGGAGGATCATACGCTGCCCGCGGACACAACGACGGAAGAGCTTGTGTCGCTGGTCCGTCGCCTGAACGCCGATGACTCGATCAGCGGAATCCTGATCCAGCAGCCTGCACCGAAACAGATCGACATCGAGCGCGTCGTGCTAGAGCTGGACCCGGTCAAGGACGTCGACGGTTTTCATCCGGTCAACGCCGGCAAAGTTGCGCTCGGAATCGCCGGTGGCGTTGAACCGGCGACGCCCGCGGGGATCGTCCAGCTCCTGGAGCGGTTTGCCGTGACGATCGAAGGCGCACACGCGGTGGTCGTCGGCCGCAGCAACCTCGTGGGCAGGCCGACTGCGCTGCTGATGCTCAAGCGCAACGCGACCGTGACGATCTGCCACTCGCGCACCCGAGACCTGGCGATGCACACCAGGTCGGCCGACATTCTGGTCGCTGCCGCGGGCCGGCGAAACCTCATCGGGCGGGAAATGGTCCGTCCCGGCGCCGCCGTGGTCGATGTGAGCACGAACTGGTTCGAAGGTCGACAGGTCGGCGACCTCGGCCCGGGCGTAGCCGAAGTGGCGGGATGGCTGACGCCCAATCCCGGCGGGGTCGGCCCGATGACGCGCGCGATGCTCATCCGCAACGTTTTCGAGGCCGAGGTCCGCCGCCGCGGCGATTAGCTCGTGACCTACCAGGAGGCCCTCGATTTCATCTCGAAGCAGGGTCGCTTCGCGATGAAGCTGGGCACGGAGCGGACCCGCGCCATGCTCGACCACCTGGGCAAGCCGGACGCACGCCTTCACGGCGCATTGATCGCGGGCACCAACGGCAAGGGATCGACCGGTGCTTGTCTCGCATCCATCCTTCGCGCGGCCGATCACGACGTTGGGTTCATGCCCAAGCCCCACCTCATCTCGTACACGGAGCGGATCGAAGTCAACGGCACCCCCATCAGCGAGGCGGACTTCGTCGCGACTCTCGAAAGGCTCGGACCCACGCTGGATTGGGTCACCGACAAGATGGGTGCGCCGACGGAGTTCGAGATGCTCACCGTGATGGCGATCGCCTACCTGGCGCCGCGAGCCGAGCTGCTCGTGTGTGAGGTCGGGCTCGGCGGGCGGCTCGATGCGACCAACGTCCTCGACCTGGGGGTGGCGGTGATCACAAACGTTGCGCTCGATCACCAGAAGTACCTGGGCAACACGATTCGCGAGATCGCGACCGAGAAGGCCGCGATCATCAAGCGCGGCAATCGGGTCATCACCGGTTCCGAAGGAGAGGCGCTCGAGATCGTCGAGGGGCGCGCTGCGGCAGAGTCGGCGGTGCTGTGGCGTCTGGGTCAAGAGGTCGAGGTGGAATCGCGTTCGCTGGGGTGGAATGGATTCGAGCTTTCCGTGAGCGGCCCCGGCTTCGAATACCGCGATCTCACGCTGCCTTTGCTCGGCGACTATCAGCCGGCCAACGCCGGCGTCGCGGTCGCGGCAGCGCATCTCATCGCCGATCCCACTGAGGAGCAGGTTCGCTCGGGGCTGGCGGCCACGAGGTGGCCCGGCCGGCTGCAGGTCATCTCCGAGAAGCCTCGCGTGATCCTGGACGGCGGCCACAATCCCGCGGCTTTGATGAGGGCGGGTGCGGCCTTGCGCGAGTTGATCGGCTCCGATCGACTCATCGCCGTTTTTGGGATGCTTAGCGAGCGCGATCCCAACCAGCTGCTGGCCGCGCTGCGCACGCTGCGGCCGGAGGGAGTGGTCTTCACCGAGCCCGCGAGCGCGCACGGCCACGTGATCGAGGCCGGCCGGCTTGCCGGCATCTACGGAGAGGGCGCGTCCGCCGAGCCGGTGGCCAAGCTTGCGCTCGACCAGGCCGTGGAGATGGCGGGTCCTGGCGGAAACGTGCTGGTCTGCGGTTCGCTCTACCTGGTCGGCGAGATCCTCGGCCTCAGGGATTAGCCCGCAGGAAGCGCACACACAGGTAGACGCTGCCCGAGATCATCGGCAGCAACAGCACGAGTCCGAGCCCGGCCCACAACGGACCGCCGCTGATCGCCAGCCCGACCACCAGCAGTGCCGCGAGCGCCACGCCGCCCGTTCCGAGCAACAGGTCGCGCCTGGTGCGTGGGCGTGGTGTCACCGCAGGGGGCTGGGGCGGAGATGCGGATGCCTGGCCGCGTCGCGCGGTCAAGCCGTACATCAACAGGCCGACCGCAGCGAGTGACGAGAACAGAGTCACGACCTCAGCGATGAGGCCCTCTCGCGTGTCGGCCACCCGAGTCGCCGAGGCGAACGCGAGTACGACAAGCGCGGCGCCGGCCACGAGAAAAGCCGCGCGTACTTCAGCGCGCACTGCCCAAGACCGTGTGACGCATGCGCCGCATTCCGCGCAGCCAGCGGTCGTAGTCGTCGGCTTTGCGGCGAAAGAACTCAGCGACCTCGGGATGGGGGAGGATCAGGAATTGCTCGCTGTCGATTCCCACCACGACGGCGTCGGCGACGGCTTCGGGCTCGAGGGCGCCGGACGTGAGGAAGTCGAGGCCGAGCTCACGTCGCTCGGCCGCCAGCATGTCGGTCTTCACGCCCATCGGACAAAGACACGAAACGCGAATCCCCTCGTCGCCATGCGCGATCGCAAGCCACTCGAAGAGGGAAAGGGCGGCGGCCTTGGTCACACCGTAGGGCGCGGAGAAGATGTGGTTGAGCAAACCCGCGGCCGAAACCGTGCCGACGATGTACCCCTCGCGGCGCGAGAGCATCGTCGGCAAGACGTGCCGGGCCACGAAGACGTGGGACATGACGTTGGTCTGCCACATGCGCTGCCAGTCGGCGTCAGCCGCCTCGGGTCCGCCTCCAGCCGCGATGCCGGCGTTCGAGCAGAACACGTCGATCTGTCCGTACGACGTCTCTGTTTGCTTGACGAGTCGCGCGACATCGACCTCGCTTGCAACATCGCATTGCACTGCATCGCCATGCACCTCATCGGCGACTGACCTGGCGCCTGCGCCGTCGATGTCGGCCACGACGAGGGCCTTCGGACCTTCCGCAGCGAAGCGTCGGACCAGCGCGCGGCCGATGCCGTTGGCGCCGCCGGTTACCACAATGACCCGTCCGGACAGTTTCATCGTCGACTCAGTGGAGCGCCCACGTGATGATTGTCAGAGGTCGCGCGACTCGTCGTTGGGAGGGATGTTCGCGAGGGAAAAAAATTTCCTGTGGAAAACACAAGCAGGGTGCTTTTCGTGACTCGCGATAGCGCATAGAATCACTCCCCATGGTCGGAGGGGGCCTCGACTACAGCGCGCCCTTTCAGCGCGCAATCGAGCTGATAGGGAAGCGCTGGACCGGGGCAGTGGTCAAGGCCCTGCTGCCCGCGCCTGCGCGGTTCAATCAACTCCTCGCCGGAATCCCTGGGATCAGCGACCGCGTCCTGACCGAGCGGCTGCGAGAGCTGGAGACCGAAGGCATCGTGGAGAGGCTCGTCGACCCAGGACCACCCGTCCGCGTGAGCTATCGATTGACGTCGCGGGGGCGTGCATTGGAACCGGTGCTGGCTGCGGTTGGGGAATGGGCGGAGGCCTGGCTTGCGACGCCGGCCGCCGCGGTGGGCTGAGCGCCGGGCCCCCTCCAGCGACTCGTCACCTCGGGCCCTCCCTTCCTCCACCGTGCCGTCCCCTCCCCCTCGGCACACCTCGATCGAGCTTAGGATTCGGAAAAGTTGAATACAACCCAGGCTGTTAAGGGGCTCTAGAAGGCATGGCGAACACGACTGATAGGCTTTATCGAATGCCGATTGGCGACTTCCTCCGCCGCCGGCCCGAAGCTCAGACATGTCAGGCGTGCGGGTCGCCTCTGCCTCATGGTGCGGTGTTCTGTCCCTCGTGTGGAGTCCGCACGGACGATCCTCAAGCCGAACCCCTGCACATCGTCGACCGCACGACAGGCCTCTTCAACGACCGCTTCGTGCGGCCTGTGCTCGAAGACGAGCTCGCCCGTGCCCATCGCTACCAACGCAACCTGGGCGTTTTGCTGATCGAGGCCAACGGCTCGGTTCCGCCTGAAGAGGCGCTGAAGACCATGGCGGCCGCGCTCGCCGGTACGGTCCGCGACGTCGACACTCCCGGCGTTCTGGGCCGAACCCCACCCCAACTCCTCGCCATCCTTCCCGACACCGACGTTGCCGGGACTGCGCATGCGGCCAACCGCGTGCTTGCGGCCGTCAACGATGCGCTCAAGTCGCAGGGTGGTCAGGCCGCGGTCGGGCTGGTTTGCGTCCGCCCTGGGCAGCGCGTCCGCGCGGGAGCCGTGATCGAAAGCGCAAGCCGCTCATTGCGATCCGGCCGGCCCGAGATGATGGGCAAGCCCGCCTGAGCTTCGAGCTCTATCTCGCTCGCCACGGCGAGACCGAGTGGAGTCTTTCCGGACGTCACACCGGAACCACCGATATTCCTTTGACCGCGCGTGGCGAAGAAAACGCGCGCGAGCTCGGCGC
>DASYZS010000085.1:0-3236 GCA_035945895.1 Candidatus Dormiibacterota bacterium | reverse complement strand
GCGGCGGCCGAGGACATCGCGGCGGGCAACTACTCGCGGCGCGTGAGCATCAAGGGGCACGACGAGATCGGCTTGCTCGGCTCGGCCTTCAACCGCATGGCCGAGGCTGTGGAGCGCGCCCGCAAGGTGCAGCGGGATTTCCTCGCCAACGTCTCGCACGAGCTGAAGACGCCCCTGACGAGCCTCATCGGGTTCAGTCACGCGTTGGTCGATGGCAGCCTTCTCAGCGATGCGGAGCGGACGCGGGCCGCGACGATCGTGCACGAGGAGTCGGAACGCGTGCTGCGGATGGCGCAGGAGCTTCTCGACCTCGCCCGCGTGGAGGCCGGAACGATCTCGATGCACATCACCGCGGTCGACCTCGGCGGGCAGCTGGAGCAGGAGCTCGAGATCATCCGTCCCCGCGCGGGCGCACGCCGGCTGTCCGTCAAGCTCAACGTGCCTGAGGACATCCCGCCCGTTGCCGCTGACCCCGAACGTCTTCACCAGGTCCTCGACAACTTGCTCGACAACGTTGTCAAATACGCGCCCGAGGGTGCGACCGTCAACGCGACCGCACGGTTCAACGGTGGCTCGGTGGAGACGATCGTCGCGAATCCGGTAGGTCAGCACCGGCCCGATCCTGACCGGATGTTCGATCGCTTCTACCGCGCCGATCCGTCCCGCTCCGCGGCCGCGGGCGGGGTCGGGCTTGGGTTGTCGATCTCGCGCGAGCTGGCTGTGGCGATGCAGGGCCGGCTGTGGGCCGACTTCGACGACTCCGGCAACCTGCGAATGCACCTGGTGCTACCCGCTTCGCGCGAGCCGGCGAAAGAGCCTCTGGAGGAGAAGCCGGCAGCCGTCGCGTAACGGCGACCCCCGGGGGTCCGTTGCACCGACCGGAAGGACGCGGTGGCGTGAAGTCGTTGGCCTTGTTGGCCGTGGCGGCGTGCATAGCCGGTTGCGTGGGCCATCCGCCCGTGGCAACGAGCTCACCGCTGGCAAAGGGTGCCGCCACGCCGCACGCACAACTGTCGGCTCCACCGACGCCGGTCCCGACCGGAGCCGTGACCTCTCTGTCCGCGGTCCAGCTCTTGAACGCGAACACTGGCTACATCGCTGCCTGGGGCGGCGCCGGTCCGCCACTTGCGCGCACGGCCGACGGTGGATTGACGTGGCAGCCCCTGCCGGTGCCGGTCAGTCACCTGACGGCTCTGCGGTTCATCGACTCAAATGTGGGTTGGGTCGCTGGGCTTATCCCTCGCAGCATGCAGGGCGTCGCCTGTCAGCAGGCGCCGCCGGACACCTCGGTCGCCCCGTGCTATGGAGCGGTCCTGCGAACCGAGGATGGAGGCACGACGTGGCAGAAGTCACTGCTGATCCCTTACAACGGAACCTACGGGGAGCCCGTGGTGGGGATTCAGGCGATCGACGGAGAGATCGCATGGGCGTTGGTCCTCGACTGCACCCCGACTACAGTCCTGCAGCGGCCTTTGGGCTGTCCTGCCCATGTCCGACACACCATCGACGGTGGTCGCAGCTGGACGACTCCAGTGTCTGGTTACATCGTGGCGATCCGATTCGCGACGGCCGTGCGTGGCTGGCTCGCTTTGATCAACCCTGACGGATCTTCCGACATCGACGTCACGAGCGACGGCGGCGCTACGTGGACATCGCATCTCCGCACCACGTCAGGCACCGTGGTTGGGCTCGACGCGGCCAACAGCCTGACGGCGTGGGTCATGACGCAGGACGGCGCCTATTGCTCGGCGAGCATCTGCGACAGATACGAGCTACTGCGCACGACCGACGGTGGAATCACATGGTCAGGACTTGGTAACCCCAAAGCAACCGCGGCGGGCTGCTCGGGTGGGAACCTCGTCGGCCCGCTCTTCGCCAGCCCGTCCCGAGGATGGCTGGCCGAGAACCAGGGCGCGGGGGGCGCAAGGGTGGTCACCGGACTCCTGTCGACCGAGGACGGCGGCCGAACGTGGCGCTGTGTTCAGCGGCCGGCCAACACCTACCTGGTTAGCGCGGCGGATCCATTGCACATTTGGATCACAACCAATCGGCTCGGCGATGACGCGACGTCGCTTTTCTCGAGCGAGGATGGCGGCGCAAGTTGGCGCGAGGTAAGCATCCCGACGCCAGGCTGATCAGGCGCTCGAGCCCGTGACGATAAGGGTTACGGGGTTCTCGACCAGCCGCTTGACCTCGGCCATGAACTGGGCCGCGGTCGCGCCGTAGAACACCCGGTGATCGACGCTCAGGGTCATGCGCATGACCTTGCCGGGCACGATGCGCTCGCCTTCGACGACCGGAACCTCTTTGATCGCGCCCACGGCGAGGATGGCCGCTTCGGGCGGGTTGATGATCGCGGTGAACTCGTCGACGCCGAACATGCCGAGGTTGGAGATGGAGAACGTCGCGCCGCTGAGGTCGCCTTCGTTGGGTCTGCCGGCCCTCGCCCGCTCGATGACCTGCCGCGACTCGATCGAGATCTGGATGATGTCCTTCAAGTCGGCGTCGTGCACGACCGGAACCAGAAGGCCCATGCCCTGGCTCGGAGCAACCGCGAGGCCGATGTTGATCGAGCGCTTGCGCTGGAACTTGCCGTCGACCCACGAGCTGTTGACCTCGGGGAACTTGCGCAGGGCGAGGGCGCAAGCACGGACGAGGAAGTCGGTCATCGTCACCTTCTCAGCGCCGGGGACTGAATCCTTGAGCTGCTGACGCAGGCTCACAGCCAGGTCGACCCGAGCCTCGACCGTGACCTGGAACTCGGGCACGGTCGTTTTCGATTCGAGCATGCGCCGCGCGATGGTTGCCTGCATGCGAGTCGGCTCGACGACCTCGACCTCCGCGCCGGCGCGACGATCAGGTTGCGGCCGCCGGCGGTCAGCCGTCGGCTTCAAGGCTCCCGCGGCAACGACGTCTTCCTTGACGATGCGGCCTTCGGGGCCAGTGCCTTTGATGCCTGCGAGGTCAACACCCATCTCTTCCGCCAGCCGTTTGGCAAGGGGCGACGCCTTGACCTGCTGGCCGTCTACTACTGGTTGGGGCAGTGGTTGGGGCGGCGGCTCGGGAGCGGGTGCTGGGGCCGGCGCTTCCTGAGGTTTCGCCTTAGGAGCGGGCTTCGGTGCCGGTGCAGCCGGTGCGGGAGCGGGGACGGACGCCGGGGCTGGTTCAGCAGCGCCCGAACCGATGCGCGCGATGGGCGCTCCGATCTTCGCCGGCACGCCCTGCTCGACCAGGAT
>DASYZS010000084.1:0-4338 GCA_035945895.1 Candidatus Dormiibacterota bacterium | reverse complement strand
GAGGGCAAGCAGTACCGGCTGGTGGTGCAGAACACAGTCCGCGACGTGCAGGGCCACAGCGTGACCCCGGAGTACGACCTCGATCTCTTCGGCCCGGCGGCGAAGAAGCACGGCCAGCAGAAGGTGTCGGGCGCCGCGTCGCCGTCTCCCAGCCCGATCGCCTCGCCTGCGGCCGCGTCCTGACCTGGGTCTAGTCCCCCAGCGCGGCTGCCGCCAGCCGCTCGGCGATCCTCAGCAGCAGTCGCAGCTCGCGTTCGTTGAGCTTGGCCAGCTCCGGTGGGGCCTTCGCGATGGCATCGTCCATCTTTCGCCACGTCTCGCGGCCGCTGTCGGTGAGCTCGAGGATCTTCACCCTGCGGTCCTCTGAAGATAGTTTACGCACCACCTCGCCTCGCTCCTCGAGACGGTCGACCACATCGGTGACCCAACCGGGATCGACTCCCATGCGTGCCACCAGCTGTGACATCGGCGCCGGCTCGATCCTGGCCAGCTCGTCGAGGAAATGGCCCATCACCGGGCTGAGACCCATCTCCATCAGGCGCGCACCCGCCTCGTCCATGTGCTTCTCGCCAACGCGCATCAAGATCCGCCAGGCCCTCTGCGCAATCTCCTGCTTGCCTTCCCGCCGACCGCGCCCCCTGTCCTGCAGCGCGCGCCCTCGATGCACTGGCATGCTCCGATAATAGCGTAATGCCAATAGTTGACCCATGCCAATGATTGGCATTAGACTATGGCCGTTATGAGCCAAGCAATAGAGATAGAGGAACTAAGGAAGTCGTTTGGCAAGACCTTGGCGCTGGATGGGGTCAGCGTCGAGGTCCCTTTGGGGGTCGTTTATGGCTTGCTCGGCCCCAATGGCGCGGGCAAGACCACGATCATCCGCATCCTCGCCACGCTCCTCCACCCGAACGCCGGAACGGCGCGGGTCGCAGGGCACGACGTGGTCCGCGAACCTGAGACGGTGCGGCGCTTGATCGGCCTGACCGGTCAGTACGCCGCGCTAGACGAAGCGCTGACCGGGACGGAAAACCTCGTGCTCATCGGGCGGCTTTTCGGCCTGCCCGCACGTGACGCTCGGTCACGCGCTGCCCAGTTGTTGGATACCGTCGGGCTTACCGACGTCGCTGGGCGGACCGTCCGTACCTACTCGGGCGGAATGCGCAGACGTGTCGACCTGGCCGCGAGCCTGGTCGGGCGCCCGCGCGTGCTGTTCCTCGACGAGCCCACTACCGGGCTCGACCCCGCGAGCCGTCTCGCCCTGTGGGACCTGGTAGGGCAGACGGTGCGGGAGGGCACCACCGTGCTTCTCACCAGCCAGTACCTCGAGGAGGTGGACCGCCTGGCGTCCGGGATCGCGGTCCTCAACCACGGTCGGGTCATCGCCGAGGGCACGCCCGCAGACTTGAAGGCCCGCGTCGGAGGACACGTCGTCGCCGTCCGGGTCGCACCCGCCCTGGTCGACCGGGCGGTCGCTGCGCTGGCGTCGATGGGCAAGACGCGAATCGAAGTCGACCAGATCACAGTGCCCGCCCGCGGATCCGACGGTTTGGCCGAAGCGATGCGCCGGCTCAGCGAGGCTGGGTTAGCGATCGACGAGATCGCCCTGCGCACCCCCACGCTCGACGAGGCATTCCTGAGCCTGATGAATGGAGGAGGCAATCACCATGAAGAGGCTGCTTGAGGTTTACCTGGTCGCCGAGCGCAACCTGCGCAAGTCGCTGCGCACGCCGACCTTCATCGTCGTCGAGATATTCGTCCAGCCGATCATCTTCGTGCTGCTGTTCGCGTACGTCTTCGGCGGCGCGATCCACATTCCGGGCGTGAGCTATATCGACTTCTTGCTGCCCGGCATCCTCGTGCAGACGGCGACGTTCAGCGGCTTGAACACCGGTCTCGCGCTCGCTGAGGACCTGAAGAACGGGCTGATGGACAGGTTCTGGTCGCTGCCGATGTCCCGCTTTTCGGTCATCGTCGGCCGCATCGCGGCGGACACCTTGATGTCCGGGTTGGCCGTGGTCGTCATGGTCGGCGTCGGAACGGTGATCGGGTTTCGTTTTCACGGCACGGTTCCCGAAGCGCTCGCGGCCATTGCGATTGCGATCCTTACCGGGACTGCGTTCGGCTGGGTGGGCGCTCTGCTCGCGGTGCTGTTCAGGACGCCCGAGGGTATTCAGTCGGTCGGATTCGCGCTGATCTTTCCAGTCGTCTTCTTGAGCTCGGTCTTCGTGCCGATCGCGACGATGCCCTGGTGGCTGCAGCCGGTCGCGCACCACACACCGATCACGGCAACCGTGAACGCGGTGCGCGCTCTCTCCCTGGGACAGCCGCTGAACGACATGCCGGCAACGGCAGTCACCTCGCTGCTCGCGGTGGTTGCGGTCTCGATGGCGGCGTCTGCGCTTTTCTACCGCCGCATGGGCCGCTAGATCAAGTCGAGGGCTCGGGCCGCGCGCGACAGCGCGGTCACGGAGCCCGAGTGGACGATCTGACCGTCGAGCGCTGCCGCAAACGCATCGGCGAACGGCAGCCGCAGCACCTCCATGTCCTGCTCGTAGCTTTCGGGGCTGCGCGCCGCTTCGGTCAGGCCCCGAGCTAGAAAGAGGTGAGCTCGCCCGGTCAGAAACGCGGCACCATGGACGACCCCCAGCGATTCGTATCCCGCGGCGACGAGTCCTGTCTCCTCCGCAAGCTCCCGCCTCGCGCACGAGAGGGCATCCTTGTCATCGTCGTCGAAGGTTCCGGCCGGCACCTCCCACGAGGACACGTCCCAGGCGTGCCGCCACTGCCGGACAAGCATGGTGTCGCCGTTTTCGAAATAAGGGACCACGAACGCGGAGTCAGGAAAGCTCACGACGACGTATTGAGCCTCGACGCCGTCGGGGAACCTGATCAGGTCCTCGCGAAGTACGAAGCGCTGAGTCCGGCCGACCACTTTAGTTGTCACGACCTCGAACGGCCGCCGAGACGGATGGCGGAGGGTGGTGGCTATTGCCGCACCATCGCGGCGACGGCCGCAGCCGCGGCGGCCACGTGGCGCGGATCCGGGCCGTAGTCGAACGGAGACACGTCGGAGGCGAAAGCCTTCGCGCCGTCGATCAGCTCTGGATGGTCGTCGATGAATCGCGTGCTCAGGCTGCCCGCGCGGAAGTCGCTGTTCTCGAGAATCGCGCGGTGATACGGAATGGTCGTCGCGGGGCCGACGACGACGAACTCGCGCAGGGCGCGGCTGGCGCGCGCGATCGCCTCCGCGCGGTCGGCGCCGTGGACGATGAGCTTGGCGACGAGCGAGTCGTAGTTGGGCGGCACGTCGGACCCAGGGCCGAAACCCGAGTCGACGCGCACGCCTGGTCCCGCCGGCGCAACCCAGCGAGCGATGCGCTTGGGATTGGGGATGAACTTGCGCACCGGGTCCTCCGCGTTGATGCGCATCTCGATGGCGTGCCCGCTCCAGGTCAGATCCTCCTGAGCGAAGCTCAGCTCGAGTCCGGCAGCGACGCGTATCTGTTCCTTGACAAGATCGACGCCGGTGACGGCTTCGGTGATCGGATGCTCGACCTGCAGGCGAGCGTTGACTTCGAGGAAGTAGAACTCGCCGTCGCTGAAGATGAACTCGACCGTGCCGGCGTTGACATAGCCGGCGGCTTTTGCGGCGCGAATCGCTGCCTCCCCCATCGCGGCGCGAAGCTCTTGCGTCAAAGCAGGCGAGGGAGTCTCTTCCATGATCTTTTGATGGCGGCGCTGGATCGAGCACTCACGCTCGCCCAGGTGCACTGCATGGCCGTGGCTGTCGCAGATGACCTGGATCTCGATGTGCCGCGGTTTGCGGACGTAGCGCTCCAGGTACACGGTCCCGTCGCCAAAGGCTGAGCGCGCAGCCTGGGCGGTGCTCTCGATCGCGTTGGCCAGTTCCTTCTCTGACTCGACGACCTTCATACCGATCCCACCGCCGCCACCGGACGGCTTGAGCATCACGGGAAAACCGATCTTGCGCGCGGCTTCGAGCGCGGTCGAGGGATCCACCGCGTCGCTGCCGGGCGTGACCGGCACGCCGTGCGCGAGCGCCAGCTTCCGGGCGGCCAGCTTCGAGCCGAGAGCACGCATCGCCGAAGCGGGAGGGCCTATGAACTTCAGCCCTGCTTCTTCACACGCCTCGGGAAAGCGCGCCTTCTCGGCCAGGAAGCCATAGCCAGGATGGATCGCTTCGGCTCCGCAGTCTCGGGCGACCTTGACGATGCGCTCGAGCTGGAGGTACGACTCGGCCGCCGGCGCCGCCCCAATGTGGTGAGCTTCGTCGGCGTAGCGGACGTGGATGGCGCTGCGGTCGGCGTCCGAGTAGAC
>DASYZS010000083.1:0-19991 GCA_035945895.1 Candidatus Dormiibacterota bacterium | reverse complement strand
CGAGCTTTTAAACCGATGGTCGCAGGTTCGAATCCTGTCGCCGGCACCAGGTCGAAAATGTTTGCGCCGATGCGGCCAGTGGCTTTGGCGAGCGCAGTCTTCGCTCTTCTTCTTTCGGCATGCGACACGGGACCAACCTTCTCGACCCCGGCCAGCCCGAGCCCGTTTTTCAAGAGCGGATCCCTGATCTGGTACGGCTGTGGAGGTAGCTTCGAGTGCACGTCGGTCGCCGTGCCGCTCGATTACTCCAACCCCGCTCGCGGCGCCATCAACATCGCCGTCAGCCGGGTCCGCGCGACCAGCACGTCAGAGCGCATCGGCTCGCTGCTGATCAACCCTGGCGGCCCTGGCACTTCCGGAGTCGACTTCCTGCGCAACCTGGGCGCGCGCGAGCTCTCCCTGTTGGGCCGGCGTTTCGATCTGGTCAGCTTCGATCCCCGCGGAGTGGGGCGGAGCTCACCGGTGCAGTGCCTGTCCAATGCGCAGCGAGACGCAAGCGCCCTCGTCGATCCCGTGCTCGACGATCCGCAAGAGAAGCAGGAATTCCTGGCAAACACTCAGGCTTTCGTTCGCGGGTGCCAGGAGAAGAGCGGTCGGCTCCTACCGTTCGTCGACACCGCCAGCGCCGCGCGAGACCTGGATGCCATTCGGGTCGCGCTCGGGGAAAAGCAGCTGACGTACCTGGGGTTTTCGTACGGCACATTCCTCGGCGAGGTCTACGCGCACCTCTACCCGACGCACATCCGCGCGATGGCTCTCGACGGTGTGGTGGATTCGACCGTACCGGGTCCTGACTGGCTCGTTGGTCGCGCGAAGGGTCTGGAGGCCAACCTCCAGGCTTTCTTCGCCTACTGCCTTTTGCGCACCAGCTGCCTTCTCGGTTCGACCGGAGATCCGAGCGGAAGGCTCACGGCGTTTTTGCGGCGGCTCGACTCGAGTCCGCTGCCTGTGCGTGGGCGAAAGATGTCCAGGGGCATGGCCCTGGTCGCGATCAGCTCAAACGTGATTTTCCCGTCGGCCTGGGACGGCCTTTCGTCAGCGCTGAATGCCGCCGCCGAGGGCGATGGAAGCGCTCTGATGCTCATCTACGACACGGTCGTCGGACGAAGAGCGAATGGTTCGTACTCGGGCGCGGGCGACGCCACTGTCGCCATCAACTGCATCGATGACAGACCGATCTATACCGACAGCGCTTCATACGAGAACCTCGGAGAGCAGTTGACGAGAGCGTCGACGATCTTCGGCCCTGCGCTTCAGTACTCGCTCTTTGCGTGCTCGACCTGGCCTGTCAATACGAAGCACCTGGACGACCTCGCCGTAGTGGGCGCTCCGTCGATCCTGCTCATTGGGGCGACGGGCGATCCGCTCACTCCCGCGGGCTACGCGCTGTCAGTGAGCAAGCGTGTCGCGGGGTCGGTCGTGCTGATCCGCGCTGGCGTGGGACACCTCTCGTATGACAAGAGCCTGTGCGTTCAGGTCGCCGTCGATGCGTACCTGACCGATCTCACGATTCCTGCACCCGGCACCATTTGCCCAACGGACGCCTTTTAATCGCTTAATCCCTCCTCTCTAGACTCGAACAGCGAATGGCTGTAGCTGACGAGGAGTCCAGGACCAAGGGTCCGGTCACGCCCCCAGACTCGACCGACCTTCTCGGCGAACCCGTAGGCCTCGAGCTCGAGAGCGTCGTACGCGTGCACCGCATGGGCGAGGTCGCGGTCACCGCCCTGCGCGGGATCTCGCTCAAGATCGCCCCGGGAGAGTTCGTCGCGGTCATGGGTCCGTCGGGTTGCGGCAAGTCAACGCTGCTCTCGCTGATCGGCGGTCTCGACCGACCGACGCAGGGAACCATCCTCGCGGGCGGACGAAGGCTCGATGAAATGCGCGACCGCCAGCTGGCCGATTACCGGCTGCAGCACGTCGGCACGATCTTCCAGAGCTTCAACCTGATACCGACGCTGTCCGCCCTCGACAACGTAGCCCTTCCCATGACATTTGGTGGCATACCCGCAGCGCAACGTCGGGAAAGAAGTCGGCGCTTGCTCGAGAAGGTCGGGCTGAAAGACAGGGTCAAGTTCCGACCAACCCGGCTGTCCGGAGGCGAACAGCAGCGCGTCTCGGTGGCGCGGGCGCTGGCGAACCGACCGGGCTTGATCCTGGCCGACGAACCGACGGGCAACCTCGACGAGGAGGCGGGCCGTGGAGTCCTCGACCTGATCAAAGAGATGCACAACCTGGGCGCGACCGTCGTCATGGTCACCCACGACCCCGACGTCGCTGCGGTCGCGGGCCGGACGGTCCGGATGCGCAACGGAAGCATCATCGAAGACCCAGGTGGCAAGGAAGCGCCGGCGCGGACCGAACCGACCACGCGCAAGGTGCGGAGGCTCGCGTGGTTCGACTCCCTGCGGATGGGCGGGCGCAGCGTGACCCGCCGAAAGCTTCGGACGACGCTCAGCTCGGCGGGCGTAGCGATCGGCATCGCGGCGATGGCGATCATCGTGTCCTTCTCCACCGGAGTGCAGGATTCGCTGACGAACGCGTTCGCGGTCACCGGCCAGCTCGACCAGGTGACGGTCGGCAGCACCGGCTTCGGTTTGTCCGACCCCTCCACGCTCAAGCCGCTGAATCGCGACTCGCTGACCCAGCTCGCGGGCCTGCCACACGTCAAAGACGCGTACGGCAGCGTGCTGATGGAAGGCACGATGACCGGCGGCTCCACGAAGCTGACCAACGTCTACCTCGCCTCGGGTGCGCCGCTCTCGGAAACTCCCAAGGCCCTCGAGAAGTTTCTCGCGGCAGGCCGATTTCCCTCCTCGGACACTGCAGACGAGGTCGATGTCACCATCGACACCGCGACCAAGCTGGGCTTCACTCCCCCGAAGGCGCTCGGCCAGAAGGTGACGTTCTCCGCGCTCTTTCCCGGCGTCTTCATCCCGGGAAGCGGGCAGAAGGTCGCAACCAGCTCTTTGCCCCTCGAGCTGACGATCGTGGGCGTGCTGTCCGGCGGGACGACTCTTGGATCGACCGGCGCCTACTTCGTCGGCGCGCCTTACCAGACGACCACCGCGTACTGGGAAAGGATGGCCGAAGCCAACCAGTGGACCGCGGACGAGTTCCAGAGCATCACGCTCGTGAGCGACGGGGCCGGCACAGTCGACAAGGTCGCCAAAGAGGTGAAGGATCTCGGCTACCAGGCGACCACCACTAGCGACTTCCTCAAGGGGTTCAGTCAGTTCATCACGATCCTGGAGATCGGGCTCTCCGGTCTGGCGGCGATCGCGCTGATAGTTGCGTGCCTGGGCATCGCCAACACCATGTACACGGCCGTCCTCGAGCGGACCCGCGAGATCGGGATCATGAAGGCGCTCGGCGCCCGGTCCGCGGACGTGCGCTTCATGTTCATGTCTGAGGCGGCGCTGATCGGGCTGATCGGAGGATTGGCCGGCCTCCTGATCGCGACCCTGGTCAGCGTGATCGGCAACGTTATCGTCAACAACATCGCCACGGCGCAGGGCATACCGCTCGACCTGTCCGTCTTTCGGGTTACCTGGTGGCTCGCAGTCGGCGCTCTGCTCCTCGCCTCAGCTTTCAGCGCGCTGAGCGGGTTCTTCCCGGCGCTCCGGGCAAGCCGGCTCGATCCGGTGGCCGCGCTCCGTTACGAATAGCCGCAGGAATTCGCCTTCAGCCCCGTCTATCGGGTCAAGTGAAGAGTTCGTTCCGGAGACGTGTCGGTCGTGGGGTCGGGGTCGCGGCGCTGGCTGCGCTCCTGCCGCTGGTGTTTGCCATGCCCGCGGAGGCGTCTGAATCGGTCGACCAGTCGGTCGTTCTGACCAACTGGCTCGGCTACCAGTGGAACATTCCCATCCTGGCCCAGACGTTCACGGCCAAGGTCGGCGGCCAGGTCGATCGCGTGTCGCTGCCGGTGTCCACGCCGACCCACTTTGGGATGTTCACGGTGTGGCTCTACAACGCCGACCCCACTTCCGGGCAGCCCACCACCGCGATCCGCTCCGCGCCCCTCTCGACCGCAGATCTCCAATGCTGTGGGTTCACCGACTACTTCTTCTCGCCGACTGTCCAGGTCACTTCAGGGACCAGCTACGCAATCGTTGTTCAGGTGCTCGCGGGCAACGTCAAGTGGCTGGACAGCGGCGACACCGTTCCCTACGCCGGCGGGCACGAATGGATGGGCTTGGGAGGGAGCTGGTTGCCCACCTCCCACGGCGACTTCGGCTTCAAGGAATGGGTCGTCGGCGGCACTGTGAACCAGCCGCCCACGCTCACGGTAGACCGGGCTGTGCTCAGCTCTCCCGAGGGCTCCAGCGCGACCGCGACCAATGGCGGCTCATGCGGTGACCCGGACGGCGACACGGTGACCTTGACGGCCTCCGCCGGCACGGTTTCGGCCTGCTCGGCCGGCCGCTGGTCATGGAGCCTCGCGACGCCGGACGAGCTGCCCCTGCAGATGGTCACCATCAAGGCAAGCGACGGCACGCTGACGCAGTCCGCCAACTTCACCCTCGCCGTCACCGGCGTGAATCCGACGGCCCAGATCGCTGGCAGCCCGGCAACCACCACCGTGATTCAAAACACCGACGTGGCCTTTACCGGCACCGCGACCAGCCCGGATGCGGCCGACAGCGCAGCGGGATTCAATTTCACCTGGACGGTGACCGCCAACGCCGCCGTCTACGCCACCGGCTCGGGTCCGGCTTTCAGTTTCGTCCCCAAGGACGCCGGCACCTACCTCGTGGCCCTGACGGCGACCGATGACGGCCTCATGTCCGGCAACGCCTCCGTCACCGTGGTAGCTCAGAGCGTTCAGCAAGCGCTGAAGTCCATCGAGGGTTTGGTCCAGGGGCTGCCCGGTCTCAACGCCGGCCAGAAGAACAGTCTGAGCGTGAAGCTGGAGAACGCGGCCGCGGCCGCGGCGCGAGGCGACAACAACGCCGCCTCAAACGAGCTGGTCGCGTTCCTGAACGAGCTGCAGGCGTACGTCGACTCCGGCAAGCTCACGCCGGCCCAGGCTGAACCACTGCGCTTGGCAGTGAACGCAGTCCGCGAGAGTCTCGGCACCTTTGACCCCATCACCGAGTCGTTGCCGCTGGAGGCCTAAACTCCCCGGCAGCTAACGGATGGCTGCCACATCTTCTGACGCTCTACCCGCCGCCGACCTGATTCCTGTCAGCCCTCGCGCCAACATTCCGTACCGCCTAGTTCGCCTCGTGGGCATTCCGCTCCTCCGGTTGGTTTTTCGCTTTGACGTGGAGGGGCGCGAGATCATCCCGCGGTCCGGCAACTACGTCGTCATCGCCAACCACCTGAACTGGCTGGACGAGTTCGCTCTGCTTTACCTGCTGCCGGTCGAGCCGCGCGTGCATTTCCTTGCCGACCCCACCATCCTGGTGACCCGGAAGTTCCAGTGGTGGTTGGTGAGAACCACCGGCGGATACGTCCCGGTGGTGAGGGAACGCCACGGCGACCAGACCCTGTTCCACCACGTGGACCGAGCGCTTGCGATCGGCGCGGCGGTGGCCATATTTCCAGAAGGAAACTACGGCCCAAGCGAGGGCGAGCTGCTTCCTTTTCACAAGGGCTTCGCGCACTTTGCGATCAAGGCCGGCGTGCCGGTGGTGCCGGTCGCCCTCTCGGGCACCAAAGACCTTTGGTTTCGCAAACGGATCCGGGTGATCATCGGCCCGGCCATTCCCACCGCTGGCCAGGACCCGACCGCCCTGACCGAGCTGGCCTATCAGAGAATGCAAGCCATGCTCCCGGCGTACGCCGAGCAGCCCGGACGAAAGATGCTCAGGAAGCTCTTGACGCACCTGTTCTGATGGCGCTTTCCCGAGTGCTCTCACCCGTCATGGTCGGCCGGGAGACCGAGCTCTCCACGCTCGAGGACGCGCTGCTTTCAGCGCTGCGCGGCGACGGCGGCGTGGTCATCGTCGGCGGAGAGGCGGGGATGGGCAAGACACGCCTGGTCAGCTCGCTGGCCTCGACCGCGCGTCGCCTGGGTGCGGTGGTCATCGCGGGCGGCTGCAGCGAGGCCGAGCTCTCGCTGCCCTACTTGCCCTTCCTCGAAGCGATCGGCAACTACCTGGCCGGCGCCAGGGTCGCGGAGCTGCGAGAACGGTTGGGGCCCGCGGCGGACGAGCTCGCGCAGCTGTTCCCCCAGCTTGGCCGGCCGCTACCGGGCGGGGGGGACGCGGCCCAGGCCAAAATGCGCCTCTTCGAGTCGATCCTGATGCTCCTTGGCGACGCAGCGAGCCGGCGCGGGCTGCTGCTGATCCTCGAGGACCTGCAATGGGCCGACCCCGCGACGCGGGAGCTACTCGACTACTCGACGCGACGCCTTCGCTCGACCAACGTGGTGCTGGTGGCGACCTATCGCAGCGACGAGATGCATCGCAAGCACGCGCTGCTGCCGACCATCCAGGGGTGGCGACGGGGCGGGCAGGTGGAGACGGTCGACCTCCATCCCTTGACCGCGGTTCGCGTCGCCGAGATGGTGTGCGCGATCTTCGACGAGAGCGAGATCAGCGAAGAGTTCCGCGACTTTCTCGCCGAACGCAGCGAGGGCAACCCGTTTGTACTCGAGGAGATGCTGCGCGACGCGCTCGACCGAGGCGAAATCTTCCGCACCGAGACGGGCTGGGATCGCAAGGCGCTGGCCGAGTTCCGGATTCCGCCGACTGTGCGCGACACCATCCTGCAGCGCCTCGAGCGACTCAGCTCTGAGCACGTCGCTGTGCTGTCCGCAGCGTCAGTCATGGGCCGGTCGTTCGACATCGCCTCGCTGGCCAGGGTCGCGTCGGTCGATGAGGACATCGCGCTCGCGGCGCTGGAATCCAGCGTGACCGCGCAGCTTGTCGAGCTCGAGGACCGCCTGACCGGTCGGTATCGCTTCCGTCACGCACTGACTCAGGAGGCGATCTACGAAGACCTGGTAGTGCCAAGGCGGCAGCAGCTGCACAGCCGCGTCGCGGACGTGCTGGCCGCTCAGCCGGGGCACCGACCGGTAGACGTCGCCAACAACCTGCTGATGGCCGCACGCTACGACGAGGCCGTCGCCATGTGCGTGGCCGCAGCGGACGAAGCATCGGACCGCTTCGCGTATCGCGACGCCGCCGAGCTGCTGGAAAGGGCCGCACCCCACATTCACGATCGCGTCGAGCGAGCCCGCACGCTGTGCCGCGCCGGTTCGTGCTACTGGGACAACAGCGAACCCGCCGGCGCCAGGCGGCTGCTCGAAACCGGCATCGCCGACCTCGAGGCGGCGGGGCAGCAGGTGGAGGCGACACGCGACCGCCTTTTGCTCGGACGTTGCTTCTGGGAGCTGCGGCGCAGCGACCTGGCGCGTGAGCAGTACGAAAAGGTGCGAGCGGTGCTCGAGCCGCTCGGACCGAGCGAAGGTCTTGCGGTGGCGTACATGCGGCTGGGCGGTCTTGCCATGTGGAACGGCGACTACGGCGAGGGGTTTGAGATGACCCGGCGGGCGGTGGAGATCGCGGAGGCGGCCGGCGCCGACCTCGTGCGGACATGGTCGTTGAACTTCCTGGGCTCGGGGGAGATCGCCTTGGGCCGTATTGAGGCCGGGTTCGCGCATCTCGACGAGAGCTATTCGGGATCCCTCGCCGGTGGCTACAGATTCCAGATCGGCAATGCCGTGTACAACGCGGCCTGGGAAGCCGCCCACCTCGGTCTCGGCGAAAGAGTTTCGACCTGGGCGGACCGAATCGGCACGGGCTGGGCCTTGCCGGAAGCACCGTGGCCTGAGTACATATGGGCTCTGGTCACCCTTCAGCGCGGCCAGGTCATCGAGGCAATCGCTCACGCTCGCAATGCAGTGCAGAGGTCGCGCGACGTTGGGCACGAACAGATGCTGTGGCGCAGCCACACCCTCCTGGCCCACGCCCTCGCCGAGAATCTCCGACCAACCGAGGCGATCGAAGTGCTGCCCGGCGTCTCCACCCGCGGAGACATCCAGGACGCGATCTATGACACCGGTGCCCGGATACGTTGCCGTCTTGCCCAGGGCGATCCGGCGGCTGCGCTGGCCGACGCCCACGCATTTCCGCCATCAGCCGGCTACATGGTTGGCCCTCTCGACGTCGTCGCCGAAGTGGCGGAGGATCCCGAGTGGCTGCGATCCTTCCTCGCCGCGGCGCCGATCCAGGGCGAGTCGCGTTCCTCGCCGAGGCTCGCCATCGCGGAGGGCCGGCTTGCCTTGCTGGAAGGCCGCCTCGATGATGCCGTCGAGTCGTTGGCTCGCGGGGTGGAGGGTTTGCGACGCGGCGGGTTGCATTTGGACGCGTGGCATGCCGGGAGATCGCTGGCGCGCGCTGAATTCGCTCGAGGCCATCTCGACCAAGCCAGAACGCGACTCGGACAGATCATCTCCGAAGCGGAATCGAATGGTGCCCTGCTCGCGGCAAAGCTGGCGCGAGACACCGCGATGGACCTCGGTCTCGAAGTGGTTGAGCCCCGACGTCGCGGCGGCGATGGGGCGCCCTCGAAGGTTGCGACCGGCGAGCGCATGGTCTCGATCCTCTTCGCCGACGTCCGCGGTTACACCCGCCTTAGCGGTGAGACTGTCCCAGACGACCTCGTCGAGCGCATCTCGACCTTGCAGCGGTGGGCCAAGCAGGAAGTCGAGCGCCGGCACGGGGTGGTTGACAAGTTCGCCGGCGACGCGATCATGGCCACGTTCAACGTGACCGGCCAGAGCGTGGACCACGCCGTGCAGGCGCTTCGTGCGGCGTTGGCGATCATCGACAAGGCCGCGCTCGCGGGCCTGCCCGTCGGCGCTGGTGTGGCCGTGGGACCGGCGGTGGTGGGCAACCTGGCGGAGTCGGCCAACCTGAGCGTGCTCGGAGAGGTTACAAACCTGGCGTCGCGCCTCCAGGCTCGCGCAGAGGCCGGTGCGGTCCTGATCGCGGACGAGGTCTTCCGCCGCTCGAGGGAGTGGCTCGAGGCGCAGCGCATTTCGGCAGAGAAGGTGAGCCTGGAACTGAAGGGCTTCGACGAGCCCGTCAGCGCCTACCGGGTCAGGTCGGCCGTCGCCGCCGGTGCACCCGCCTAGAGGGTGCGGTACCCGCCCGTACGGCTACGGAAAGTTGCCAATCGTGTGTTAAGGTGCACCTTTCCATCCCCTGAGCACGCCTTCTCGACGTCATCGCTTTGGCTCAGGCGAGTCCAGAAAAGGGGCAAAAGAGAAGGCTGTTACCGCTACTGCGTGCAGTGCTGGTGTGGGTGGTTGTTCTCACCATCGTGGTCCTGCCGCGCGTGAGCCCACCGGCTCAGGAATCGGTAGCGGTCGGCGTCACCCAGGTAACCGCGTTCGACCGCAGCTCCGTCGTGCAGCAGACGCGCACCCAGCGCGTCCAGGCAGCGCAGCTGGCCCAGGTCGAGTCCTGGTCCGCGGAGCTCAAACAGGGCCTGGCCGACTACCAGGCCAAGCTGGAGGCCGAGGCGCAGGCGCAGGCCGTGGCCGCCGAGATCGCCGCGCGCAGCAACCACCCGCCGCCGCCGGCCGACATCGCGCAGGACATCACGGACGCGTTCAATCCCCTCGGACCGGCCGCGGTCCAGTGGGCGATGAACGTCGCCTGGTGCGAGTCGAGATACCACCCCAACTCGGTCAACTCGTCGAGCGGGGCTTCAGGCCTGTTCCAGTTCCTGCCCAGCACGTGGGCCTTCACGCCGTACGCCGGCTACTCGCCGTTCGATCCCAAGTACAACGCTCTCGCGGCGGCCTGGCTGTACCACCGTGACGGCCCCAGCCAGTGGGTCTGCCAGGGGTAGCTAGAGGGGTAGCTAGTCGGCGCTCAGTTCGAAGATGGCCTGAGGGTCGCGGGCACCCTTAAGGAGCAGCCGTTCGTATTCGTTGACCTGAATGCCGTTCGGCAGCCGCAACCGGGTCGTCTCGGACATCAGCACGCGGGCCGGCCGGACCTTGGCGAGATAGGCGCTGTTGTTCACCGGCACGCCGATGAGCGTGAACTCCATGCGGTCGTCCGACCCGACGTGCCCCGCCACGACCTCGCCGGTGTCGAGTCCCATGCCCACCGCGATGGTCGGCTTGCCGTCCCGCGTCTGCTCGAGGTTGAAGTCTCCGATCTCCCGGACCATCGCGAGCGCCGCGTACAGGGCCCGCTCGGCGTGGTCGTGCATCGGGTTTGGGGCTCCGAACACGATGAGCATCCCATCGCCCTGGAACTTATCGATGTTGCCTCCGAAGTCGAGGACCACGCGGATCATCCGCTGGAAGTAGTCGTTGAGGAAGCCCACCAGCTCCTCGGCGTCCATGGTCTGGGACAGCGTCGAAAACCCGGCGATGTCGGAGTTGAGCATGGTCACCTCGCGGCGCTCGCCAGGAAGGAACCGCAGCGACTTACCTGAGCGGGTGAGCACGTAGTCGGTGACCTGCTTGTTGACGTGCGCCTCGAACAGCTGGCGCAGAAACTCGGAGCGCTCGTACTGGCGGGCGTTGTCGATGGCGATGGCGGCGAGGTCGGAGATCGCCTGGAGGAATTCCTTGTCGGTCTCCTCGAATATGGAGGCGCGGAACGGGTTGTCGACGTAGACGGCGCCGATGACCTTGCCCTTGGTGACGAGCGGCACGGCGATGATCGACCGCAGGTTCTGCAGGATCACCGACTGGTGGCCTTTGAAGCGGTCGTCCAGGCTCGCGTCGGTAGAGACGATGGCCTGGCCGGTCTCGACCACCTTGTCGATCACCGTCTTCGAGCCCAGGAACTGGCGTGCTTTCTCAGGGTCGGCTTCGCCACGCGCGATCTGCACCGAGAGGCTGCCGTCGACAGGGTCGACCAGCACGATGAAGCCTCTCGCCGCCTTCATCAGGGTGATGACCCGGTCCATGACCTTCTCCAGCACGACTTCGAGGTCGAGCGATGAGCTGAGGTCGCGGGCGATTTCGTACAGGAGCCGGTCGCGCATTCCCAGGTCTAGTTCGTGAGCCAAAGCCACAGGGAGCATAACGGCGAGGTGGGGGGTTTCCAGCCCTCGTTAAACTCGATTTCCCGTGGTGTCTGACTCCCCCCAAGCGCGCATCGACGCGCTGCTTGCCAACCTCAATCCGCCCCAGCAAGAGGCCGTCACGCACGGCGAGGGACCCCTGCTGATCTTCGCCGGGGCCGGCAGCGGGAAGACGCGCGTGCTGACGGCGCGCATCGCCTATCTCATCGCGTCCCATCGGGTCTGGCCGGACCGTCTCCTGGCGGTCACCTTCACCAACAAGGCCGCCCGCGAGATGCGGAGCCGGGTCGAGGCTCTGGTCGGCGAAGGCGCCGAGAAGATGTGGGTTGGCACATTCCACGCCACAGCCGTGCGGATCCTCCGCCGCGAGGCTTCGCGGCTCGGAATCACTTCGAGCTTCGTGATCTTCGACGAGGACGACACCCGGGCCGCGTTGAAGCGCGTCCTTGAAGAGCTGCGGCTCGACCCCAAGCGCTATCCGATCGGTTCACTCAGCAACAGCATCTCGCAGGCCAAGAACGAGCTGAAGCGACCCGAAGACATCCCCAACCGCAGCTACGCCGACGAGGTCCTCCGCCGCGTCTACGACTCCTATCAGGAAGTGCTGCGCCGCTCCGGGGGGCTCGACTTCGACGACCTGATCATGAAGCTGGTCGAGCTCTACAGCACCGACGAGGAGGTGCTCGCGAAGTGGCGCGACCGATTCCGCCACGTCCTGGTGGATGAGTACCAGGACACGAACCGCGCGCAGTACGTCCTGGTGAATCTGCTCGCGGCCGAGCACCGCAACGTCGCGGTGGTGGGCGACGACGACCAGTCGATCTACCGGTTTCGGGGCGCGGACATCCGGAACATCCTCGACTTCCGCAAGGACTACCCGGACGCGCACGTGGTGCACCTGGAGCAGAACTACCGCTCGAGCCAGGCGATCCTCGATGTCGCGTACTCCGTCATTCGCAGCAATCCCGAGCGCGCAGAGAAGCGGTTGTGGACTGACCGCGCGGGGGGCGAGAAGGTGGTGGCGACGCAGGCTTACAACGAGGTCGAAGAAGCCGAGTTCGTCGCCGACGAGATCGAGCGCCTGCGCAAGACGGAGAACCGCGGGTATTCGGACTTTGCGGTGCTGTACCGGACAAACGCGCAGTCGCGCGCATTCGAGGACGTGCTCGCACGGCGCCGAATCCCCTACAGGCTGGTCGGCGGCATCCGGTTCTGGGAACGGCGCGAGGTCAAAGACCTGGTTGCGTACATACGGTTCTGCTTCAACCCCCAGGACGCGCTGAGCTTCGCGCGAATCGTCTCGGTACCCTCACGCAAGATCGGCAACGTAACCATCGAGGCGATCAACTCCTTCGCCCGCGAGGGGGCCGGGCGCGCGCAGGGCGCACTTTCAGACAAGTCGGACATCATGGAGATCCTCAAGGATCCCGCTCGCGTCCCCGGCGTGCCCAAGACCGCGGTCGGTCCGCTCCAGGGTTTTCGGGCGCAGATCGAGTCGGTGCGCGCGACGATGGGCGTGCTGCGGCCCAGTGAGCTGCTCGACCAGGTCATCGAGGTCATGGACCTGCGGCGCCACTACCTCGACGGCACGCCGCAGGGCGAGGCGCGCATCGAGAACCTCAACGAGCTGCGCGGCCTGGCCGAGAGCTTCGACGACCGCGACCCGGTCCAGGGGCTCGAGGATTTTCTCGCCGAGATCGCGCTCGTCTCCGACGTCGACGCCTACGACGAGAACGGCGAGGGCGCGACGTTGATCACGCTGCACATGGTCAAGGGCCTCGAGTTTCGGGTCGTGTTCATGGTTGGGATGGAGGAGGGCCTGCTGCCGCATCAGCGCGCGCTCGACGAGCGCGACGAGAATCCTTCGGCTGTAGGGGCCACGACCGAGATGGCCGAGGAACGGCGCCTGTGCTACGTCGGCATGACTCGGGCGATGGACCGCCTGTACTTGAGCTGCGCTTTTCGCCGCCATCTCTACGGCCGCTCGCAGCCCGCGTTTCCGAGCCGGTTCTTGAGTGACGTCCCGCAGTCACTGCTCGCCGCGCCGCGAGGCAGCGCGCCGGTTGCTCCGCCGCGCCAGGGTTACAAGGAGCGCTACATCGAGCGCCAGGTGGCAGCGGCGCCCGCCGCGCCGCCAGTGCAGCGCTTCTCCAGCGGCGACCGCGTCACGCATCCCGCGTTCGGCGCGGGCACCGTGGTAAAGAGCACGCTCACCCGGACGGACGAGGAGCTGCTCATCAAGTTCGACAAATCAGGTCTCAAGATCCTCAGCGGCATGCTGGCTCCGTTGTCGAAATGACCAAGCGCAAGAAGACAATTGATCCGGCCGTCCGCGTCGATGAGTTGCGCGGGGCCATCCGACGCCACGAGCACGCCTACTACGTGCTCGACCAGCCGGAAGCATCGGATGCGGAGTACGACGCGCTGTTCCTCGAGTTGCGCCGCATCGAGGAGGAAAGGCCCGACCTCCTGACGGCCGACTCGCCCACGCAGCGGGTCGGCGGCGAGGCGTCCGACCAGTTCGCGAAGGTGCGCCACCGCTCACGCATGCTGAGCCTCCAGAACGCCTTCGACGAAGCCGAGATTCGCGCGTTCGACAAACGCGTGCGCGCTGCGGTGGGTGACAAGGTCGTCTACTGCGGCGAGCTGAAGATCGACGGCCTGGCGATGAGCCTCACTTACTCGAAGGGCCGGTTGCAGCGCGCGGCCACGCGCGGCGATGGCACGACAGGTGAGGACGTGACGGCCAACGTGCGAACGATTCGGAGCGTGCCACTCGCGGTGAAGGCGGCCAAGGGGCTGCCCGACGTCTTCGAGGTCCGCGGCGAGGTTTACTTTCCGATCGCCGGCTTCGAGAAGCTCAACCGGGAGATGGAGGCGGCGGGCAAGCCACGATTCGTCAACCCGCGCAACACCGCCGCGGGCAGCGTGCGCCAGATCGACCCCAACGTCACCGCGAGCCGCGACCTGCAGACGTTCATGTACACCCTCGATCCCGCCGGTGCCACAAAGGCGCAGTGCGAGGTGCTCGACACCCTGGAGGGAATGGGTTTTCGTGTCAACAAGAACCGGCGCCGCCTCAACTCCATCGACGAGGTCGTCGACTACCACGATGAATGGCAGCGCAAGCGCCACGAGCTGGAGTACGAGATCGACGGCATCGTCGTCAAGGTCGACGGCTTCGGTCAGCAAGTCGAGCTCGGCTTCGTCGCGCATTCGCCGCGCTGGGCGATCGCGTTCAAATACGCGCCCGAGCAGGCTGAGACCGAGGTCGAAGAGATCGCTTGCTACGTCGGCCGCACCGGCGTCCTCACACCCGTGGCGCACGTCAAGCCCGTAATGGTCGGTGGCGTGACGATCCGGAACGTGACGATGCACAACGAAGCCCAGGTCAACGAGAAGGGCGTGTACGTCGGCGCGAGGGTCGTCATCCACCGCGCCGGCGACGTCATCCCGGAGATCGTGAGCGTCAAGGACCCAAGACCCGGTTGGAGGATGCCGGCGACCTGCCCGGTGTGTGGGGGAGAGGTCGTGCGCGAAGAGCCCTATATCGCGCACCGGTGCATCAATCCGTTGTGCGGCGCGCAGCAGCTGGAGCGGCTCCGGAACTTCGCCGCGACGATGGACATCGAGGGCCTCGGCTACGCCACGCTGACCCAGGTCATCGACCGCGGCGTTGTGGAAGATCCAAGCGACCTGTTCCGCATGACCAAAGACCAGGTCAAAGAGCTCGACGGGTTCGCCGAGAAGTCGGCTCAGAACCTGGTCGACCGCATCGCCGCGAGCCGCAAGGTCGAGCTGTGGCGATTCCTGTGCGCGCTCGGCATCCCCAACGTGGGAGACGCGACCGCGCGGCAGTTGGCCAACGACTTTGGCACCGTTAAGAAGCTCGGATCCGCGACCGAAGAGGAGCTGCGTGCCATCGAGGGCGTCGGTCCGAACATGGCGGCCGAGATCCATCGCTATTTCCAGGGCCACGGCTCCGAGCTCGTGCGGAAGCTTCTCGACGCTGGCGTCGACCCGCTACCCGTGGAGGCGGTCACCGACGGACCGTTCACGGGCAAGACGTTCGTCTTCACGGGCACCCTCGAATTCATTAGCCGGCCCGACGCGGAGACGCTGGTGCGGAAACTCGGAGGCAAGGCCGCGGCCAGCGTGAGCGCCAAGACCGACTACGTGGTCGCCGGCCCTGGAGCGGGCTCGAAGCTGGAGAAGGCCCAAAAGCTGAAGGTAACCATCCTGGACGAAGAGCAGTTTCAGGCGTTGCTGCCGAAGTGAGAGCTCGAAGCTGGGCGTGGACGCTGGTGGCGATCGCCGTCCTGTTGATCGCGGCGGGGATTTTTGTGCTCAGCTTCCGCAGCGAGCCTTCCGCGGTGGGCCGCCTCCGCACGGGTCTCGATGTCATCGGCGGCGGTTGCATCGCGATCGGCGTCCTGGGCGGCGCCACCGGCGCCTGGATGCTGGTCTCCCGCCGCACCTAATCTTTTCCTGCAGTGACTCTTTCGAAGGACGAAGTCCGGCATGTCGCCATGCTTGCGCGTCTCGGCCTCGAGCCGGGCGATGAGGAGTATTACGCCGAGCAGCTGAGCGGAATCCTCGGCCACATCGCACGCCTGCAACAGCTCGACACCGAGAACATCCCACCGACGGCGCAGGTGGTGGAGATCCCCGCGCGCCTGCGCGAAGACGACCCGCCACCATGTCTCACGCAGGAGGAGGCGCTGGCGAACGCGCCGGCGGCCGTCAACGGGTACTTCCGCGTCCCGTCCATCCAGGAAGAGGCGTGATCTCCGACGACCTGACGCAGCTCACGATCCGCGAGGCGTCGCGTCTCCTGCGACTCGGCTCCGTCTCGGCCGCCGACCTCGTCACGGCGCATATCGAGCGCATCGAGCACATCGATCCGCAAGTCAAGGCGTTTCTCCGCTTTACCCCCGAGGTCTGGGAGAAGCAGGCAGGCGAGGCGGACCGCCGCCTTCGTGCCGGCGACGCGCCGCCGCTTGCCGGCATCCCGCTCGCGGTCAAGGACGTGCTGTGTGTGAAGGGCGTCGAGACGACGGCCGGATCGCAGATCCTGCGGGGCTTCAGGCCGCCCTACACGAGCACCGCCGTGGGCCGTCTGTTCGATGCCGGCGCGGTGATGATGGGCGTGACCAACTGCGACGAGTTCGCCATGGGCAGCTCGACCGAGAATTCGGGCTACTTCCCGACGCGCAACCCGTGGAACCTCGACCGGGTACCCGGCGGAAGCTCCGGCGGCAGCGCCGCTGCGGTCGCGGCGGGCGAGGCGATCATCGCGCTCGGCACCGATACCGGCGGATCGATCCGCCAGCCGGCCGCGCTGTGCGGAGTGGTGGGGATGAAGCCAACGTACGGGCGTGTCAGCCGGTACGGGCTGATCGCGTTTGCGTCAAGCCTGGACCAGATCGGTCCGTTCACGCGAAGCGTCGACGACGCGGCGGTCGTGCTCTCGCTGATGGCGGGCTTCGACCCGCTCGACGCGACCTCGTCCGACCGGCCCGCGATGGAGGTGATCAACAACTACGCCGGAGGTGTCAAGGGCGTGCGCCTGGGCGTGCCTCGCGAGTACTACGACGTCGAGGGCGTCGAGCCTGGAGTGAAAGCGGCGATCGATGCAGCGTTGGCCGTCCTGCAGAAAGAGGGCGCTGAGGTCGTCGACGTCTCTCTGCCACACACCGATTACGGCCTGGCTGCGTACTACATCATCGCTCCCGCAGAGTGCTCGTCCAACCTCGCGCGCTTCGACGGCGTGAGGTTCGGATTGTCGGAGGTCGACGCGCCCAACATCACCGAGGAATACATGCAGGTCCGGCGCAAGGGATTCGGTGGTGAGGTGCGGCGCCGCATCATGCTCGGGACCTACGCGCTCTCGAGCGGCTACTACGACGCCTACTACCTGAAAGCCCAGAAGGTTCGCACTCTTATCAAGCGCGACTTCGACCAGGCCTTCGAGAAGTGCGACGTCATCGTCAGCGCAACCTCGCCAACGGTCGCGTTTCCCATCGGGTCCAAGACCAAGGATCCGCTGTCGATGTACCTGTGCGACGTGCTCACGCTCGGTGGGAACCTCGCCGGCCTGCCGGGCATCAGCGTTCCGTGCGGCACCTCCGAGGGACTGCCCGTCGGCCTGCAGGTGCTAGGCCCGCAGTGGGGAGAAAACCTGGTGTTTCGCGTGGCGCGCGCCTACGAGCAGGCGAGTGACATCCGCGCCGAGGTTGCCAGTGTCGTCTGACGGATGGGAGGTCGTCATCGGCATGGAGGTGCACGTCCAGCCGAAGACACTTTCGAAGATGTTCTGCGGCTGCGCGATCGCTCCGCTCAACGCGCCACCGAACACGTACACGTGCGAGATCTGTCTCGGACTGCCGGGGGTGCTGCCTGTGATCAACCGCGCCGCCGTCGAAGCGACCCTCAAAGCCGCGCTCGCCTTGGGCTGCGAGATCCCGCGCCACACCAAGTGGGACCGCAAGAACTACATGTATCCCGACCTTCCGAAGGGTTATCAGATCAGCCAGTACGACCTGCCGATGAGCATCAACGGTCACCTCGATCTGGGTGGGCGCCGCGTGGGCATTCGCCGGGTGCACCTCGAGGAGGACACCGGCAAGCTGATCCATGCGGGCGACAAGCTGCAGCGCGCGTGGGAGTCTTACGTCGACCTCAACCGCGCCGGCGTGCCGCTGATGGAGATCGTCAGCGAGCCCGACATCCGCTCCGCGGAAGAGGCGCGCGACTACGCGATGGAGCTGCAGCGCGTCTTACGCTACGTCGGCGCGTCCGAAGCAGACATGGAAAAGGGTCAGATGCGCGCGGAGCCGAACATCTCGATCCGCCGCGCCGGGTCACACGAGCTGGGCGTCAAGACCGAGCTGAAGAACATCAACTCGTTCCGCGCCCTCTATCGAGCGATCGGCTACGAGGTCGACCGGCAGCAGAAGCTGATCGAGTCGGGCGGGTCGGTGGTGCAGGAGACGCGAGGGTGGTCGGAGCCCGAGCAGCGCACGTTCTCCCAGCGCAGCAAGGAGTTCGCCGAGGACTATCGCTACTTTCCCGAGCCCGACCTGCCGCCGCTGGAGCTGGACCGCGCGTGGATCGACGAGCTTCGCCTTGGCCTCCCCGAGCTTCCATCGGTCCGCCGGTCCCGGCTCCTGAAAGAGTTGCCGCCCAGCGTCGCGGTCGCCATCAGCGCCGATCGTGACCTGGCCGATCTCTACGAATCCGCGATAGCTGCTGGGGCTCCGACAGTTTCGACCGCCAATTGGATTGTCAACGAGGCGGCGCCCAGCGGAAAACTTGTCTCGGGCGATTACCTGGCGGAGCTGATGAAACTGTCGGAATCAGGCGTCATCACAAGAGATCAGGCGCGTGAAACCTACTTCGAGTCCGCAGAAAGCGGCCGCACGCCGGCCGAGATCGTGGCCGAGCACGGGTTCGCCCAGGTCAGCGATCCCTCGGAGCTGCGGGTGATCGCCGAGGCGGTGATCGACGCCAACCCCAAGGCGGTGGCCGACTTCCGCGCGGGCAAGAAGCAGGCGATGCAGGCGCTCATGGCGGACCTGCGCAAAAGAGCTCCGTCGGCCAACCCGAAGGTCGCGAACGAGCTGCTGCTGAAACTCCTGGCCAATGGCCGAGGACATTGCTAGACGGTCAGCGATCGCGGTTCCATGGTGTGAGGCGGGGCCACCATCCCGGCACGGCGCGGCGGTACTCGTCGTACTCGGCGCCATACCGATCGGCGAGGTAGGGCTCTTCGTACGCCTTGACGAAACCGAACATCGTCAGCCCAGCAATCACGGCATACGCGAGCAAGCCGAGCTGGCCGAACAGGAGCGCCTGGCCGGCGATCGCCGCGATGACAGCCAGGTACATGGGGTTGCGCACGTAGCGGTAGACCCCTCCCACGACCAGATGCTGCGTCGGGGCGACGGGGGCCGGGGTGCCCAAGCCTTCGACGACGAATCTGACGAATGCGCTGACCAGGAACAGCGCTGCTACCAGCGTCAGCAACGCCCCTGCGATGCGGACCGGCGCCCAGTGGGGCAGAGGGTTCAGAAAACGCCATCCGGTCAGCCAGTAAGGGATCAGGCCCGCAACCACGCCAGGCGCCGCCGCAAAGAACAACGCGCTGCCCAACGCAGCGCGAGCCAGTTGTCTCAGGCGGCGGGACGGCGCGACAGCCAGGTGCTGAAGAGGTACAGCACCACGGCGCCGATGTAGGCGACCAGCGCCAGCACGACGAGCGCCCCTCCAAGGACCTCCGAAGCGACCGTCGTGAACACCAGGGCGATGATCGAGATGCCCAGGGCGACCGCCGCCCAGCCCTGGAGGTGGGAGACGCGTGGCGTGTCGCGCACCAGCGGCCAGAGCAGACGCTGGCGCCACCATCCTGGGAATGACCCCCGCAGCACGAGGTACAGTCCCGCCGCTATCAAGAGGCTGCCCGCCACATAGGCGATGCCCTCGATCACGTGCCCCACGAACCCCGGATTGTAGCCTTGAACCGCGATGCCCCTTCCGCCCGATCTGCACGTGCACACTGAGTGGTCCTGGGACGCCCCAAACGGCTCGATGGAGCGGAGCTGCGCGCGGGCGCTCGAGCTTGGCCTGCCCGCCATCGCCTTCACCGAGCACGCCGACTGGGCGGTCGTGCACAAGGGCCAGCATGCGGTCGACATCCAGGGTTACCTCGACGCGGTGGAGCGCTGCCGCCGGCGGTTTCCGGGCCTGCGCATCCTGACGGGTGTCGAGTTGGGTGAGCCGCACCGGTTCCCGGAGCAGACCGCGGCCATCCTTGCGGCCGGTCCGCTGGACCAGGTTCTGGGCTCGGTCCACTCGATTCCCTACAAAGGCGGCCTGATCGACGCGAGCCAGTTTCGGAGCCGGGACGGCATCGACTTTCCGGCGGCGGTGCGCGAGTACTTCCGCGAGGTTCTGGCCCTGGTCGAGAGCAACCAGCCATTCGAGGT
>DASYZS010000082.1:0-12750 GCA_035945895.1 Candidatus Dormiibacterota bacterium | reverse complement strand
CGACGCGGCGCCCGACACCTTCTGCTGGCCGTGCTTCTTCGCCGCCGGGCCGAAGAGATCGAGGTCGTACTCCGGGGTCACGCTGTGGCCCTGCACGTCGCGGACTGTGTTCTGCACCACCAGCCGGTACTGCTTGCCCTCCTTCAGGTCGAGTCCGCTGATCGTGACGACCTTGTTCGCGTAGGTCACGGTCGCGTCGACGGTGCTGCCTTTGGAGTCGAGGACGACGACGCCACCGTTCACGGTCGCGGGGTCGAGGTCGCTGTCGAACGTCACCAGGAGTGAGGTGGTGCCACTCACGTCCACGCTCACGACCTCTGGCCCGACGCCCAGCGCCCGCTGCGGCCCCGCCGCGGCCTGGTCGATCAGGAACTGCTTCGAGGTGGCGTCGCGGACCAGGGTCAGCGTTTCCTCGAAGCCGCTCACGTCCTTCTTGTTGTGGGCGAGGACGAGCCGCACCACGACCCGGACCGTGTCGGGCTGCGTGCCGGTGGCCTCTTGCGTGAGCACGTAGTAGCGCGAGAAGCCCGGGTCGCCGGTGATCGTGAGCTTCAAACCGCCGCTTCCATACGCCTTCTTGCCGCTGTCGTCGAGCAACGCGGTCGCGTCGTCCGACCTGCCCGCGAGTCGCGCGTCCATGAACTTCGTGACCACGGCAGACGCCTCGTCGAGCACCGTCGGTTCGGGCGGAAGGGCTGGTGCGGTGCCGACCCACAGCGCGTTTCCACGCACGAAAACGAACGTGCTTCCGTCAGGCGCCCACACCGGCAAGTGATACGTGCCGTTGGCCAGGTGGGTCAGGTGGGACCCGTCCGGCCGCACCTCGGAGATCGTGGTGTCGCCCCCGAGCAGGATCGCATCGCTGCTCGACCAGGTGGCGTCACCCAACGGCAACGTTGCCTGATTGACGCCATTGAGGTTTGCGACCACGACGTTGTCATTCGTGTAGTAGAGGAGCTGCGAGCCGTCCGGTGCCCACCCACCGAAGATGTTTCCGCCAATAGGGGTGCTCCTTCCGGTGGTGAGGTCCAGCAGATTCAGCGTGTTGTTTTGGCTGTAGATCGCGTGGCCGCCGTCGGGCGCCAGTGAAACAACAATCGCCTCGGCAGCCAACGGAGCCAGCAGCGTCTCGCCACCTTCGGTCTGCTCGTAAATGCCGTCCTTGGCCGCCCAGATCACCTTGTCCTTCGCCCATCCGACGAGCGTGGGTTGCGGCGCCGGCGTCATGGTCGTGTTCATGCCCGACGCGAAGGTGAGCACCTCGATCTTGCCGGACTCGACCCACGCAAGCCGGTCACCGGTGGGGGAAATCGCCAGTGGGCCCGCATTGGATGCGATCACGCTGGTGCTCCCGCCCTTGGCCGGCACCACCAGCAGCGTCCCCTTGCCGTCTTCGAAGTAGATCGACGAGGAATCGGCCGACCACTGCAACGCTGGCGACGTCGTTCCATTGAGCGTCACGACCTGCTTCTCCGCCAGAGGGTTGGCCGGCGTGGGACGCGGGAGCGGCGTCGGGGCGGGCGTGACAGCCGGCGCCTGGGTGACGAACGTGATCGTCTGCGGGGTCGTGAGCGGCTGGTTGCTCGCAGTTTTTGCGCCCGGACCGATCGTCACCTGGTACTGCGTGTTGGGTGCGAGCGTGCCGCCTGTCGGAGTCACCGACAACGTCCGGCTCTGCGCATCCCACGCGTAGGCGACGCTGGTCGCGGGCGTGATCTGCACCGCGGCCTCAGTCGACTGGTGGTCCATTGGCTGGTTGAAAGCCAAGAGGATGGGCTGCTGCAGCGCCACGTTGCTCTTGTCGGCGACCGAGCTCGCGACGACGATCTGAGTCGTGCCTCCGCTCTGCTGGGTTGCGGTCCACACGGCGACCGAGGCGATGAGCAGCAAGCCCGCGACCGCGCCCGCCCAAGCGATGCCCGGCGGTGCGAACGCACGTCGAAACCAGCTGCCGCGGCCCTCGGTCATGGACCACGCCGCCTGCATCAGCTGGCGGCGCAGGCCGGTGCGGAACGCGTCGTCCAGCGGAGGCTCCGGCGTCGTCGAGCTCCTGAGCACCGCCGCGAGGCGCCGCAGCTCATCGTCCTGCAGGACGTCGTCGAGCTCGGGGTCGTGGTGCGCGCTCATTCCAGGGGCCTCAGGGCTGTGGCCTCGTCGCGGAGGCGCGTGACGCCGCGGTGGATGAGCAGCTTGACTGCGCCGGGTGACTTGCCCATGGCCACGGCGATGTCCTCGATCTTCATGTCTTCCTGGAACTTGAGGACCAGCGCGGTCCGCTGCTGGTGCGGCAGGCCCTCGACCAGCGCCCAGATGCGACGAAGCTCGTCCCGATGCGCGGCAAGGTCGTCGAGCGCAGGCCCGGCTACAGACAGGTCATGGAAGTCGTCGAGGGTCTGGCTCGGGCGCAGCGTGCGATAGCGGTCGGCGATGGCGTTGACTGCGATCTGGTAGAGCCAGGCAGCGAAGGGCCGCCCCGTGTCCTGGTAGCGAGGCATTGCCCTCAGGGCTTTCATAAAAACCTCTGAAGTGACGTCTTCTGCCGCTGTTTGCTCCCTCACTCGCGAATACACGAACCTATAGATCTGCTGAAAGTGCCTGTCGTAGAGCGCCCCGAACTGGCGCGGGTCCCGCTTGGCCCTTTCGACGAGATCCCGCTCGTCGTCCCGCGACGGGTCGCTCACTGGCCGTTCAGCCTGTTTCGACTCAAACGGGTAGGCCACGAACGAAGTTACGAGTCAGGTCCATCGGCAGCCATCGATTATCAAGCCAGTCGCTTAAAGGCTCGCTCCGGCGGTTGACGTCCACGACATCTTGTGCCTCATTCTCAGGCCATAACAAAATCTTGGTCAGCCGGTGGTCGATATAATTTCGAGGTCCCTTGATCGAGCGGTACGCGCCGCCCGCCATACGAGCGGTCTGGTCAGACCAGCACAAGTACGAGCTTTGGCTGCGGATCGAGGTCCTGGCCTGTGAGGCCTGGGCGTCCCTCGGGCGTATCCCGGAGTCGGCCCTTCCCAAGATCCGCAAAGGCACTGTCGACCCAACGAAGATCGCCGAGGTGGAGTCACGCGTCGGCCACGACGTCATAGCCTTCCTGACGGTCCTCAACGAGTCAATCGGACAACCCGAGGCGCGCTACGTCCACCTCGGGATGACAAGCCAGGACCTCAACGACACCGCGATGGCGGTGCAGATGGTGGAGTCGTCGCGGCTGATCCTTAGCGACCTCCGCTCTGTGCGCGAGGCCGCGGCCGAGCTGACCATCCGCCACCGCAAGACGCTGATGGCCGGCCGCACCCATGGCATCGTCGCCGAGCCGATCACGTTTGGTTTCAAGGTTGCGGGCTGGGTGGCCGAGCTGGACCGCTCGATCGGCCGGCTCGAGCGCGCGGCCGAAGCCGCCGCGGTCGGGCACGTCAGCGGCGCCGTCGGCACGCACGCCACGATCGACCCCAAGGTCGAGGAGCACGTCTGCCATGAGCTCGGGCTGAAGGTCGATACGGTGTCGACGCAGGTCGTGGCGAGGGACCGTCACGCCGAGTTCATGGCCGCGCTTGCGCTGGTCGCGGGGACTCTAGAGCGCATCGCGACGGAGATCCGGCACCTGCAGCGCAGCGAGGTCGGCGAGGTGTTCGAACCGTTTGGCAAGGAGCAGAAAGGAAGCTCCGCCATGCCGCACAAGCGCAACCCTGTTCTGAGCGAGCGGATTTGCGGGCTGGCGCGCGTCGTGCGTGGGAATCTCGTCACCGCCCTGGAGAACACGGCGCTGTGGCACGAGCGGGACATCAGCCATTCGTCGGCGGAGCGGGTGATTTTCCCCGACGCGTGTGCGGCGGTCGACTACATGACCCTGGAGATAGACAAGGTCCTGCGTGGCCTCGAGGTTCGCACCGATCGAATGCTGGTCAACCTGCAGTTCGCGGGTGGGGTGGTGTTCTCAGGGCGCGTGCTGCTCGCACTGGTCGACAGCGGCATGTCGCGCGAGGACGCGTACCTCGTCACGCAAAGGGCGGCGATGCGGGCGATGCAGCCTGATGCGCCCGGCTTCCGCTCACTGCTGGAGAAGGATCCCGAGGTGATGCGCCGTATCGGCCCGAAGCTCGATTCCGTTTTTGATCCGTGGGTCGGCTTGGAGCACACGGACCTGGCTTACGAGAGACTGGGGCTTGGAGTGAACGCGTCTTGATTGCGGGACCTGCCGTCAACGAGACGACGCTGCCGCTCAAGCTCTTCGCGCGGGGCAAGGTCCGGGACACCTACGAGCTCGACGGCGACAAGCTGCTCATGGTCGCGACCGACCGCATCTCGGCGTTCGACCACGTCCTTCCCAACGGCATCCCCGATCGCGGCAAGGTGCTGACTCAACTTTCGATCTTCTGGTTCTCGCAGACCGACACCTTCCAGCCCAACCACCTGATCTCGGGAATGGTCCCGGACCTCCCCGCGTCGCTGAAGGACTTTCGCGACCAGCTGGCGGGTCGCTTCATGATCGTGCGAAAGGCCAAGCGCATCGATTACGAGTGCGTCGTCCGCGGATACCTCGCCGGCAGCGCGTGGAACGAGTACAAGGAGTCGCAGACCCTCGCGGGCGAAAGCATGCCGCCCGGCCTGCGCCAGAGCCAGCAGCTGGCCGCTCCGATCTTCTCGCCCGCGACGAAAGCGGAGACGGGCCACGACGAGAACATCACGTTCGACACGATGCGCAAAGACCTCGGCGACGACCTCGCCGGCAAGTTGAAGGACGCAAGCCTCGCCCTCTACAAACACGCGGCTGACTTTTCCGGCCGCCGTGGCCTGATCCTCGCCGACACGAAGTTCGAGTTCGGGATGGTCGGCAAGGATCTCATCCTCATCGACGAGGCGCTGACACCGGACAGCTCGCGTTATTGGGACGCCGCAACCTATCTGCCCGGCACTTCACCCGAGTCGTACGACAAGCAATTCGTGCGCGATTGGCTGACGCGTTCGGGTTGGGACAAGGAGTCGGATCCGCCTCGACTTCCGGAGGATGTCGTCGCCCAGACGCGGCTGCGCTACCTCACCGCGTATCAGCGGCTGGTGGGCAAGCCATTGTTTCCGCCCAAGCCGAGGAACGTCGCCTCGATGGAGTGGGGCGCCGAGTGATTTCGCAATCACGGCCAGAGTCCCTCGCCGGATCTTCGGCGCCCATGCGGCCGATTTGCGTTGTTGCGGTCTCCGCTGCTCGTAGCCCCCGCGCAACCCCGGCGCGGGGACCCCAGCAGGTTTGCGCTCACTCCGCTGCTCGACCGCGCCTAGCATCTCGGCCACCTGTGCGCCGAATCTCTCGACGAGGTCTCCGGCCGTGATTGCACGCGTGATCGTCACGCCCAAGCCCGTGGTCAACGACCCACAAGGCATCACCGTCAAGCAGGGTCTTGCCTCGCTCGGATTCCGCGAGGTCTCGGACGTCCGCATCGGCAAGTACATCGAGGTCAGCCTCGAGGGCACGACCGAGCACGAGGCGCGGCAGCGGGTCGAGGAGATGTGCCGGCAGCTGCTGGCCAACCACGTGATCGAAGACTTCCACTTCGACATCGTGCGGGACGGTCACCGATGAAATTCGGCGTGGTCGTCTTTCCGGGCACATGGTCCGACCGAGACTGCGGATGGGTCGTCGACCAGGTACTAGGCGAGGAGCTGACGTATCTCTGGCACAAGGACGCGGACCTCAAGGGCTGTGACTGCGTGATCCTGCCCGGCGGCTTTGCGTACGGCGACTACCTGCGTACCGGCGCCATCGCTCGCTTTGCGCCAGTGATGGAAAAGATCGGCGAGTTCGCCGACCGAGGCGGCCTGGTGTGGGGAATCTGCAACGGTTTCCAGGTGCTGTGCGAGGCGGGGCTCCTGCCTGGCGCGCTCGTCCGCAACGCATCGCTCGAGTTCCGCTGTGAGTGGACCAACCTGGTCGTGGAGCGAACGGACCTGCCGTTCACTGCGAAATGCGAGGACCGCGAGGTCCTGCGCATCCCGATCTCGCATGGCGAAGGCAGCTACTTCGCGGACCCGGCGACGCTCTCCCGGCTCGAACAGAGGAGCCAGGTCGTCTTTCGCTACTGCGACGTCAACGGCCGCGTCGTCTCGAATGCGAATCCCAACGGATCCTTGCACAACATCGCCGGCATCGTGAACGCCCGCGGCAACGTCCTGGGCATGATGCCGCACCCCGAGCGCTGCGCGGAGGCCGAGCTCGGCGGGACGGACGGTCTCAAACTCTTCAAGTCGGTGGCGGAGAACGCGATGCGGGTGCTCGTGTCTTGAGCATCAAGTCTCGCCGGCCGCAGGCCAGGAATTCGTGGCTGTAGACGAAGCGCGCTTGCGCGAAGTGGCGCTTACCCCAGTTGAGTACCGGGTCATCGTCGAGGAGCTGAAGCGGATTCCGAACGAGGTCGAGCTCGGGATGCTGGGCGTGCTGTGGTCGGAGCACTGCTCGTACAAGAGCTCCAAGGCCCTGCTGCGTAGGCTGCCCTCGAGCGGCGCTCACGTCCTTCAGGGACCCGGCGAGAACGCCGGCGCGATCGACATCGGTGAGGGATGGGCGATGGTGTTCAAGATCGAATCCCACAACCACCCATCGGCCATCGAGCCCTACCAGGGCGCAGCCACCGGGGTGGGCGGGATCATCCGTGACGTCATCGCCATGGGCGCGCGGCCGATCGCGCTGCTCGATTCCCTGCGATTCGGACCGCTGCCCGATTCGGCGCGGCACGTCGAGGGCGTGGTCGCGGGCATCGGCGGTTACGGCAACTGCATCGGCATTCCAACCGTCGGGGGCGAGGTGTACTTCGAAGACTGCTACGCCACGAACCCGCTGGTCAACGCGATGTGCGTCGGGCTCGTGCGTTCGGACCAGCTCAAGCGCGCGCGGGCCGAAGGCACCGGCAACAGCCTCATGCTGGTCGGCGCCGACACCGGCCGGGACGGGATCCACGGCGCCTCGTTCGCGTCGGTCGAGCTCGATGAGAGCAGCTCGGAGCGCCGTCCCGCCGTTCAGGTCGGCAACCCGTTCCTCGAAAAGTGCCTGCTCGAAGCGTGCATGGACCTGGCCCACACCGACGCGGTCGTGGCGATCCAGGATCTCGGCGCGGCCGGTCTGACTTCGGCCGTGGCGGAATGCGCGGGGCGCGCGCGCGGCGCCGGCGCCCGCATCGACGTCTCGCTCGTGCCGCGGCGCGAGCGCGGCATGACGCCTTACGACGTGATGCTGTCCGAGTCGCAGGAGCGAATGCTCGTGGTCGTCCAACGCGGACGCGAGCGTGAGGTCGAGAGCATCTTCGCGGCGTGGGACCTGACGTCAGCGGTCATCGGTGAGGTCACCGCGGATGGAATGCTGACGGTGGTCGACGGTGATGACCGCGTCGCCAGGTTGCCGGTCGCACTGCTCACCGACGGCGCTCCGATGCGACGCCTCATCGGGGTCGCTCCCGAGCCGCCGTTCGGTCTGGACGTCGATGCTCTGCCGCCCCTCGCAGACGCGAGCGCCACGCTCCTTCGATTGCTCGCCAGCCCCAACCTCTGCAGCCGGCGGGGCATCATCCGGCGCTACGACCACATGGTCGGCGACGCCACCGTGGTCGCCCCCGGAGGTGACGCCGCGATGCTTCGCGTGAAGGGCACGCGTCTCGGGCTGGCGGTGACCACGGATGGCAACGCGAGGTACTGCCACCTCGACCCGCACCTTGGCGCTCAGCTGGCCGTCGCCGAGGCCGCGCGCAACATCGTGGCCACCGGCGCCCGCCCGGTCGCGATCACCGACTGCCTCAACTTCGCGAACCCAGACAGACCCGAGGTCTATTGGGAGATGGAGGAGACGATCACCGGCCTCGCGTACGCGTGCCGGCAGCTCGACCTGCCAGTCGTCAGCGGGAACGTGAGCCTCTACAACGAGAGCGCGGAGTCGGCGATCTATCCGACGCCAGTGGTCGGGATGGTCGGAGTCATCGACGACTATGCGAAGCGTGTGCAGGCGGGCTTCCGCGCCGAGGGCGACTTCGTGCTGCTCATCGGCTCCAGCCACAACGACCTGGGAGGCAGCGAATACCTCAGGGTCGAGCACGGATACGTTGCCGGCCGACCACCGGCGCTGGACCTGACCCGAGAGCAGGCGGTGAATCGCGTGATCCTCACGGCCGCCCAGAACCGGTACCTGCACTCCGCCCACGACTGCGCCGAGGGAGGCATGCTCGTCGCGCTGGCCGAGTGCTGCCTGCTCGGCGGGGTCGGCGTGCGCTGCCCGGCCTTGCGGCCCGAGCCGCCGCTCCGTCTCGATGCGGCGTTCTTCGGCGAGTCGCAGGGCCGCTACCTCGTGAGCGTTCCCTCGCGGGCGATGCCAGAGGTGCAGTCGCTCGCCCGGCGTTACAACGTCGAGCTCTCGCTGCTCGGCCTCACCGGCGGTGACGTCCTGGAGTTCGAGGGTCAGGTGAAGCTGTCGCTTCTCGAGCTGCGTCAGGCTTGGGAGGCGATGGTCAATTAGATGTGCGGCGTTTTCGGCATCTGCGCCAAGCACGGAGTCGACGTCGCGAACCTGACCTACTTCGGATTGTTCGCGCTGCAGCACCGCGGGCAGGAATCCGCAGGCATCGCGGTCTCAGATGGCACGTCGGTCCGCGTACACCGCGACATGGGCCTGGTGGCGCAGGTGTTCTCCCCGGCGGAGATCAAGCAGCTTGGTGAGGGATCGATCATCGCCCTCGGCCACACGCGCTACTCGACCACTGGCGCCAGCCGCGCTGAGAATGCGCACCCGCTCCCGTTCCATCACCCGAGCCTCGGCCCCGGCGCGATCGCGCACAACGGCAACCTCCTCAACGCGGAAGCACTGCGCACGCAGCTGTCGGAGCGCGGCGTCAACTTCGAGACCGCGCTCGACACCGAGGTGATGGCGCGTCTCATCGAGAACACGCACGGCCGGTCTTGGGAAGAGGTGATTCGGCGCACGTTCGCGCGCGTGGTTGGCGCCTACTCGTGCGGCATCATCACCCCCCACGAGCTGATCGCGCTGCGCGACCCGTTCGGATTCCGTCCCCTCTGCCTCGGCTTCATCCCGCTGCCTGGCCAGCCCGCGCACGTCATCGCTTCGGAAACGTGCGCGTTGGACACGGTCCACGCGACTTTCGTCCGCGAGGTGCAGCCGGGCGAGATGGTGGTGATGGACGAGCACGGCGTGCACAGCGTCAATTTCCAGACCGCCAACAAACATGCGATGTGCGTGTTCGAGTTCATCTACTTTGCGCGACCGGACTCGATCCTCAAAAACTGCGAGCTCGAGGACGCGCGCATCCGAATGGGACACGAGCTCGCGCAGGAGGCGGCGGTCGAGGCCGACATGGTCGTGCCCTTCCCCGATTCGGGTACGCCGGCCGCCATCGGCTACGCAGAGGCGTCAGGCATCCCGTTTCGCGAAGCGCTGATGAAGAGCCGGTACATAAACCGCACCTTCATACAGCCCGACCAGTCGCTGCGCGAGTCGGGCGTGATGCTGAAGCTCAACCCGTTGCCGCGATCCATCAAGGGCAAGCGCCTGATCGCGGTCGACGACTCAATCGTCCGCGGCACGACGTCGCGGCGCATCATTGAGCGGCTGCGCGCCGCCGGCGCGAAGGAGATCCACATGCGGATCTCGAGCCCGCCCATGCGGTTCCCATGCTTCATGGGGGTCGACATCGGATCGACGAAGGAGCTGATCGCCGCGGGTCGTACCGTCGATCAGGTTCGGGAGCAGATCGGCGCCGACTCGCTTCACTATCTCTCGATCCCGGGCCTGATCCGCGCCATCGGTCGCGGCACCTCGCAGGAGTTCTGCCGTGCCTGCTTCGACGGGTCCTACCCGGTGCCGGTGCCGCAGCAGCTGACGATGGACAAGATGCAGTTCGAGGGTCAGCTCACGCGAGCTTGAGCAGCGAGGGTCTCTCCTACGCCGCGGCCGGCGTCGACATCGAGGCTTACGAGCGCGCGCTGGAGCGGGTCAAGCCCCTGATCGCGGCCACGCACGGCAAGGAGGTGGCCGCGGGCGTCGGACCCTTCGCCGGACTGTATTCGCTGCCCGGGGGCGGCCGGCTGGCGGCGAGCGCCGACGGAGTGGGGACGAAGATCAAGGTCGCGATCGCCACCGGGCGCCACCGCGTCATCGGAGCCGACATCGTCAACCACTGCGTCAACGACATAGCGACCGCCGGCGCGCGTCCACTTTTCTTCCTTGACTACTTCGCCACCGGAAGGCTCGACAGCGACGTTTTTCATCAAGTCGTGGAGGGCATGACCGAGGCTTGCCGGGCCGCCGGGTGCGCGCTGCTGGGCGGCGAGACCGCCGAGATGCCAGGCGTCTACGCGCTCGGTGACTACGACCTGGCCGGCTTCATCGTCGGACTCGTCGAGCAGCAGGAGCGCAAAGCGGTGCGGGCCGGCGATGCCCTTGTCGGGTTGCGGTCGAGCGGTATGCACACCAACGGCTACTCCCTGGCGCGCAAGGTGCTCGAAGGCGTACCGCTGACGGAAGACCTCGCGGCGGCGCTGATGGCGCCGCATCTCTCATACCTGGACGACATGAGCCGGATCAATTGGAAGGCTGCGGCCCACGTCACCGGGGGTGGTATTCCGGGAAACCTGCAACGGGTTCTTCCTGCCGGCCTCGCCGCAACGATCGACAGCTCTGCCTGGAAGCCGAACCTGATCTTCGGAGAGATTCGACGCCGCGGCCACATCTCTGACGACGAGATGTGGGGAACGTTCAACATGGGACTCGGGATGATCCTGGTGATGGATCCAGTGGACGTGCCAAGCGGCGCGCTCGTGGTGGGCGAGGTGGTCGAGCAGAACGGGCCTGAAAAGGTGTCGATTCGCTGAGGCTGGGAGTCTGCGTTTCGGGTCTGGGTACAAATCTGCGCAACCTTGTCGAGCGTGGATTCGATGTTGTCGCGGTTGCCACGAACCGGCCCTCGTGTCCGGCGGCGGCATTCGCCAGAGACAGGCTGATTCCCCTCGGCGAGCTGCCGCAGTCGAAATTCTCCTCGCTCGAGGACAGGGACGCGGCCATGCGCGATTTCTTCCGCGATCGCCAGGTGGAGCTCGTGGTCGATGCGGGCTACGATCGGATTCACTCCCAGAACTTTCTCGACGCTTTCGAGGGCCGGATCATCAACGTCCATCCTTCGCTCCTCCCGATGTTCGGCGGTCGAATGGACGCCATCGAGCAGGCGCTCGAGAGCGGGCTGAAGTTCACCGGCGCGACTGTGCACATCGTCACGACGGAAGTCGACGGCGGGCCCATCCTCCTTCAGGACTCGGTGCCCATCCTCGAAGGCGACGACGTCGAAACGCTGCGCGCTCGCGTGCACGAGGTCGAGTACCGGATCCTGCCCGAAGGAATCAGGCTCATGGAGGCCAGGCTTGCCGACCGCTCTCCTGTCCGTTAGCGACAAGACGGAGCTCGCCGCGTTCGCGACCGGCCTCGAGCGCCTGGGCTTTGAGCTCTTCGCCACCGGCAGCACGCTGAAGGCGGTGCGGGAAGCCGGCGCCGCCGCCCGGCCGGTGAGTGACCTGACCGGATTTCCAGAGATGATGGACGGCCGCGTCAAGACGCTCCATCCCGGGGTGCATGCCGGGATCCTCGCGAGGCGCGACCGGCCCGAGCACCTGACCGCTCTGGCGGAACATGGCCTGCGCGAGATCGACCTGGTCTGCGTCAACCTCTACCCGTTCGTCAGCACCGTGCTCCAACCGGACGTGACCTTCGAGGGGGCGATCGAGCAGATCGACATCGGTGGTCCGGCGATGATCCGGGCCGCGGCTAAAAATCACGAGTCCGTCGTGGTCGTCGTTCGTCCCGAGCGCTACTCCGAGGTGCTCGCCGCGCTCAGCGAAGGAACGCTGGATGCCGAGGCGCGCCGCGGGCTCGCAGCCGAAGCATTCGCGCATACCTCCGCGTACGACGCCTGGATCGCCGCCTATCTGAGGCACGGCGCGCGCAACGGTTTTCCGTCAGAGATCACCATCGCAGGCCAGCTCGCCGAGCCGCTGAAGTACGGCGAGAACGACCATCAGAAGGCGGCGTTCTATCGTCTGGGACCCCAAGCCGGCGGCATCGGCGGCGCCGTCCAGGTCCAGGGCGGTGCGCCAGGCTTCAACAACCTCCAGGACGCCTCAGCCGCGTTCCAGCTGGTGATGGACTACCAGCGACCGGCGGCCGCGATCATCAAGCACATGAATCCGTGCGGTCTCGCGGTGGCGGTCGACATCGCGACGGCGTACCGAATGGCATACGAATGCGACAAGGTCTCGGCGTTCGGCGGGGTGGTCGCCGTGAACCGGCCCTTGGATCGCGCCACCGCCGAGCAGATCGTCCAGATCGTGACTCACGTTGTGGTTGCGCCGGAGGTGCTCGAGGAAGCAAAGCCAGTTCTGGCGCGCCGCAGGAACATGGTCGTGCTAGCGGCGCAGCCGCCTCGCGAGGGACTATTCGACTACGACGTGCGTTCGGTGCCTGGCGGTCTCCTGGTGCAGGAGTGGGACCACGCGACGTTTGACCGCGCTTCAGCGAAAGTAGTGACGCGTCGCGCACCAAGCGAAGCCGAGTGGGAGCAGCTGGGCCTGGCGTGGATCGCGGTCAAGCACGTGAAGTCGAATGCGATCGTGCTGTTCAGAGAGGATGCCGCGGTCGGTGTCGGCGCCGGACAGATGTCGCGCGTTGAGGCGGTCCAGCTGGCGCTGCAGCGCGCGGGGGACAGGTCGCGCGGG
>DASYZS010000081.1:0-7115 GCA_035945895.1 Candidatus Dormiibacterota bacterium | reverse complement strand
GCGGGCGACCACTTTCCCGGTGGGCATGCTGTTGCCGCCCGGGCCGCACTGGCAAGGCTGCTGCTGGTCGGTCCAGACGTAGCCGCCGACCACGAAGGGGTGCGAGCTCTGCGTTGGCGAGACCTGCGACGTTCCGAATCGTCCGATGACCCACAGGTGCGGGTATCCCGAGCCGTCGTAGGCCGTGAAATAAATCGGGGCGCCAGCGACCCAGGTTGGCCAATCGTATGAAGGCACGCCGGCGTAGAGCTGCCCGTCGGCCACACCTGGAGTCCAATCGTAGATGTCACCGCCGTCGAAGCGACCCGGTTGCGCGGGCCGCAGGTAAAAGAGCGAGGCGCCACTGCTGGGCGACCATGTGCCCATCGAGTAGTCGCCTTTCATCTCAACGGTGCCAGTGAGGCTGAGGACCTCGAAGTGGGGCGTCGGGTCGTCGGGGGTTATGAAGAGGTCGTAAGAGAGAAGGTGCTGGCCGTCAGGCGAGAAGCTCAACTCGGACGTCGGCCCACCGACTGGTCCGCCGTGACCGCCGACCGGCGGCCGGCTCAGCACTTGCCGCTCCGATCCGTCGGGGTAGTGCATGTAGAGCGTCAGTGTTCCGCCGGGATCGGTGGAGCGATAGGCGAAAACGCTCCCGTCCAGGCTGAAGACGCCGCCGTCGATAACGTGGCTGACTTGGCCAGTGATGGCCACGGTGCCGGTCGCCAAATCAGCCGTGCCAAGCTGCTGGTCGCGGGTCCAGAAGGCGACCTGTCCGTTCGAAAGGAAGCGGCCGCCGGCGGTCGGCCTGATGTCGCAGATCGACCTCGGCTGCGTAGGGTTCGCGACGTCAAGAACGGTCAGATGGGTATTCGCTCCTCCTGGGCCACCCATTGCCAGCACAAGCGGGTCGCTGCCAGGAGCCGGCTGGCAGCCGAACGTTACCGCCTGGCCGGTTGTCGAGGTGGACGACGCAGGCGTGGGACTGGGCGTCGGAGTTGTGGTCGGGGTGGAAGTGGCGGCAGCGACCGGTGATAGCGGCGCCGTGCTCGGCGACGCGACGGGTCGCGCGGCCTGACCGCATGTCGTCAGGAGCAGGACGACTGGAACCATCATGGCCCACCTGTGCATCGCGGAGACTGTAACGGCGGCGGCCACCGGCGGTTACTACGTAGCCGGAGCGCCACGCGCGCGGTAAATCCCACGCGACCGAAAGGTGAGCAAAGCGAGCCTGACGGAGAGCGGGAGACGGGACTCGAACCCGTCGCGCCCCCGATCAAAACGGCCCGTTTGTATTCGGGCAGCGCGCACCGACGCGCACTGAAAGGCACTAATCCGCGCCCCGGTTGGGGTCAGGGTAGGGGTCAGAAGTAACATGCGGGCGTGGCTCCCAGGACCGAACGCCACATAGTGGTCTTCTTGGCCAACGGCCAGCGCGAGGAGTTCCCTGATGTGAACGCCTATGCATTCGTCGGTCCAAACGATCGGGACCTTGAGCTCCATGACCGCGATTGGGACGAGCATGTGACACGTCGAATCGTTGCCTACTTCCCCGCCGGCGGCTGGATCGGATTGACCTGGGGTGAGTTAGATGACAACCCCGAGGCACGGAAGATGGGATTCAGGGTGCCGGCGAACGAGGCGGTCAGTCAACACTAGGCGTAGAGCGTTATAGGTCGGCCGATTACGCTTTAAGCCCGCCAAATGGCTGAGCTCGAAGACCTTGGCGCAGCGCTGGCGCGCACGGTATCGACCTTGGAGCGTATCCGTGTCGACATGCTCGAGCCCGAGGACCGCGAGCGCTTGACGACGGCTCTAAGTGAAGCTCGCGCAGCCCTTGCCGAGTATCGGCGCGCGATGAGAACAGGCGAGGACTTCGCTCAAGAGGACTGACGAAGCCGTCAACGTCTCGTGCGCTACTTCAGGTCTTCGGCTTCGGTGCGGGTCTCAACTCCTGTTCTATGGCCGCTCGCAACGCTTGCGCCGCTGCCGTCCATCCGTCGAAGTCAACGTCTGGCCAACGCTTGTAGTTGCGCCCGAGACCCGCAGCGTAGTCGTCGGCGTGCTCGAGCCTGTCGCGGAACAACGCCACGTCCCCAACATTGACCTTGGCCTCGAATAGAGCGACCGCAGCGTCGACTGCGGGCAGCTGCAAGGACTTCGCAGCTTCAGCAGCCCTGCAGAGCCAACGCATTGATATGGCCCAGTTGCGAATCTCGACGTAGCTGTCGAGCGGCTTTCGCGGATTCGCCGCGTCAGCCATCACTTCGATGTATCGAGCGTGCGCGAGCTCGACGCCGCGGGCGCCGGCTGCGATGTGGTTATGAACCCAAATCGGCCCGCCGCCTGGGCCCACGGGTGACTGCTTGTTTGCGCTCAAGCACTCGACCTTAGCCGCTCGATCTCACGCGTCGGGATCGTCTGCGTGAATCCGGTTGGTAGTGCCTCGATCTTGCCAGCGGCGATCATCGCCTCGAGCTCAGCGCGACTCACGCCGAGCCGTTGCGCTGCCTCGCCCAGCGTCAGGACGCCGATCACTTCAGATGGTCGCGGTTCGGGTTGTGTTTGGCGCCCCACGTAGCGCGTGACGGCGCTTGGCGGCTGATCGAACAGTCCTGGCGTGTCGGGCAGACGTCGACCTCGAGCGCGCATCGCTGCGCGTGGTCGCCAGCATGATCCGCATCGTCGGCCAGGAACCTCAACTCGGCGAGCCGAAGTCCCGAAAGTCCCGCCGCCAGGTAGAGCTTTCAGCGGGCGCCCTCGACGCGCTACGTCGTCACAGAACGGCCAACCCAAGCATCGGGTTTGTGTTTTCTCGCGCTGACGGCCGGCCGCTGTCTGTAACGACGACATGGAAGCATTGGCGCCGACTCCTCGCTGCCGCCGGCGTCCGGCCGATCCGCTTTCACGACGCGCGACATACCGCGGCCACTCTGCTACTCAGTCGCGGCGTTCACCCTAAGGTCGTGAGCGAGATGCTTGGGCATTCGACGGTGGCGATCACGCTCGACGTCTACTCGCACGTCACGCCGGCGATGCACCGAGAGGCGGCGCGGGTGATGGATGACCTGCTCAACTAAACGCGGCCTTTGCGGTCAGCCAAATGTCGCTAGCGTTGGGGTGGAAGCCTCGTACGCTCGCCTCGTCGCTCACTCAGGGCCCGGCGGCAGCTCAACGTCGATCGTCACGAGCGCAAGTCCTGCCCGTGCTGCCTGCTGAAGAAGGCTAATTGTCTTTTCCAGCTCCACGGGTGACCGGTATATCTGTCGTACTTTCGGACGCCGCTCGAGGACGCCCAAGCGGTGAGTCTCGGGATCTTCAAACCAAGGCGTGTGGATGGCGTGATTACGAGCGTCGATAGCTCTGCGCGCCTGCTTCGCCCATGCCTTCACCTCTCGGTCGGCGGTGAGGGAGGCAATAAGGTCCAATGTCGGCGTGGCTCCGAGCCGGCCCGCAATTCGCTCTGCCGCCTCAAACGTTGCGAGTCCAAGAACTTGACCAAGATGAGCGGTCACCACGATTTCGAGCAATTGACCGCTCAACGCAACCATGCCCATGCGGCGCACTAACGGGAGGGGTGCTCTCGGTTTTGGAATTCGTGGCAACCTTGCCTATTACCTCAAGGCAGATACGTCACGTCGATGACAGTCATGGGATACGTCTTCACGCATTCGAACCGCGCTGGCCAACGGAACGGTCGCAGCGCTCGGGAGGTTAGGCCGGCAAGCTCGCGACACTCGTCGACAGAAGGCTCGGTTATCGTCTCAAAAAACGCGACGATGCCTTCGTCTTCGAGGACTGCATTGACGAGCCGCCTGGGCGCATCGAAAGGCAACGAATCACGAAGGGCTCGGTGAAGCTGCGCAACATCATCGTCGGTGAAATGGTGGGGGCCCGTCGCGGGAGCCTCCGCGATGGCATGCGGCTGACTCATTTTCACCTTCACAATCCACGTTCGCTCCATGCGTTCCTCTCCCGGTTGGGGTCAGCGTTGGGGTCAAATCAGCTCTCTCTGCCCCGTTTCGAATTCGAAAGCTGGAGCGGGAGACGGGACTCGAACCCGCTACCTCAACCTTGGGAAGGTCGCGCTCTGCCAGGTGAGCTACTCCCGCTCGACCGAAAAGCCGATTCTAAGATCTCCGGAAGACCATGCCTTTGAAGCACGAACCGGTAACCCTCGACGAGGTCAAGGCGGCGCGAGAGCGAATCCAGGGTCGCGCGCTCAGGACTCCGCTCGTCCGCATGAACGTGGACGATGCGCCAGCCGAGATCTTCCTCAAGCTCGAGAACCTGCAACCCATCGGCTCGTTCAAGATCCGCGGCGCGGCCAACGTCCTCGCGCAGATGGAACCGAGCGAGCTGGCCGCAGGGGTCTGGACCGCCAGCGCGGGCAACATGGCCCAGGGTCTTGCGTGGTGCGCCCGCGAGCGCGGGATCGAGTGCGCGGTGGTGGTTCCTGATACCGCACCCGCCGCGAAGCTCGATGCGATCAAGCGGCTTGGCGCATCGATCGTGACGGTTTCGCACGAAGAGTTCTTCGAGACCTTCGCCACCCGAAGCCGCGACGGCATGGAAGGAACCTTCGTCCACGCCTTCAGCGACCGGCGAATGATGGCCGGCAACGGCACGATCGCGCTGGAGATCCTCGAGGACCTTCCCGAGGTCGATACGATCCTCGCTCCCTATGGTGGCGGCGGCCTCTCATGTGGCATAGCCGCGGCGGCGAAGGCCGCGGCGCCACAAGTCAAGGTGTTTGCTTGCGAGCCGGAGACCGCCGCGCCTCTCACGCATTCCCTCGATGCCGGCCGGCCGACGCAGCCGGCATTCCAGAGAAGCTTCATCGACGGCGCGGGAGGGCCTCGCGTGTACCCCGAAATGTTCGAGCTCGCCGCCGGCCTCCTCGACGGCGCGTTCGCGGTCTCGGTTGCCGACACTGCCAACGCGCTGCGCCTGTTGATGGAAAGGAATCACGTCGTGGCCGAGGGCGCAGGCGCGCTCGCCCTCGCGGCAGCCCTCAGCGGGTTGGCGGGAAATGGTCGCGTGTGCTGCGTGGTCTCAGGCGGCAACATCGATGCCGCGGTCCTCGCGGAGATCCTGGAGGGCCGGGTTCCGGCTTAGTGCTCCACGACCGCTTCCGCCTGCGGCGCGGCCTCGGCCACCACTGATCTGACGAGCAGTGAGTACTCGTCCACCAGGCGCTGCGCGTGGCCGGGGTCAAGCGTCGACGCGATGACGTAGTACTCCGGCCTGTCCGGATCAGGCGCGACCAGCACCCATCCGTCATCGACGAACACCTTCACGCCGTCGGTGAGGTCGACCCGGTCGCGCAGATGTCGCTCCATCATCGTGCGCATCACTCGGCCTTTCACGTCCCACGGGCAGAACTCGACCGCCGTCCGGTGCGTCACTTGCGGGACCTGCGCCCGCAGGGCGCCCAACGAGGTGCCGCTCGTCGCGAGCAGCTCGAGCATGCGAGCGACCGTGAAAATTGCGTCGAAGGACAGCGCGAAGTCGGGCCAGCAGTAACCGCCGGCGCCGTCTGAGGCCAGAACCGCATCGGCGTGCTGAGCCGCGCGGAGCACCGCACCGGGCGTGATCTTGGTCGGCACGAAACGGCTGTTGAGACGGTCGGCGATCATCGAAAACGCGAGCGACGTCGACGCCGGTCCGAGCACCATTCCGGGTCGCGCACTCAGCGTCGCCTCTGCCAGCGCCGCGAACGCGGCGGCGTGATCCAGCACCGACCCCGTCTCGTCGACGATGAAGCACCTCTCCCCCGGCGTGTCAATGAACACGCCGAGCTTGGCTTTCACTGCGGCCGTGATCACGCCCATCTCCTGCAAGTGGCCGCGGAAAGTCGGGTCGTCCCGCTCCATCACGATCTCAGCAGGAGCTGCGTTCAAAGGAATGACCGAGCAGTTGAGCTCGCGAAGGACCTCGGGCAGCACCATCGCCGCCGCGCCGTTGTTGTAGTCGATCACGACCTTGAAGGCCGCGGCGCGCACCGTCTCGACGTCGAGCTTGGCAAGCATGTCCTGCATATAGCGCTCGGTCTGGCCGTCGCGGCGGGTGATCCGGCCCATCTCGTAGTGGGATACGCGCCTGATGTCCTCGCGGAAGAAGAGGCCCTCGAGCTTTCGTTCGTTCCGCTTGTCGATGTCCAGGCCAAGGTCGTCGAAGATGCGGATGTCGGCCGACCGAGGGTCGACGGGGGAGGTCTGCACCGCGACCGCTGAAACGTGGTTGTGGCGGGCCCAGTACCGGCATGCCGGCGCTGGCAGGACGGACAGGTCGACGACGTGCGTGCCCGAAGAGATCATCCCCGACATGAGCGCGCGGCCGATCATTCGGGCCGAGCGCGTGAAGTCGCGCGAGAAAGCGATCTCCGTCCCCTTCGGCGTCAGCGCGCCGATCGCGGCGCCGAGACGCGACGCGAACTCAGGCGTGATCTCGATGTTGATCAGGCCGTTCAGCCCATACGAGCTGAACAGCCCGCGTTTCCACGAACCGGCCCAGATGATCGACTCGTGCACGACCGCACCTGGCTCGACGTCCTTGTTGGGCCAGATGCGGACGTTGGCGTTGACCGTCGACCCTTCCCCGATCGTGCACTCGCTGCCGATGACGCTTCCCTCTTCCAGCAAGCACCCGTTCTTGATCGTGACCCCGCGGCATACGACGGACCCGCGGAGCCGCGAGTTGAGCCCGATGTAGCTGTGGTCCCACACGATCGAGTTGGAGACCTTGACCCCTGAGTCAAGGGTCGTGTACGCGCCGATGACCGCGGGACCGTTGATCCATGCACCGCCCCGGATCTTCGCTCCGGCCCCGATCAACGCCGGGCCGTCGATGCGCGCGTCGCGGTCGACCTCCGCGTCGGCATGGACCCACGTCGATTCACCGACGCGTTCGCCCGGAAGCTGCACCTTGACCTTGCCTTCGAGGCAGTCGAAGTTCGCCTTCGCGTATGCGGAATGGCTGCCGACGTCCTCCCAGTAGCCGTCAGCGACCCAGCCGAAAACCCGCTCGCCTTCTTTCAGGAGCTTGGGGAAGACGTCGCCGGACCAGTCGGTCACCTCGGCGGCGCGGAAGAAATCGAAAACCGCCGGGTCGAGGATATAGATCCCGGTGTTGGC
>DASYZS010000080.1:0-30993 GCA_035945895.1 Candidatus Dormiibacterota bacterium | reverse complement strand
GGTGACCACCGCGTTGGCGAGACCGTCGTTGGCCTCGATCGTCGCGTTGATGTTCGGGTGCGCGGTGAACTGCTGCTGGAAGATCTGCTGTCCGACGTCGTTCTTCCAGTCCGTCGCGACCTGCTCGCCGACGAGCTTCATGCCCTGGCTGTTGGTCGCGCCCGCGTCGACGTTGGCCTGCTTCTGGCCCCAGACGGCGTCGTTGTAGCCCTGGGCGAAGGAGACCGCGTTCGGGTCGGAGTTCTGGCCGCCGTGGAGGACGAAGACCTGCGGGTTGGAAACCTTCCAGTCCGAGACGCACTGGACGAAGCCCTTGCCGATCAGCTCGCCGACCTGGACGTTGTCGAAGCTGACGTAGTAGGTGTTCGTTCCGGTGAACGTGGCGCGGTCGTAGCTGATGACCTTCACGCCGTGCGACTGGGCGTACGCCTGGATCTGAGAGCCCGTGCTGCTGTCCAGCGGGTCCATGATCAGGACGCTCGCGCCGGCCGTCACCAGCGCCTGCGCCTGCGACAGCTCGGTCGCGGCCAGGCCCTGGGCGTTGTCGATCGTGTACTGCGAAGACGTGTAGCCGGCGCCCTGGAGCGCCTTGGTCAGGTACGGCAGGTCATAGGCCTGGTAGCGCCCTGACGTCGTCGTGTCGGGAAGGAGCACGCCCACCTTGCCGTGGCCGGCGTTCACCATCGGGGTCAGTTTCGGCATGTACGTGAAGCTGGCGTCGAACGAGCTGATGCTCAGGTCCGACGGAACCGTCGCGGTCGTCGTTCCTCCACCACCACCCCCGCCGCCACACGCCGCGACGAGAAGCCCTACCACCGCGATGGCAGGGAACAACCTGGCTAACTTCATTTAGACCTCCTCATGCCCACCGCTCTGGGCCACGCCTGTTGCCTTCTTCCCGGCGGTGCGGGGCGAGAGTGCGCCGGCAACCAGGCCTACTCAGCTGATGGGCCCCACCTGGGCCGCCCGCAGCATTGCGCACACCTGGAGGTTTGTCAAGAGATCGGCGTGTGAGGCGCTTGAATATGTTTGAACTCTTGACAAACCTCCAGGGCCGCCCATGATTGGGCCCGCGAGCGTGAACAGACCAGATGGCAGCCTCAGATGGCTCCGAGACCACAACCGCGCCCGAGTTCTCGGCGTCCTGCGCCTTCACGGGAAGATCAGCCAGGCGGAGATCGCTCGGGTCACGGGGCTGTCCCGGACCACGGTCTCCACGCTTATCGGAGAGCTGAAGCAGTCCGGCCTGGTGATCGATGGGGATGACAAGGCCCCGAACAGCCGGGGTGGACGTCCATCCGTGCAGCTTGTCTTCCGCAGCCCCGCGCTCTATGTGGCGGGCATCGATTTTGGACACAGCCACGTGGCGGTCGCCCTGTCCGACCTCGGGCACAACGTGCTGGGCGAGCGGCGGTGCGACCTCGATGTCAACCGTCACGCCATCGAGGCGCTGGACATGGCGACCCGCATGTTCGGGGAGCTCGTCGCAGAGGTCGGCGCCGATCGCGGCAACGTGGTTGCGGCTGGCATCGGCATCCCGGGTCCTGTCGACCGCGCCCGGGGGATGGCGGGCTCGGCCACGATCCTCCCCGGCTGGGTCGGCCTGCGGATCGCCGAGGAGATGCGCCAGCGTCTCGGAGTGGCGGTCGAGATCGAGAACGACGCCAACCTCGGTGCGCTTGCCGAGCTCACGTGGGGGGCTGGACGCGACTGCGGGAGCTTCGCGTACATCAAGGCCGCGACCGGCATCGGAGCCGGGATCGTGATCAACGGTCAGCTGTTGCGGGGTGCCACCGGCACCGCCGGTGAGATCGGCCACACCACCCTCGACGAGGCGGGCGCTCTCTGCTACTGCGGCAACCGCGGATGCCTGGAGACCGTCGCCTCGGGTCCGGCCATCGTTCAGCTCGTCGGCCGCGTCGGGGGAGAGACTCTCACGCTGGCGCGAGTGGTGGACCTAGCTGCGGCCGGCGACGTGCGATGCCGGCGTGCCATCTCAGACGCCGGGCGCGAGATCGGGGTTGCTGTCGCCGGGCTGTGCAACCTCATCAACCCGGAGCGCGTGATCATCGGCGGCGTTTTGAGCCGCACCGGCGACGTCCTGCTGCAGCCGCTGCGCGAATCGGTCAGGCGCCACGCCGTGCAGGCCGCCGCAGAGAGGGTGGACGTGCGGGCCGCCGTCTTCGACGAGCGGGCGGAGCTGCTCGGCTCCCTTGCGCTTGCGCTGCAAAGCTCGACTGAACAGCTGGCGGTGTAGCACCGGCTAGTATCGGAAACCGTGAGCCGCGGACGGTTGGCTGCGATCGGCGTGGCGTTCGGCCTGATTGCATCGCAGGCCGGTCATCTCGTGGCTTTTCAGATCCGCTACGGCCCAGCGGCGGAACGCCTGCAGAGCATTGGCGCGCACGCCTACTTTCCGGCGCTGGTCAAGACCGGCGTGGGATTGGCGGCGGCGTTCGCGGTCCTCGCACTGATCGCCATCGGGTTCGCCCGGGTGGTTGCGGGTCGCAAGCTCGAAGCCGCGCCCGCGCTCTCGCTCCTCCGCCTCCTCGCCATGCTGTTTTGTCTGCAGCTGACGTGCTTCATCGTCCAGGAGACGATCGAGATGGCTGCGGGCGCGCCGGCGACGTCGGCGCCCTCGCTGCTGCTGTGGGGCACCGCGGGACAGCTGCCGGTGGCGCTCGCGGCCGCGCTGGCGCTGCGCTGGCTCGCTGTGCGAATCGGTCCGGCCATGGATCGCCTGCTTGCACCCCCTCCTGTGATTCGACTGATCCCGCTTTCGATTGGGGTCGCCGTCTGGCCGATCGCAAGCGTCCCGATCGCAGCACAGCACCTCACCGCGGATTTCAACCGCAGAGGACCTCCTTACTAGGCGAGACCCGCAGTTCGTTTTTTGTCTCGCGTCACATAGATAAGGAGGAAACAAGCCTGAGTAGAACTCGCGCTCTAATCGTCGTCGGTCTGCTGGTGGTCTTCGTGGTCGCGGGCGGAATCGTGATCTACGCGAACAGCCATGAAGGCGGTCAGAACCGCACGTTCGACGTGACGGTTACGAGCGCCAGCCACATGTCGCCCGACACCCTGACGGCGAATCAGAACGACATGGTCACGATCAACGTCCACAGCGACACGACCGGTGAGGTCCACCTGCACGAGTACGACATCGCTTTCGACGCTGTCGCCGGGCAGGTCGTCAGCCACACGTTCAAGGCCGACAAGACAGGTCAGCACGAGATCGAGTGGGAGGGCACGAGCACCCATCTCGGCTACCTGGTGGTGACTCCTTGACGACGATCCTTCTTCACGGATTCGGTCCGCGATATGACCTGCCGATCGCGACCGCGCTCTACCTCTACGCGGCGGGCGGCGTGGTCTTCATCTCCTTCGTCCTGGTCGTGCTGTTCGCCGGGGATCGGGTCGGACCGAACGCGACCGCTTACCCGAGACGGGCGGTGCCCTGGCTGGTGCCGCTCGCCCGCTCGCGGTGGCCGCGACTGGTCGGCGGGACGATCGGCGTCCTCGCCATGGGCGTGGTGGTCGTCGCCGGTGTCTTCGGTTCGCGCAACGCTTTCTTCAACCCGTCTGAGTACATCGTCTGGATCTACTTCTGGGCGCTGCTCGTCATCCTCTCCGGGCTGGTTGGCAACCTCTTCTACTTCCTCAACCCATGGACGGCGATCTACGACGTGCTGGCGCGGGCATTGCGGCCTCGGCCCATCTGGAAGATGCCGAATGTCGGCCTGTGGCCCGCTGCGGCGGCCTACTTCTCCTTCGCCTGCCTCGAGCTGACGACCGGCCTTGCGGTCCGGCCGCCGGTCGTCGCGATCGCCGCGATCGTGTACACGGTCGTCACGGTCGCCGGGATGTTTCTGTTCGGTCGCGACGAATGGCTCGACCATTGCGAGGCCTTCACGGTCCTTTTCGGCATCGTCGCCCGATTCGGTCCGGTGGAGTCAGAGCGCGACGAGACGGGCAAGATCAGCGCGGTTTATGTGCGGCCATGGGGAGTCGGGCTGCTCAAGCCGTGGCCGTCGGGATGGGACCGCGTCCTGTTCGTCATGCTCATGCTCAGCACGCTCGCCTTCGACGGCGTCTCGGCGACTCCCGCGTGGCAGGACTTCACCGTGGCGCTGAAGCCGTACTGGCTGCCGCTGGGCTCGTTCGGTTTGTTTGCGGTGCGCACCTTCGGTCTCGTCTTGCTGACGGTCGCGTTCATGCTCGTCTTCATCTCCTTCATGGAGGCGGTCATGTTCCTCGGCAAGACCCCCGTCGACGCCAAGGCGACGGCCACTTCCTTCGCGCTCACCCTGGTGCCGATAGCGCTCGTCTACAACGCCGCCCACAACTACAGCTACATCGTGGTGCAGTCCCAGTACCTGGTCCCGCTGCTCAACGACCCGCTGGCCCGAGGTTGGCACCTCCTGCCCTCGGTGGCCAACTTCACGCCCAACTTCTCGCTGGCCCAGGCGTCGACCGTCTGGTACGCGGACATCGTGCTCATCGTTCTCGGGCACGTGATCGCGGTGTTCCTGTCGCACCTGCGGGCCGGCGAGCGCTTTCAGGTGGCTCAGCGCGCTCTGCTGAGCCAGTACCCCATGCTTTTACTGATGGTCATGTACACGATGACGAGCCTTTGGATCCTCGCCCAGCCCATCACCAGGGAGTCGTGAGCGCCCGCCGGCCGGTCCGCAAACCCGTCGCGACCACGCCCGTCTGGGTTTTGCCGGCGGCGGTCGTAGCCGGCCTCGCCCTGATCGTCGCGGCATTTCTGGTGATTCGGTGGTACACCACTCCGCTGCCGCCGAAACCGCCGACAGAAGACACGACCGCGAAGATTCTCTCGACCGTCACGAGCTTGCCGAGCTCGGAGTTCGACGCGGTGGGCCAGGGCACAGCCAACAACCTGATCAAACCGGTCTCGGGTTCGACACTGACTGGCGCGAGCGGCAAGCCCCAGCTTCTCTACATCGGCGCCGAGTACTGTCCTTACTGCGCGGCCCAACGCTGGCCGCTGATCATCGCGCTGTCCCGCTTCGGGACCTTCAGCGGATTGCAAACGACGACGTCCTCGTCCAGCGACGTCTACCCGAATACGGTGACGTTCACGTTTCGCTCCTCCACCTATTCGAGCCAGTACATCGACTTTCGCGCGGTGGAGACCCTCGACCGAGATCAAAACGCTCTGCAGACACCTTCCGCCTCGGACCAGGCCCAGCTGAACCGTTATGACTCGGGCGGTACGATCCCGTTCCTCGACTTCGCCGGCCACTACGCCTCGACCGGCGCCTTCTATGGGCCTGACAGCATCAGCGGCATGAGCTGGCTCGCGATTGCGGATGTCCTCCAGCAGCAAGATTCGCCGCAGGCCAGGGCGATTGTCGGCTCTGCCAACCTGATCACGGCGGCCATCTGCAAGGTGGATCAAGACCAGCCGGCGTCCGTCTGCTCGAGCGCGACGATTCAAAACCTCGAAAAGAACCTCAAGTAACTTGACGCGGGTCCAGGTCGTGGGGCTGGTCGCGGCCGTGGCCGGCGCGGCGGTGTCGATCTACCTGACGGTCCTCCACTACGTGGGCGTGGTTCCCGGCTGCCCGGTCACTGGCCCGATCAACTGCGACGCGGTGCTGACCAGCCCCTACGCGGTGCTCGCCGGCACGTCGGTCCCAACATCGGCGGCGGGAATCATCTGGTTTGCGATCAGCGCCGTGCTCTGGACCCGCCCGGTCGGCCGGGTGCAGCTCGCCTGGTCGGCCCTGGGTCTGTTGACGGTGCTCTACCTCGTCTTCCTGGAGATCGTGCGGATCGGAGCGATCTGCTTGTGGTGCACCGCAGCGCACCTGCTCGTCGTTTTCATCTTCGTCGTGGCGCTCTCCCTCGTCAGCAGGCAGCGCGCATACTAGGCCCGCTTTGGCCAGGCCGGGGTCGCGGGGCCGCGCCCGACGCGGATCGTGGCGGGCGCTGCTGAAGGTCGACGAGCGGCGGCTCGCCGGGTACTGCGCCTACTTGCTCGCGGCAAGTCAGCTGATAGTGACGATCACCTACGCGCTCCTGCCCGGGAGGCCGTCCGGCGCCGACGCCGTCCTCCAGCTGGCGAGCACCTCGCCGGGTTGGTTCAGGCTGCTGTACGGCGCGCTGGCGGCGGGAGGTTTCTTCGGGCTCGCGGTGGTCAGTCCGATCACCGCGCTGGCCAAGGACGAATCTTCGGCGTGGCTCGCCTGGGCACGGCGGCTCGCTTACGTCGCTTTCGCCGTGACCATCGTTCAGGGCGTACGGCTGGCCGTGCTGATACCGGACCTCGCGCAGCTATACCGCGGCTGTCAGCACTGCACGATCAACCTCGGCGAGCAGCAGACCCTCGCACGCTGGCTGTACGCAGCCTTGCCCGTCGACCCGCTCTACATCCTTACGTTCGGCCTGGTCAGCCTGTGGACGCTGGCGTTGAGCCTGAGCTGGCTCGCCTGGGGTGGAACCCCGCGCGCGCTGGCGTACCTCGGGCTGCTGCTGACCCTCGGCTACTGGCTGATCGTGCTCGGGCTGATGACCGGCGCGACCGGGCTGTTCGCCATCGCGTCGGTGGTCACCGGGATCTTCCTCGCACCGTTCTGGTACATCTGGCTTGGGGTGCTGCTGACAGCGCGTACTCGCTGAGCTCTTGATGACCTGGCCGTTCGACATCACGGTTTACGCGGGTTTGGTAGCGCTCTTCTTCGGACACGCGTGGCTCGCGCGCGATGCGCCGGACGCCGAGCAGCGGCACACTCTCTTCCTCCTCGGCGGTCTGTTCGTGCTGTGGATCGCGCTGGAGACGCCCGTCGACACGCTGAGCGACCACTACCTCGACAGCGTCCACATGCTGCAGCACGTCTTGCTGGCATTCGTCGCGCCGCCGCTCCTGCTCCTCGGCCTTTCCCGCTCCATGGTCGGGCGAATCGTCCGCATTCCAGGGCTGAGGTCGCTGCTGGAGCCGGTGCCCGCCCTGGCGATTTCATCGGTGGTGATGATCGTGTGGCACGTTCCGGCTCTGTACGACGCCACCCTGTACAACGAGGGGCTCCACGTCGTCGAGCACGTGATGTTCATCGCAGGCGGCGTCTTGATGTACTCGCCGATCGTCGATGCCACCTCGTCCTACGCGCGGTGGCGCATGTCGCCGGGGGCCAAGCTCGTCTACATGCTCCTGGCTACGCTGCCCCAGGACGGGGTGGCGCTGGTGCTGATCTTTTCGCGGGTGCCGTTCTACGAGTTCTACACGCACGTCCCGCGCCTGATCCCCGGCTACTCGGCGCTCATCGATCAGACGATCGCCGGGGCGGTGCTCATGATCCTTGGCAAGGTGACCCTGGCCATTGCCGCGCTGGTGGTGTTCTTCCGCTGGTTTGGCGCCGAGCAGGCGGAGGACCGAGGACTAGAATCCGCGGCGAGGGTGCGTTGAAGTACGTCGAGTCCATACTCGATCTGGTCGGCAACACTCCGCTCGTTCGTCTCCACAAGGTCACGGCCGGCGTGAGACCGACCATCCTCGCCAAGCTGGAAGAGCTCAACCCCGGCGGCAGCGTCAAAGACCGCATCGGCCTGACGATGGTCGAGGAGGCCGAGCGCACCGGCCGGCTGCGACCCGGCGGCACGATCATCGAGCCTACCTCCGGCAACACCGGACACGGCCTCGCCATCGTCGCCGCCATCAAGGGCTACAAGATGGTCTTCGTCATGCCGGACAAGATGTCGGCGGAGAAGATCAGCCTGCTAAAGGCCTACGGCGCCGACGTCGTGGTCTGCCCGACCAACGTCGAACGGGAGTCGCCGCAGTCCTACTACTCGGTCGCCGACCGCCTGGCGCGCGAGATCCCAGGCGCATTCCAGCCCAACCAGTACTTCAACCCGCGTAACCCGGAGGCCCACTACGCCACGACCGGCCCCGAGATTTGGGAGCAGACCGACGGGCGCATCGACGTCTTCGTGGCGGGCATGGGCACCGGCGGCACCATCAGCGGGGTCGCCAGATATCTGAAGGAGCAGAAGCCGTCGGTGCGTATCGTCGGCGCCGACCCGGAAGGCTCGCTCTACTCCGGGAAGATCGCACCGTACAAGGTCGAGGGTGTTGGCGAGGATTTCATGCCGGGCACGATGGACATCGAGATCGTCGACCAGATCGTGCAGGTCACCGACAAGGAGTCGTTCATGGCCGCGCGACGGCTGGCGCGCGAGGAAGGCATCCTGGTCGGCGGATCCTCGGGCCTTGCGCTGCACGCGGCCCTACAGGTGGCGCGAGACCGGGACGAAGGCGACGTGATCGTTGTTCTGTTTCCGGACACCGGACGCAACTACCTCAGCAAGTTCTTCAACGACGAGTGGATGCGCCAGAACGGCTACCTGGCGCGGCTGGGCGCGGTCCGGATCCGCGAGGTGCTGGACTCCCACCCGGAAGGTCTGCCCAAGCTCGTCACGGTCGAAGCGGCGAGGTCGGTGGGCGAGGCCATCGACCTGATGCAGCGCTACGGCATCTCTCAGCTGCCCGTCGTCGAGGAGTCGAACGGCCGCGGCGTCGTGGGCACGCTCCAGGAGCGTACGTTGCTCGACCGGGTCTACCGCGACCCCGCGGTCGTCACGACCGCGGTCTCGGCCGCGATGGATGCGCCGCTCAGCCAGGTGGCGGTCGATTCTTCGCTCGACGACGCGTTCGAGCCGCTCCTGCGGGGTGAGCAGGCGGTGCTCGTGACCGAGAACGAAAAGCCGGTGGCGGTCATCACCCGCGCCGATCTCCTCGAGTTCGTGGCCCATCGCGGACGTGGCTGAAGCCGACTGGGGCTTCTCGACCCGAGCCGTGCACGTCGGCCAGGGGCCGGACCCCGAGACCGGCGCCGTCGTCCAACCCATCCACATGGCGACGACCTACGCCCAGCAAGGCGTCGGCAAGCACAAGGGGTTCGAGTACTCGCGCAGCGGGAACCCGACGCGCAGCGCGCTCGAAGAAAACCTCGCAGCCCTCGAGGACGCCAGGCACTGCCTTGCCTTCTCGTCCGGCCTGGGAGCGGAGACGACGCTGCTGCTGCTGCTCAGCCCAGGTGACCACGTCGTCTACATGGAGGACGTCTACGGCGGGAGCTTTCGCCTCTTCGACAAAGTCCTGAAGCGATATGGACTGACCTTCACTCCGATCGACGCCTCTGACCTCGACGCGGTCGAGAGATCGCTGACCGACAAGACCCGTATGGTCTGGCTCGAGTCACCCACCAACCCGCTTCTGCGCGTGGTCGACATCGACGCGGTCAGCGAGATCGCGCACAGCCACGGCGCGTCGGTTTGCGTGGACAACACGTTTGCGACGCCATACCTCCAGCAGCCGCTGCACCTCGGTGCGGACGTCGTGGTCCACAGCTCGACCAAATACATCGGAGGCCACAGCGACGTCGTCGGCGGTGCGCTCATGACCAACAACGAAGACCTGGAGAAGCAGCTCCGTTTCCATCAGAACGCGGTCGGCGCGGTGCCCTCGCCCTTCGATTGCTGGCTGCTGCTGCGGGGCGTGAAAACGCTTGCTCTGCGCGTCGAGCGGCAGTGTGAGAGCGCGATGGTGGTGGCCCGCGCGCTCGAGGCCAACCCGAACGTGAAGCGGGTTTTCTATCCCGGCCTGGAATCCCATCCCAACCGAGCCGTGGCGGCGCGGCAGATGCGGCTGTTCGGAGGCATGGTGAGCTTCGAGGTTGCGGACGAAGCGACGGCGTTCAGGGTGCTGGAGCGCCTGAAGATCTTCGCGCTCGCCGAATCGCTGGGCGCGGTCGAATCGCTGGCCGAGCATCCAGCGCGCATGACCCACGCGTCGATCCCCGCCGCCGAACGCCAGCGCTCAGGAGTGAGCGATGGATTGATCCGACTCTCGATCGGCGTGGAGGACGTCGGCGATCTGATCGCCGACCTGGAGCAAGCCCTGGCCTAGCGCACAGGGCCTGGGCGATCGCTGCTCAGGGCGACGAGACGCCGGCCGCGTCGTGGACTCCGCTCCGACCGTTGGACTGTGTAGCCCCGGCCGGCACCCGAGCGACGGCAGCCAGTGACTGGCCGAATGGAGGGCCGGCGAATGCATCCAGACGGCGCAGGAACGGCACCAGGCGGTCGAACGTCTTGACCTCGCCTTCGTCGAATCGTTGAGATCGAATCACGCGTCCTTTTATGTACCAGAGGATCGCGCCGAGCATGTTGACCTTCCGGATCGCGATCACCTCGTAGCCGGCGTCGCGCAGACGCTTCTCAAGCCGGGCCTGCGTGTAGCGGCGGTAGTGGCGGTCGAGTGAGTCAAGCGTCCCGTACAGGCGGTTGCCGCCGCCAGGTACGAGCAGCCCTAGCTTCCCGCCGGGCTTGAGGTGCTTTGCCATGGCGCGGAGCGCGGCCACGTCGTCCTCGAGGTGCTCGAGGACGTTGAAGCTGACCGCCGAGTCGAAAGGAGCCTTCTCGTCCAGCTCCTTGGAGGACGAGAGGATGTCAGCGCAAACGACGTCCAGGTCCGTCCGCCCGGCGAAGCGCTCCTTGAACTCACGCGCGGCCTCCGGGATGATCTCGACCCCGACGACCAGCGCGTGGGGCTTCCCCGATGCGGACAGGCGGTCCGCGATGACATGGGTCACATTGCCGATGGAGCAGCCGACGTCGAGCACGCGGCTCGAGCCCTCCCACGCCTCGCGAAGGCTGTCGACGAGCCAGGCGTTGTATGCCGGCGCGTGCGAGATGGCGTGCTGGGTTGCAAGGCTGTGCCCGATGTTCTGCCTGGTGGCCTGGTCCGCCTCCGCCATTTCGTTGGCTTTTTGCTCGGGAACGTCATGCAGCTGGCTGTCGAATTTTTGATAGGGCATGGCCCGCCCGATCAGGCTGACCAGGAATGAGCCGACGAATGTGCCTACGGCGATGATGGACAGCGCGAGTCCGAGCTCGAGCAGCACGGGAGAGCTCCGGAAACCGAACAGCAGGACGAGCGCGACCACCTGCAGCGCTACTGCCCCGGCCACGGTCCGCTCGAGCTGCAGGAAACGGTAGAAGCTGCGCAGCGGTGAGTCCGCCTCACCGCCGATGAATCCGGCGACGAAGGTGCGTGCGATGACGCCAAAGACCGCAAGCTGCCAGCCGATCACGAGCAGCGCCGCGCCGGTCGACGCGCCTTCGGGCGAGATCGACCCGCGCAATTCAATCCACGCCGCGCGCGCAAGAAGCACTGCGCCCGCGATCGCGGCGATCAGTCCGGGAACGATATAGGCGGTGATCGGCGCGTGCTGGAACAGGAAGCGAAACGATCGATAGCCATCCTGGACGGTGCGCAGGTGAGGCGCCCGGTCACGCCCGTCGACGTGCAGCGTGATGGGGACCTGGGCGAAGCGCAGCCCGAGCAACGAGCCCTGGACGATCATCTCCAGCGCGTACTCCATCGACGATGCGCTGAGGCGCAGTCGAGCGTATGCGTCCTTGGTCAGCAGGCGCAGCCCGCAGTAGCAGTCGTTGACGGGCGCGTGGAACAGCCTCCGGATGGTGAGCGAAATGAGCGGGTTGCCGATGTAGTGATGGGTCCATGGCATCGCGCCGGGCTTGATGACTCCGTGCAGGCGGTCGCCGAGCACGATGTCCGCGTTCGTGCGCTCTTGCTCGGCGACCAGCTTCGGGAGCTCGCGGAAGTCGTAACTGAGGTCCGCGTCCCCCATCACGAGGAGCCGGCCGCGAGCGGCCTGGAAACCCGCGTCCAGCGCGGCTCCATAGCCCCTACGCGGCACCGGCACGACTTGCGCACCCGCGCCTTCCGCGATCTTGCGCGAGCCGTCAGTCGATCCGTTGTCTGCGACGATCACCTCGCCGCTCAGCCCGGCGCTTCGGATCCCGTCGAGGGCGGCTTCGACGCATGCGCCGACCGTTCGGCTTTCGTTCAGGCAAGGAATCACGACTGAGATGTCGAGCGAGTCGCCGATCTGCTTCCCGACCTCGGTCGCCGGCGACCTTAGCATCCGGCCAACATCCTAGTGAATCGCGCTCGGGACCGGCATCTGGCGGTCCGCCGCGCGAGATCCGGTCGTGAAGCTTGACCACGACGCCGCAACCTGCAGCAAAGCGACTGCCGCCAGGGCGAACAGCGTCAACGATGAACCGCGCCCTGGCAGGAGCAGAATTGCCGCAACCTCGGCGACGATCGCCGCAAGCGAAAGCAGCGCAGGCCCGAGCCTGCGCTGTAAGAGAACGGCGGCGTTGAGCAGCAGAGTGCCCGCAATCAATACGGTGCTGATCGGATTGATCGGCATGTGGACGCGGCCGAACTCATCAAACGTCCCCGCAGCCGCGGTCACCGCGCCGTACAGCACGATCACCCCGAGCGCGCCCAGGAGCTGCGGCCGCTGCGCAGCCGGCGGCACTGCCAGCCCGAGGACAGACCACGCGACAGCCAACGCCAGGACGATGACGAAAGCCCTGTAACGCACCTCGCTCAGGATGAGGAGCGCCTCGAGCTGCCTGGAGAAGGTCCCTGGGTCCTGGATGCGGATGAAGACCGCGTCGTAGGCCGTGCTCGACCCTAGCAGCGTGCCGAGGACATGCTCCGCGAAGTGGATCGGGTCGTGGAGGATGACGGCCCGCGCAAACTCGCCTTCCAGTTGGTGGTTGCGATCGTCGAACGGCGGGACATCCGTCAGCGCCCAGGGCCCCTGCGCCGTACCAATCGCGGTGACCTTCGGAGCGAGTGCGTCATAGGGAGGCGGAGCCTCGCCCTCCATGTTGTAGACCATGACCTTGCCGAGCAGCGCGACGTTGACGACCGAGCTCATCCCCAGGTAGTCGTTGACAGCGAGATTGGCGATCGAGTAGCCGCCAACGCAAACCACCACGGCGGCCGCGGATGCCGCCCCGCGCGTCAGCAGGCTGCGGCTGAGCAGTCCTCGCCTCGCCATGATCAGGCCCATGTAGGGCAGCAGCACGAAAGCGAGAAACGCCCACTCGGGCCTGGTCAGGAGCGCAGCGATCATCAAGCCCGTCAGAAGCCACAGGTGCGTGGACTTCGGCGTTTGGACGAAAGCAACCGTCGCGGCGGCAATCGCGGTGGTCAGCAGCACGGCCTGGGTCTCGCTCATCGCGACCCTCGCGAAGCCAGCCATAAGAAGGTCGGTGGCCACCAAAAAGGCCGGGACGAGGGCCATCCACCGGCTGCCGAGCGCGGCGCGGCCGATGAAAAACGTCAGCACCACTGTGCCGACCGCCATCAGCGACTGAAGGACCAGCAGACCCGCGTTTCTCCCGCCCGGCAGAATCGACGCGAACGCGATAACGAGCGGATAGCCCGGCAAGCGCTCGCTGCTGACGAAAGACGAGGGCAGGTGATCCGCGATCGCCTCGTAGCTAGCCGTGTCAGGGAAGCGATCGAGCGTGGGGCTGTTGAGGACGAATGCCAGGACAACCGTGCCTGCCACGACGGCCAGGCCAGCGGCGATCGCCGCATCCACGGTTCGCAGGCGGCTCACGGTTTCATCAATCGCCCTGTCAGCGGCGGGCGAGGACCATCAGGGCGATTCCCAGGACTACGACGAGGACGATCAGCCCGGCGCCGAGGTAGCCGGCGAGCGGCGAATCCGAGGGCTGGCTCGCGACCAGCCTCGTCGACGAATCGGACGGAGTTGGGGAGGGGATCGGGTTCGGTGAGGGCGGCGGCGTCGGTGACGGCGAGGGCTTAGGCCCGACCGTATAGGACATCTCCGCGATTCCCTGGCAGATCGTCCCGTTGATCTTCCAGTAATAGGAAAGGTTGTGGCTGCCGACGGCCAGCGTTGAGATCGACAAGGTCTCGGTTCCGGCCTGCCCGTTTTGCGCAAACGTGCCGTTGATCCCCTGGCCGTCGATGGTGAACCAATGCGATGACACCGCCCCGGGACAGGAGGACGTGAACGTAGCGGTGAAAGTCACGCTCTGGCCGGACACCGAGCTCGCCGGCGCCGCGGCAATGGTCGTCGTGCTTGCCTGGGCTGAGGTGACGGAGCTTGCGACCACCACCAGCGCCAGGATCAGTTTCCTCATAGCGAAGGCCGATTATGTTCCAGCGGACCCGAAATCGGGGCGCGGGTCGCCTCTAGTTCGGTACTCCCGTGCGAGCCTCGGGAGCGCCGATGGCGATGTACGCCAGCCCTGCCGAACGGATCGAATCACCGTCCAGCTTGCCTCGCGCGTCAACGATCGCCCGCAGACGCGGAAAGTCGCGCCAGCCGAGGCCGTTGAAGTTTCGGTGCCACGCCTGGACGACGATGGCTTCCGCGGCTCTGGCTTCTGCGGAGTCGAGGGCCACAACCTCTGCATCGAGGCCGCGAAGCTCCGCGGCCGTGAACAACGGGTCGTGGATCGCCACCCGCGTGCCTGCGCGCTGCAGCTCTTCGACGATCGGATACGCCGTCGAGAATGCGAGCTCTTTCACGTCTTCGCGATACGACGCGCCGAGGACCAGGACGTTCTTGCCGCTCAAGCCGCCCAGGGCGCGCTCGAGCTGACGGATTCCAACCGCCGCCATGTGGTCGTTCGTTCTCCGGCCGTCGCGGACCAGGCTCAGCTCGCCGTCGGTGGCGTCGCCGAGCATGAACTCCGGGTAGACGGGAATGCAGTGGCCACCGACGCCGAAGCTCGGGACGTGGATGTGGGAGAAAGGTTGCGAGTTGGCGGCCTTGAACGCCTGCCGGACGTTGACGTCGCGGCTCGCCGCGTAGAGCGCAAACTGGTTGGCCAGCGCGATGTTGACATCGCGGTACGTGGTCTCGGCAAGCTTGGTGAACTCGGCGGTCTCGGTATTGTCCACCGCCCACACCTCCGCATCGAGCACCGAGCGATAGAACTCAACGGCGCGGCGCGTGCTCGCCTCGTTGATGCCTCCGACGACCTTCGGATACTTGCGCAGGTCTTCGAAGATTCGGCCCGCGTAAAGGCGCTCGGGGCTGAAGGCGAGATGGAAATCGACACCCGCCCTCAAGCCCGATTCCCTCTCGAGGATCGGAGCCAGGCGCTGGCGAGTCGTGCCGACCGGCAAGGTCGTTTCGCAGATGACCAGGCTGCCTTGGTGAATTCCACGCCCCACCGCCATCGTCGCGGCGTCGATGTTGCGGTAGTCGATGCGTCGGGTCATGTCGACAAGAAGCGGGACGATGATCACGACCACCTCCGCGCTGGCAGCGGCCGCCGCCGTTTCCGTTGTCGCCTTCAACCTTCTCGTCTTCACTGCGGCGGCCACCGCCTCCTCGAGACCCGCTTCCTCGTGGATGTGCGACCGGCCGGCGTTGATCGCGTCGACCACCTCGGGCAACACGTCGCAGCCGATCACGTCGAGCCCTTTGCCCGCGAACTGCGCCGCCAGCGGCAGGCCGATCTTGCCGAGTCCGACGACGGCGACGGTGCGGTTCATCTCATCGAGCGGCATCGCTGTGCAGCATAGCGAGAGCCGATGGCGACTCAGGCCGCCGATTCCCGGCCTAGCTCCGCTCCACGGCGTAAGCCGTGTTTTCAGGGAAGGCGACAGCGGTGGAGTCGATGAACGGCGTGGCGAGCGACGGGTAGAACAGCGACAGGCCGCCCTCGAAGAGTCCGATGCCCGGGTCGAGCGATCGCGTGACGATGCATCGCCGGGCCGCATTGACCCACAGGCCGACCCACAGCCATAGGTAGAAGGGCAGCACGGGCCACTGCCGCCGGAAGACGGACTTCAAAAAAAAGATCCAGGCCGCGCCGGTGGCGCGATAGCCGGCCCGGCCGCCCGTCCTTGATTCGGAGATCGAGTGCCAGGCAGAAGCCTGCGGCCAGATCCCAAACCTTTCCCGGCCACGCACGCGCCAGCACAGCTCGACGTCTTCGAGCAGCGCCGAGCGCCAGCGCTCATCGAAGCGGTTGCGGGCGAGGAAGTCGCGCCGAAAGCCCGCCAAACAAGTCTTCAGCGCCGTCACCGGCTGGACGCCGCGGAGGCGGCGCCAGTTACGACTGATGGCGTACTTGCGGTCGCGAAACGGACCGACGAAGAAGAGGTCGTAGTAAAGGATGTAGGAGCGCTTCGCTTCTTCCATCTGCAGCTCAACGCCGCCAATGCCCGCGTAATCGGGGTTCACTAGGAACGCGCGCTCTAGCTCGGCGAGGCAGTCGGGCGACAGCAGCACGTCATCGTCGAGGAACACCACGACGTCACCGGTCGCGTGGCTGATGCCGACGTTTCGAGCTGCTGACGCGCCTCTGATCCCGCTGTCGCGGATGTAGGTACAGCGTTCGTCGAGCTGCGTTCCCATCACGGCCCTGGACGCCGATTCGGTGCTGTCGTCGGCGCCCTGATCGACCACCACGAGCTGGTCTGGCAGTCGTGTCTGCGCCCCGATGGTGGGCAGAAGCCGCGCGACATCGGCGGGCCTGTTCCTCGTCGGCACGACCACTGAGATGAGCATCAGGAGAGTGTTGCACGTGCTTGGGAGTTCCAAGCACCGACTCGAACTGGTACAAAGTGGCCTAGGCTGCAATCAAAGGTATGACCGTTTCGCGCTTTCTCCGCGGCGTCATCCGTTACGGTCCGATGTTCGCGGCCGAGGTCGCGATCTTCTGGCTGATCCTCGAGGCGGTCAACTCGAGCGGCTATGGCGTCGTCAATCCGGTCCCGACTCAACGCTGGTACCCGCTCGCGGCGCTCGTGATCGTCATCTTTGCGATGGGCTTCGGCGAATGGCGGCTGCGCCTGTACCGGCGCGTCTGGTCGGTCGCGAGCTTGAATGACGCCTTCGCCATCGGGCTCGCGGTCGTCGAGGCGATCCTGATCGTGACGATCTTCAACTTCCTCTTCCCGGACGGCAGCCGGCCGCTTCGAGTCGGTGCGCCGACCCTGGCCGCGCCCGCGATCGTCATCGGAATCGGACTGCTGCGGCTGCTTCCTCGCCTGAGCCCGGCCCGGTCCAATCCGACTGGAAACCGCCTCCTCGTCGTAATTCCCGACGAGAGCGGCTATGCCTCGGTGAAGGCGTTGATCCAGCAGCCCAACCCGGATTGGAGCCCGGTCGCTGTGGTGACGGTAGGTCCTGCCGACATCGGCCGGACGCTGCTCGGCGTACCTGTCATCGGGTCGACCTCGCAGCTTCGCCGTTTGATCAGGCAATCCGCCGTCCAGGGAGTCGCCGTCGTCGAGGGCGCGGCGACCGACCGCGCCCAAGCGCGGAAGCTCTTCGCAGAGTGCCTGGCCGCTGAGCTGCCGGTCTTCATCGTGCCCGCCGCGGAGTCGTGGTTCCCGTCACGGCCGAGCGGCAGCCGGCTGCGTCAGCTGTCGGCGGACGACCTCGTCGGGCGCGACGAACGCGAGATCGACCTTGAGCTTTCGGCCAACGAGGTGCGCAATCGCGTCGTCCTCGTGACCGGCGCTGCGGGCTCGATCGGCTCCGAGCTCTGCCGGCTTCTCGGCGACATGGGCCCCAAGCGATTGGTCTTGGTCGACATCAATGAGAGCGGGCTGTTCGACCTGGCGGAGGAGATGCGCGCTGAGAATCCGAGCCTTGACTTGCGCGAGGCTCTGGTCTCCATCGTCGACAACGACCAGTTGCTCGGCGTGTTCGCCGACGAGCGGCCAGAGATCGTGTTCCACGCGGCCGCGTACAAACACGTGCCGATGCTCGAGTCGCATCCGATCCAGGCCGTGATGGTGAACGTAGTGGGCACATGGAACACGCTGCGCTCCGCGCACTCGGCGGGCGTGGAGCGCTTCATCCTCGTTTCCACCGACAAGGCGGCGTCGCGCCACTCCGTGATGGGATGCACGAAACGGCTGGGCGAACAACTTTTGCTTTCGTACCGGGGGCCGATGGCGTGCTGGGCCGTGAGGTTCGGCAACGTCGTGGGCAGCCGCGGCAGCGTGGTACCTCTCTTCGAGCGGCAGATCGAGCACGGCGGACCGGTGACGATCACTCACCGGGACATGTCGCGCTACATGATGACGATCAACGAAGCCGCGTCCCTGGTCTTGAGCTCGCTCGCCATCGGCCGGCCGAGCCATCTCTACATGCTCGACATGGGCGAGCCCATCAAGATCTACGACCTCGCCAACGACCTCATCCGCTCTAGAGGGCTGCGACCTGACGTGGACATCAAGGTCGTGTTCACAGGCCTGAGACCTGGCGAGAGGATGACCGAGGACCTCCTGGCTGCGGACGAAGGCTTTCGGCCGACGGAACACCCGTCCATCCGGGAGGTGATCTCGCCGGCGCTTGGCAAAGAAGAGGACCTTGCGTGGATCGTGCATCGCCTGGAGCAGCTTGCGCGCCAGGGCAAATCGGACGAGCTCGTGCGTGCGCTGAAGAGCTCGGTCCAGGGCCCGGCCGAACCGTCGGAAGAGCCGGACATGCCGCGCGTGTCGGAAGAACGACCGGTCGACAAGCACCAGGAATGAGCGACATATACATCCATCCGACCGCTGACGTATCAGGCGCCGCGACCGTCGGCGACGGCACGAAGATCTGGCACCAGTCCCAGGTGCGCGAAGGAGCGGTCATCGGCAAGGGCTGCATCCTCGGCAAGGGCTCTTACGTCGACAAGGACGTCCGCATCGGTGACTTCTGCAAGCTGCAGAACGGCGTCTTCGTCTTTCACGGCTTCAACCTCGAGGCTGGAGTCTTCCTCGGGCCGGGGGTGATGCTCCTGAACGACAAACACCCACGCGCTATCAACCCGGACGGCTCCCCGAAGTCGGACGCCGACTGGGAGGTCAGCGAGGGGGTGGTCGGATACGGCGCCGCCGTCGGCGGGGGGGCGGTCGTGCTGCCCGGCGTGAAGGTCGGACGCATGGCACTCGTCGGCGCGGGTGCGGTGGTGACCCGCGACATACCCGATCGCGGCATCGTCGTCGGCAACCCGGCGCGGATTGTCGGCTTCGCCTGCGACTGTGGCCGGCCGCTCGTCCACGGCCGGGGCGCTTCCTATCGGTGCGCGGCGTGCGGGCGTACCTACGAGATCGAGACTCGGGCCGCCGAGGCGATTCGCCGCACGTGACCGAAGCCGAACGCATCGCCCAGGCTTATCGCGAGCTGGAGGCAAAGGCCGGGTTTCGCTACGACCCGCGCAACCCCGGCAACCACGAGATGCTGACCGAGCGTCGCCGCCTCACGAGGGCCGTCCTCGACCGGGCCGGCTGGGTGCCGCTAAGCGGCAGACACGTGCTCGAAGTCGGATGCGGGACCGGCTCGGAACTGGCGTGGATGGTCGAGCTGGGCGCCTCTCCCTCCAACCTGGTTGGCGTCGACCTCCTGCCCGACCGCATCGCCGCCGCGCGCTACGCATATCCGCAGCTGGACCTTCGCGTGGGCAACGCTGAAAAGCTCGACTTCGCAAACGCCGGCTTCGACCTCGTCATGGCGTTCACGATCTTCAGCTCCATCCTTGACGCCACGATGTCGGCCGGCGTGGCGCGAGAGATCGTCAGGGTGCTGAAGCCGGGTGGAGGCCTGCTCTGGTACGACTTTCGCTACAACAGCCCTGGCAACTCCAACGTGAGAGGAATTGGCAAGCGCCGCGTCCACCAGCTGTTCCCGGAGCTCGACGGCAAGCTTTACACGGTGACCGTGATCCCGCCGCTTGTTCGCCGGCTCGGGTCGATCGCCCCGGCCGCGTACCCCGTGCTCGCGGCCGCGCCGCCACTGCGCAGCCACCTCTTGGGCCTGCTGCGCAAGCCCGCCTGATGCGGACCGAGTTCCTGCACTTCTCGCCGCCGCTGATCGGCGATGAAGAGATCGAGGAGGTGGTCAAGACCCTGCGCGAAGGCTGGATCACGACCGGTCCTCGCACGCAGCGCTTCGAGGCGAACTTTGCCCAGCGCGTCGGCGCGCCCGCGGCGCTGGCGGTCAACTCTGCGACCTCGGCAATGCACATCGCGCTCGCCGTGCTCGGCGTCGGCGAAGGCGACGAGGTGATCACCACACCGATGACGTTCGTGTCCACCGTGCACGTCATCGAGCACCAGCGCGCAACGCCGGTCCTGGTTGACGTCGAGACCGACACGCTCAACATCGACCCGGCGCGCATCGAGGCCACGATCACGCCCAGGACCAAGGCGATCATGCCCGTGCACCTATATGGGCACCCCGCCGACATGGCCCCGATCTACGACATCGCGCAGCGGCACCGGCTCGCTGTGATCGAGGATGCCGCGCACGCGCTGCCTGCGCAATATCACGGCCGCACCATCGGAGCGCCCCAGCCTGGCTTCGACTTCCCGAACCTGGTGGCCTTCTCGTTCTACGCCACGAAGAACCTGACCACGGGCGAGGGCGGCATGCTCACCGGGGCGCCTGACTTGCTCGAGGACGCGCGTGTGTGGAGCCTGCACGGGATGAGCCGCGACGCCTTCAAGCGCTACACCTCTGACGGCTCGTGGCGCTACGACGTGGTGCGGCCGGGATTCAAGTACAACATGCCGGACATCCAGGCCGCCATCGGCCTGCACCAGCTAGAACGGCTTGAGGCGATGCAGCGGCGGCGCCGCGCCATAGTCAGCCAGTACGACGAGGCGCTGGGCCAGCTGCCGGAGATTGACCCTCCGGTCGAGCGGCCCGGTGTGGAGAGCGCGTGGCACATCTACCTGTTGCGCCTGGAGCTCGATCGCTTGCGCATCGATCGCGCCGGCTTCATCGACGAGCTGCGCAAGCGCAACATCGGGACGAGCGTGCATTTCATTCCTGTCCCGGACCACACCTACTACCGCGAGCGATATGGGTGGCGGCCACAGGATTTTCCCGTCGCCTACCGTGAGTTCGACCGGATGCTTTCGCTGCCCCTGAGCCCGGCCCTCACCGACCAGGACGTGGCCGACGTGATCGAGGCCGTCACCGAGGTGGTTCGCGCGAACCGCGCCTGAACGCCCGGCCTGCGACTGCCATTGCGGTCTGGCCGAGGATGCGCAGGTCTCCCGCAAAGCTTGCGCTCCGCACGTAGTCGATGTCGACGGCGAGCTTGAGCGGCAGCACCTGGTTGACATACGTCGACTCGGGGTCGCCTCCGCGCAGCATCTCCTCCTCGTCGATGAACGCGAGCACCGTCGGTCCCGTCATGCCGGGACGGATCTTCAGAACGTCGCGCTGCTCGGGCGTGTAACGGGCGACGTACTTGGGGTCCTCGGGCCGCGGCCCGACCAGGCTCATGTCGCCTTTCAGCACGTTGATGAGCTGCGGCAGCTCGTCGACCTTGATCCGGCGGAGGAAGCGTCCGACCCCAGTGATGCGAGGATCGTCGCCCGCGGTCACGCCGGGACCGCCCGCCGCGACCCGCATCGTCCGCAGCTTGAGGATCTGGAATGTCCGCCCGTCCTTGCCGGCCCGCGCCCCGCGATAGAGGACGGGGCCCGGCGACTCGACCTTGACGGCGATGGCCGCGACGGCGATGACGGGAGACGCGACCACGATCCCGAGGGCCGAGACCGCGATGTCAAACAGCCGCTTCACGCAACAGCTCGATGAATCGTCTCGCGATGGCCTCGCGGTCGAAGTGCTTGCTCACGTAAGCGCGGCCGTGCTCGCCCAAACGTCGCGCGAGCACGGGGTCGGAGGCGAGACGCTGCACCTCCTGGCTCAGGGCAGACGGATCCTCCGGCGGCACCACGACGCCGGCATCAGCAGATTCGACCAGACGTGCAGCCTCGCCCTCGACTGAGGCGACGATCGGCTTCGCCGTCGCCATCGACTCGAACATCTTCGACGGCAGCGCGGACTTGAAGAGATCGAGCTTCTTCAACGGCACGATCGTGGCGTATGCGAGGTTCAGCAAGCCTGGCATCGCATCCCTGGGCTGGTTGGGCAGGAACCGGACGTTGGCGATGTTCTCGTTGCGGGCCCGGGCGACGAGCGCATCCTTCTCGGCGCCGTCGCCCGCAAGCACGTAAAGGACGTCGGGGTCCCGCGTCTGTCGCGCCGCGGTCAGCACGACGTCGAGCCCCTGCGCCATGCCGTGGGTGCCGGCGTAGAGGAACACCTTGCGGCCGTCGAGCCCGAGGCGCTGCGCGAGGTCGGCGTCCGGCGGCGCCGGCCTGTACATGGTGGTGTCGACGCCGTTCGTCAGCAGGAAGAGCTTGCCCTCCGGCACGCCGCGTCTCGCCAGGCGCGAAACCATCCCGGGCGTCACCACGCTGATCCGCGCGGCCTTGCGGTACAGGTGCATCTCGAGCCACTCGGCGGCGCGGATGACCACGGGGTTGCGGAGCGCTCCCAGCTCCACCGCAGATTGCGGCCAGATATCGCTCACGTTGAAGACGAAGGGCGCTCGCTTGAGTCGCCGCAGGGCCAGCACGGCGAACCCCACGAAAAGCGGTGGCGATTCGACGAAGAAAACGTCGACATGGCCGAGCATCCGCGTCGCGCTGAGGCTGGAGACGGCGAAGGACCCGTGATTCATAAGGCGGCGGACAAAACCGCGGTTCGGCGTGGCGAAGACCCACGTGCGGATGACCCGAATCCCCTCCACCGTCTCGACCATGCGGAGGCGGCCTCGGTAGTTGGGAGGGATCACCCCCGTGGGGTAGTTGGGCATGCCAGTGACGACGGTGATCTCGTGGCCCGCCGCCGCGGCGCGCGTGGCCAGTTCGTAGAGGCGCGCCTGGGGAGCGCCGACCTCCGGCGGGAAGTAGTGGGTGAGGATCACGATCCTCAGCGGGCGTCCAGCCACGCCTGCATGCTAGTTTCCGGCGCGATGAAGGTACTCACGATCGTGGGCGCCCGGCCCCAGTTCATCAAGGCCGCTCCAGTGTCGCGAGCCCTGCGGCGCGAACACAACGAATTCCTGCTGCACACGGGCCAGCACTACGACGACGAGATGTCGGACCTGTTCTTCCGCCAGCTCGGCATTCCCACGCCGGACCTGAACCTGGAGGTCGGCTCCGGGCGGCACGGGGTGCAGACGGGAAAGATGCTGCCCGGCATCGAAGCGGTCGCGATCGAGCAGGAGCCCGACTGGATCCTCGTTTACGGCGACACCAACTCGACGCTCGCCGGCGCGTTGGCGGGCGCCAAGCTCCACGTTCCGGTGGCGCACGTCGAGGCTGGGCTTCGCAGCTTCGACCGGCGTATGCCCGAAGAGATCAACCGGGTCGTCGCCGACCACCTCGCCAATCTGCTGCTATGTCCCACGGTCGTCGCGGTCGCCAACCTCGAGCGGGAGGGCATCACGACGGGCGCGAGTGTCGTGGGCGACGTGATGTATGACGCCTTTCTGCAAAACGTGGAGGTCGCGCGCGAGAGCTGCACCATCCTCGGCGACATTGGGCTCGAGCGTGATGGCTTCCAGCTGCTCACGATGCACCGCGCTGAAAACGTGGACGATCCGGGGAACCTGGTGTCCATCCTCGAAGGCGTGGGCGCGTCAGAGCAGAACGTCGTGTTCCCTGCCCACCCGCGCACGCGTGCCGCGCTTCATGCCACGGGCACAAGGGTCCCGGACAACATCCGCGTGATCGATCCCGTGGGTTACCTCGAGATGCTCGTGCTCGAGGACAACGCGGAGGCGATCGTCACGGATTCCGGCGGCGTCCAGAAGGAGGCCTACTTCGCGGGCCGACCCTGCATCACGCTGCGAAGCTCGACTGAATGGACGGAAACGGTGGATGCCGGGTGGAATGTGCTCGTCGGCACCGAAAAAGTCGCAATCAGCGCCGCGATGCGCGATTTTCGGCCGCTGGGCAGGCGTCCCGAGCTCTACGGCGACGGCCACGCCGCGGAGCACGTGGTCGAGGCCCTCGAATCCTTTACCGGGTCGAACTCATAACATGGGCTTGATTTGGACACTTTGAAGACGATTCCGATCGCGGCGCCGCAGATGGGCGACGAGGAGAAGCGGGCGGTGATGGAAGTCCTCGACAGCGGCCAGCTCGCGCAGGGGCCGGGCGTCGAAGCTTTCGAGCGCGAGTTCGCTCGCTGGTGCGGGGTGAAGCACGCGATCGCGGTCAACTCCGGTACGGCCGCGCTGCATTTGTTGCTGCTCGCCCATGGGATCAAGGAGGGCGACGAGGTCATCACGAGCCCGTTCACTTTCGTCGCGTCGGCCAACGCCGCCCTTTTTGTCGGCGCGCGGCCGGTCTTCGTCGACATCGAGGCGCAGACATACTGCCTCGACCCGGCGAAGGTCGAGGCTGCCATAACGCCGCGAACGAAGGCGATCATGCCCATCGACCTCTACGGGCACCCGGCCCAGATACCGGAGATCAACGACATCGCCAAGCGGCACGGCCTTCTACTGCTCGAAGACGCATGCCAGTCCCACGGGGCGGCCATCGGCAATCACAAGACCGGCGCGCTCGGCTTCGACGCGACGTTTTCCTTCTACCCGACCAAGAACATGACCACCGCCGAAGGCGGCATGGTCACGACCGACGACGACGCGATCGCCGAAAAGGTCGGTGTGCTTCGCCAGCACGGCGCCACGCATCGCTATCAGCACGACGTGCTCGGTTACAACTTCCGGATGACCGACATATCGGCCGCAATAGGTCGCGCCCAGCTGGCCAAGCTCGACCGCTTCAACGAACGGCGCCGGCGCAACGCGTCGGTGCTGGACGAGGGTCTTGCCGGGATTCCGGGAGTCGTCACGCCACGCGAGCGGCAGGGATACCGCCACGTCTACCACCAGTACACAGTGCGGATCGAGCGGGACCGTGACGGTTTTCAGCAGCGGCTTCGTGAGATGGGCATCGGCACCGCGGTGCACTACCCGATCCCGGTGCACCGGCAGCCTCTGTACATTCAGCTCGGCTACGGCGAGGTGAGCCTGCCGGTGGCGGAGGCCGCGGCGGAGCAGGTGCTGTCGCTGCCCGTCCATCCTGCGCTGACGGACTCTGACCTCGACGGCATCGTCGAGGCGGTCAAGAAAGCCTCGAGCTCCCGGTGACCCGCGTTGGCCTGATCGGCCTGGGCGCCATGGGCCGGAACCACCTGCGGGTCCTCAGCGACCTCGAGGGAGTCGAGCTGGCCGCGATCTGCGACCAGGACGCCGGCCAGCTGGACGCGGCGGCGCGCAAGCACGGCGTACGGGGCTACACGTCGTGGGATGAGATGTTGGACAGCGAGGAGCTCGACGCCGCAGTGGTGGCGGTGCCGACGCGGTTTCACTGCGAGGCCGGGCTCGCGGTCCTCGAGCGCGGCGTGCATGTGCTCGTGGAGAAGCCCATTGCAAGCAGCCTTGTCGAGGGCCGCCGGCTGGTCGAGACCGCCGAGCGCTCGGGCAAGCTCCTGGCCGTCGGTCACATCGAGCGCTTCAACCCGGCCGTCCGCGAGCTGCAGCGGCGGCTCGAGGCGGGGGAGGGCGGCAGGATCTTCCAGCTTCAGGCGGTGCGCGACGGCCCGTTCGCCAGCCGCATCCGCGACGTCGGCGTGACCATCGACCTGGCGACGCACGACGTCGACGTAATGCATCACCTCGCTGGATCGGAGGTGCAGCGCCTGTACGCCGAGACCGAGCAGCGCATCCACACCGAGCACGAAGACATGCTCAACGCGCTGCTGCGATTCGACAATGGGGTCGTCGGTGTGCTGCAGACGAACTGGCTCACCCCGACGAAAATCCGCCAGCTGACAGTTCTCGGCGAGCGCGGGATGTTTGTCTGCAACTACCTCACGCAGGACCTGACGTTCTACAAGAACGCCGAGATCGAGGGCCTTCGCGACGCCGACTCGGCGCCGCGCACGGTGACCGAGGGCGAGGCGGTCTCGTTCCCGATCCAGAAAGGTGAGCCGCTGCGGCTGGAGCTGCAGGCATTCCTGCAGGCAGTCCGCGGCGAGCGGCCGCTCGAGGTCGACGGCGAGGCAGGCCTGCGCGCCCTCCACCTGGCGCTCGCGCTGGTCGAGTCGGCTAGCGAGTCAAAGGTGATCGATAAGACCGGCCTGGACTCGCTGTGGCGGCGCGCAGCGCCACCACCTCCAGCGCAGCGACCAGCCAGAACTCGACGCTGAGGTCATTCTTCCAGAGCGGCGAGTCGAAGAAGCCGTGCATGAAGATCAGGATCAGGGCTCCGAAGCAGCCCCACAACACCGGTCGGTAGACGCCCTCAACGGTTGCCAGGCCCCGGGCCGCACGCCACAGCAGCAGGACGATCAACACGGTCAGCGTCACAACTCCGAGAAGGCCGACCTCGCTCCAGGTGGTCAGCCAGAGGTCATGCGGATACAGCTCGATCGTCTGCGTGCCCGGGCGAAACGGAGCGACCCGGACGGCGAAACCGTCGATGCCGGCGCCGAAGATCGGTCGCTGGGAAAGCATGCGCAACGCCTGGCCGTAGATCGACTCGCGCAGTCCTGCCGAGGATCCGATCGTCACGACGCGCTGGTTCACGAAGGGGATCTCGAGTACCGCGGCGGCGAGAACAACGAGACCCGCCAGCGTCCACCACCGCCACCTCCGATTGACGGCTCTCACGACCAGCACGGCCCCCAGGACCGCCATCGCCAGATAACCTGCGCGGGACAGCGTCAGGATCATGGCCATGAAGACCAGGCCGGTGATTGTCGCGGCGACCAACCGCGTCCGCGGGTCCCACGGAAACACGACGAAAGCGATCGCAAATGCAAGCAGCGGCTCCAGGTACATGGCGTCCGCGTTCGGCGTGTTGTTGAGAAACGCGGGTGCGTCACCTAACTGGAGGTGATGATGTGCGGCGACCCAGACGAACGAGACGATCTGTCCAATCGAGTAGACGGCCGCCGCCGCGGCCGACAGCGTGAACACCTTGCGCAGGTCGTCGCGAGTGCGAAGCAGGTCAACCGCGACGTAGAAAATGGCGACTGCCTCGATGAAGTACGCGCGGTAGGTGCCCAGCGCTGCGCGATGATCTGGCGCGGCGACGACTCCAATAGCTCCCGAGACGAGCCACAGCACGATGAGCACGTCGTATGGCGTGCGCGAGGGGACGCGCTTCTCGCTCCATAACGTCCAGACGTAGCCCGCGACCGTGGCGATGATCAGTGTCTCGAGCAGCGTTGTGGGTAGAGGGCCGTAGTGCCAGCGCACGACGTATAGGGGTAGGCACGCCGCCGTCACCGCCAGCGACCATGTGGTGAACCGTCGCGCCGTACCCGCCGAACCAGGTTGCGCGGCGGGAAGTTCCTCGCCGTGTGCCGGTTGAGCCCTGATGTCCGACAGCTTAAGGTCTAACAGCAGTGGCACGAATTGCCCTGGTCGGTGACGTGGCGGGGATCGCGCCCATCCAGGCGAAGCTGCTGCGCAGCGCAGGCCACAATGTGGACGAGGTGCGACTGCCCCTCATGGGCGCGACCTGGCGCTGGCCCACGAAGGCCGCTGCCTTGCCGGTGCGACTTGCGGCTTACCTGCCGGTGGCGCGCCGTCTGCGACGTGGGCGCTACGACGTCATCCACGTCCACTGGTTGAGCCACGGCATCGTCGGCGTGCTCGCGCGGCGTCCCTTCTTCGTCCAGGCGCACGGTTCGGACCTGCACCTGAACCTCGGCAACCCCTTCTATCGGCTCGTGACGAACAGAGTCCTGGAAAGCGCCATCAAGATCTTCTACGTCACCCCGAACCTGAAGTCGTTCCTCACGCGCTACAACGAGAAGCTCGTGTATCTGCCCAACCCTGTCGATGTGCGGCAGCAGCAGCCTCCGGGCCGACTCGCCAAGATCATCATCTTCACGCGAATCGACCCGGTGAAAGGGGTCGACCGCATCTTCCCGGCAGCGGAGCGGCTGAGCGAGTCGGCCGAGGTGACCGCGTTCGACTGGGGCCCCCTTGCGCGCGAATACGCGCGCCGTTACTCGCGCTGGGTGAACTTCGTCAAGCCCGTGCCGCATGAGGACATCGGCACGTTCCTTGGCCAGTTCGACGTCGTGATCGGCCAGATGCGGCAGGGGATCCTGAGCCTCATGGAGATCGAGGCTCTCGCCGCCGGCCGGCCGCTCATCACCGCGGTCGACTGGTCGCTGTACGAGGAAGACCGGCCGCCGGTCGTCGCGGCGTCAGGCGGTGATGAGATCGTGTCCGCTATCGAAGACCTGCGAACGCATCCCGAGCGGCTCGTTGAGCTCGCTCGCGAAGGCCGGGACTGGGCATTTCGCAACCACAGCTACGCTCACCACCTCGAGCTCCTCCAGGGTGCGTACTTCGGCGTGAGCGCCCAAGCTAAGGTTGCTGAACATGCCGCCGCGGGATCTACCGAGTAGAACGCTCTATCAGGGTCGCGACCGCGCCGCAGCACGCGCCTTCCTGCACGCGATCGGGCTGACCGCAGAGGACATCGAGAAGCCCTTCATCGGCGTGTCCAACTGCTGGACCGAGACCATGCCGTGCAACTTCGGCTTGCGCGAGATCGCCGCGCCTCTAAAGGCCGGCATACGCGCCGCCGGCGCGAACCCCATGGAGTTCAACACCATCGCGATCTCCGACGGCATCACGATGGGCAGCGAGGGCATGAAGACCTCGCTGGTCTCGCGCGAGGTCATCGCCGACTCGATCGAGCTTGTCGGCCGCGGCCACATGTTCGACGCACTGGTCTCGCTTGCCGCCTGCGACAAGACCACGCCTGGCTCCGCGATGGCGCTCGTGCGCCTCGACCGCCCGGCGGTGCTCCTGTATGGCGGCTCGATCATGCCCGGCAGCTGGCGCGGAAGACAGGTCGCGGTCGGTGAGGTGTACGAAGCCATCGGGGCTGCCGCCGCCGGCAAGATCTCAGACGCGGACCTGGCGGAGCTCGAGCTGGTGGCATGTCCTGGGGCGGGCGCATGCGGCGGCCAGTACACGGCGAACACGATGTCGATGATGTTCGAGGTGATCGGGATGTCCCCGGTCGGCTTCAATTCGATTCCGCAGACGGACCCTGCGAAGCTGCGCGCCGCGGAGCGGATCGGCGCCATCGCGATGAACGCGCTGGAGCACGATCTGCGGCCCACGCGCATCCTGACGCGGCGGGCTTTCGACAACGCGATCGCCGCGGTCGCCGCAAGCGGCGGGTCGACCAACGCGGTGCTGCACCTGCTGGCGCTGGCGCGTGAGGTCGGCGTCGACCTGGCGATCGACGAGATCGATCGCATCAGCCGCCGCACGCCGCTGCTGTGCGACCTCAAGCCGGGCGGCCGTTTCGCCGCGGTCGAGCTGCACCGCGCCGGCGGCATCGCGATTCTGACCAAGCGGCTGATCGAAGGCGGTTACGTCGACGGTGACACCCTCACCATCACAGGCCGGACGCTCGGCGAGGAATCCGAGAATGTCAGCGAAACGCCGGGCCAGGAGGTGGTAGCTCCTCTGGCTCGGCCGCTGCGTGGCGAGGGTGGCCTTGTCATCCTGCGCGGCAACCTCGCGCCCGATGGCTCGGTCGTGAAGGTGACGGCCCACACGCCGACCTCACATCGCGGGCCTGCGCGGGTCTTCAACCGCGAGGAGGACGCCTTTGCTGCGGTCTATAGCGGCAAGATCAAGCCCGGTGACACGGTGGTGATCCGCTACGAAGGCCCTCGCGGTGGGCCGGGCATGCGCGAGATGCTGCAGGTCACTGCGGCGCTCGTGGGCGAGGGGTTGGGCGACTCGGTCGCGCTGGTGACCGACGGCCGATTCTCAGGAGCCACGCAGGGCTTGATGGTCGGCCACGTCGCCCCCGAGGCCGCGGTCGGCGGCCCGCTGGCGGCACTGAAAGACGGCGACATCATCGTTATGGACGTCGAAAGCCGGCGTCTCGCGGTCGAAGGCGTCGACATCGACGGGCGCCTAAAGGATTGGTCACCGCCGGAGCCGCACTACCGCCACGGCGTGCTGGCCAGATACGCGGCGCTGGTCGGTTCGGCGTCTGAAGGAGCCATACTGAACCCGTAACCGGACGTGCCGCCGAGGCGTTGGGTTGGGAACGATGCGCAACGGAGTACTCGGTCTGGCCGGCTTGCTGATGCTGTCGGTGGCCTGCACGCCTCAGGGCCCGCTGGTGTCGAAGGCGTCCGCGACGCCATCCGTCTCGGCTTCAGCCTTGGCGACAGTCTCTCCCTCGGCTACTCAGGCGGCGCCGCCAGAGCCTACGCCATCGCCCTTGCCGACGCCGCCGCAAGTCCTTCCGGGGAGTTGGGCATCAGCGTCCTCGATGTCTGTGCCCCGCGCAGACTTCGGCGCGGCCTACCTGGCGGCCACGGGTATCGTCCTTCTGATTGGCGGCCAGACGTCAGCGACGGCGGATACGGCGGCGGTCGACCTCTTCAATCCGGCTGGGATCCCCATCAAGCCGGCGGCGCCGATGTCGGCTCCGCGCAGCGCGTTCACTGCCACCGCGCTGCCGAACGGCAAGGTGCTGGTCGCGGGCGGCATCTCCCGTCCGGGAGGACCGGCCCTGGCCACCGCCGAGCTGTACGACCCCATCGCCAACATATGGAGCGCCGCTCCATCGATGGCCCAAGCACGGGAGCACCATTCCGCCATCCTGATGACCAACGGCAAAGTCTTTGTCGCCGGAGGCGACGGCGGAATCGGTGGCACCGACCCGAGCAGTTTCGAGATCTACGACCCCCTCACCAACACGTGGTCGGGGACGCAGCCCTTCTACGGCAAACGGCCGAACGGGCCAGTGGTGGTCCAGCTGGGCACCGGTAACGTCTGGATCTACGGCGGGACGGATGTGATCCTGCCTGGCAATCAAGAAGAGTTTTACGACCCGACAACCGGCGGCCAGGACCAGCCTGGGGGTATGCCCGACACCATCGACTTTGCCACCGCGGTTGTGCTCAACGATCAGAACGTTCTGGTTGCGGGCGGTATCGCGGCATATCAACCGGGAGGGGCACTGAACACGAGTCAGGTGGGCCAGCCTTTAAGCTGGCTCGCCCACCCGCTGATGATCGCGGGTCACTGCCGCCACACCATGACGCTGTTGCGGAGCGGCCGGGTCCTGGTTGCGGGTGGACGCTGCGCGACTTCGGACTCCATCGCTGTGGCCGAGATATACGAGCCGATTGGCAGGAAGTGGTTCCTGGTGGCGCCGATGCAGACTGCCCGCGGTTACCACACCGCTGTTCAGTTGCAAGACGGCCGCGT
>DASYZS010000079.1:0-12108 GCA_035945895.1 Candidatus Dormiibacterota bacterium | reverse complement strand
GTCAACAGCGTGACGGCGCGCGCCGTCGCAGGTGGGGCGACTGCCGGCGCTTTGATCGCCTGCAGCTCACTGCCTGCGGCGCTGTCCACGACATCCCACCCACCGGCCCGCAGCTGCTCGCGGAGCGCGTCCGCCGCCTCGAAGTCCTTGGCCTTGCGACGTGCAACCCGGTCCGCCAAGAGCGTCTCGGCTTCGGTCCGATTCATTAACCTCGCACCATGAAGTTCTGGGTGCTCAGCCTTCCGATGATGACCGGAGACTTTGCTTTCGCCGATGTCATCGATCCCGAGTACGGAGATGCACCCCAATGTTCATCGTGTGGGGAATACATCGGCTCGCTTAAGTGGCTTCCGCCGCATCGAATACGCCTGGTCAAAGGCATGAAGTCATACGCCCCGGGCGACATCATCTCCGGTCCCGGCTGCGAAGCGATGATGTCGGACCGCTTCATCGATGCATTTGAGCGCTCGGGCCTCAAGGGGATCGAGCGCTGGGAGCCGGTGATCATCGAGGGTTACAACAACTACTGGGAGAAAGAGCTCCAGCACCCGGCGCCGGCTGCACGGTTCAAAGTCGCCGTTTTTCCCCGGCCCACCGTCCGCGTCGTGTGGGAGGCGATGCACCCGGAACCCATTGACGAAGCGGGTTTTCAGTGGGTTGGCTGCGCCGTGTGCGGCCGGAATCCAACTGCATATACCTTTCGCGGGCTGGTGGTGGAGGAGGGCTCGTGGAACGGAGCCGACATCTTCCACTTCTCTAACATCGGGGGCGTCTTCGGAGTCACAGAGGCGTTCGGCGAGTTCGTCGCCAAGGAAAAGTTCCGAGGCGTACCGCTGGTACCCGCGGAAGAGTACAAGCCGTTCAAAGCACAGCCGGCCACCTGGTAGTCAGCCCTATCGGTCCTTTTTGGCTTTGACCGCAGCGGTCAACGCGGGCACGATCTTGAGCGCATCACCCACCACTCCGAGGTCGGCCATCTTCATGATCGGAGCCTCGGCGTCCTTGTTGATGGCGATGATGACCTTCGAGGTCTTCATGCCGACCGTGTGCTGCATGGCACCCGATATGCCGACCGCGATGTAGACGCCGGGTCGCACCGATTTGCCGGTCTGGCCGACCTGCATCGAATAAGGCACCCAGCCCGCGTCGACCACGGCGCGGCTCGCGCCGACCGCTCCGCCAAGCGCGCTGGCCAGGTCTTCGAGGAGCGGGAAGTTCTGCGGTCCTTGCATTCCGCGCCCGCCGCTGACCACCACTCGGGCGTCCTCGAGCTTCACCTTCTCCGACGCTTCGACCACCCGGTCTGCGATGTGCGCGCGCTTCGACCCTTCGGCCACTTTGACGTCGAGCTCCTTCACCTCGGCGGCGCCGCCCGACTCCGAGGCTTCGAACGACTTCGGACGCACGAGGATGATCGCCGGCTTGGCGTTGGCCTTCATCGACGCGACCTTGGCGCCGCCGAAGTACGGAACCTTCGCGACAAACCCATCATTCGCGCTGACGTCGCTCGCGTTGGAGATCAGGCCCACACCCAGCCGCGCCGCGAGCCGGCCCGCCACCTCGCGCGAGTCCTGAGTGAAACCGAAAAGGATGAGGTCGGGCTTTTGCTGCTCGTAAAGAGCCGCGATCGCGTCGGTTGCGGGCTCAGCGATGTAGTCGTCGAAGGCCGCGTCCTCGTTGACATGAACGACCTTCGCGCCGTGCTTGCCCAACGTCCCGGCCGCCGCCTTCGCACCCGACCCGAGCGCGACGGCATACACGTCACCCAGCGAGCGCGCCTTCGTTAGAAGCTCCAGCGTGGTCGACGCGACCTTGCCTCCGCTGAGCTCGGCGTAGACGAGCACACCGGCCATCTACAGCACCTTCGCGGCCGCGAGGACCTGCACGATCTTGTCCACAGCGGTGCCGTCGTCCTGGATCACCTCGCCGGCTTTGCGCGCTTCGGCGTCGGTGACGCTTTCGATGGTCTCGGCCGACATGCTCTTCTCCACGCCGAGTTCGCCGAATCCCACCTGTTTGATCTCCTTCGAGCGCGCGGCCATGATGCCTTTGAGCGACGCGTAGCGCGGTTCGGCGATGGCCGCGGTGACGGTGATCAGACACGGGGTCGCGGCTTCGACGAGTTGGTAGCCATCGGCCGTCTGGCGGTGCACTTTGATCGTGCTTCCGTCCACCTCGACCTTCTTGGCGGACGTCAGCTGCGGTATCCCGAGCAGCTCGGCGAGCATCGGCGGGACCATCCCCGTGCTTCCGTCATAAGACTCGGTCGCGCAGATGATCAGGTCGGGCGATTCGTTTTTGATGGCCGCAGCAAGGATCTTCGCAGTGGTCAGTGCATCCGCGCCTGCGAGCGCCGGATCTGAGATCAGTACCGCGCGGTCTGCGCCCATCGAAAGGCCCTTGCGGATCGCATCCTTGGCGCGCTCGGGTCCCATCGACACGAGGATGACCTCGCCGCCGTGCGCCTCCTTCAGCTGGAGGCCCTCTTCCACGCCGCACTCATCGCCTGGGTCGAGGACGACCTCTTTCTCGCGGGAGATCGTGTTGTCAGCGTCGAGGCTGAAAGTTGAGTTCGGATCAGGTACTTGCTTGACGGTGACGACGATCTTCAAAGCGTTTCGTCCAATTATCGCTGCGACGAGAGGGCGACATGGAAGCGCTCGAGGTCGGCGGGGGTGTTCAGACTTTCGAACTGCGCGGGATCGAGATTCTCGAGCCACGTGACGTCGAGCTGCTCGACGACGTCATGCGCGACGTAGTTGCCCATGTCGAGGGCGCGTTCGATGGCTGGCAGCGCGGTCTTGCGATACGCGCCACAAACCGGCTCGAAGAGGCCTTCGTGGCGAGGAATCGCCGCGTCGCAGTTTCGCGCCGCGGCCACCGCCACCTCGGCTGTCATCGGCTCGACGTAGGGCATGTCGCAGGCCACCGCGAACAGGACCTGGTGGTGAGCAGCGAGCAGACCCGCCTCGAGGCCAGCCAGCGGACCCGCATTGCGCTTGCGATCGAACACCACGCGATAGGGCACGAGCTGCTCCATCTGCTCCGGTTCCTTGAACGAGACCATCAGCTCAGAGAACGCGGGAGCCAGCCTTTCCATGACGTATCGAAGCAGGACCGAATTCCCAACCTCGATCCACTGCTTGGGCCTTCCCATGCGCCGGCTCTGACCTCCCGCGAGCACAAGCAGCGTGGCTTCCATGCTCAGCCTGCTCCGCCCAGCGCCTGGCTGATAAAACCCTGCAGGTCTTTGGCTTCCTTCCGAGCGGACGTGTAATTCCCGCCGATCGCCAAGACCCAGATCAGAAGACCGATGACCATGAAGGTGGCCGACTGCAGCAAGCGCGGCGGGTAGAAGACTGCCGAAAGGAGCACCTGAATCAACTGCCCGACAACGACAAACACGAATGCGAATGCAAAGAATCCACTGGTGATCGCAGAGCGGGCGATGTGTACATGGACTTTGCTGCCAGTGCCGTCGATACGGATCGAGGCGCGGGCCGTTACGAACTGGTTCACCAACCCCCCACGCCTCGTCAAGACCACCGCACCATCGTTCACTCTGGCACCACTGAACTGAGGCGTGCGCAACAAGAGAGCGGCTTCTACGGCATCGACTGAGAGCCGCGATCGAACCTCGTAATCGATGTGCCACCAGGGATCGAGCCAGGCGGGAATTCTCAAGAGGTCAGAAACTACAGTTAAACGCCTTGAAGGCGATCGATTTTCACGTCCACCTGCCGACTCCCGACTGGCTGGACGTCTCGATGCAGGGTTACGTCGAGGCGGCTGAGTCGTACTTCCGCTCGAAGGTCGCCCGCAAGTCGCTGGAAGAGCTGGCGCGGGAATACGAAGACCTGGACGTTGTCGCCGTGCTCCTGGCGTGGGACGCGGAAACCGCGACGGCGCGTCCCCGAGTACCCAATGAGCTCGTCGCCCACGCGGTGCAGGAGTATCCCCAGACCTTTGTCGGGTTCGGCAGCGTTGATCCCCTCAAAGGTGACCGGGCCGTGGCAGAGCTCGACCGCATCGCCGAGCTCGGCCTGAAGGGCGTCAAGCTGCACCCGTCTCTGCAGGCGTTCGCGCCCAACGAGGAACGCCACTGGCCCCTGTACGAGAAGTGCCAGGACCTTGGCTTGATCGTGCTGTTTCACACAGGCACGAGCGGAATCGGCGCCGGCCAGCCCGGCGGCCAGGGGATCCGCATCGACTTTGCGCGACCGATATGGCTCGACGCTCCGGCGGCGGCATTCCCGGACCTCAAGATCATCGCCGCGCACTTCGGGTACCCATGGCACCTCGAGCTGCTGGCAATGGCTCTGCACAAGACGAACATCTATATCGACATCTCGGGCTGGGCTCCGCGCTACATCCCGATCGAGGTCATGCGCGACATGAAGGGGCGGCTGCAGGACCAGTTCCTTTTTGGCAGCGACTATCCGTTCATCCAGCCGAAGCGCTGCCTCGACGAGCTGGCGGGCCTGGACATCCCGCCGCCGGTTCTCGAAAAGCTCCTGGCCGGCAACGGTAAGAGGCTACTTGGGATCGCCTAGCCTGTAAACCGCTGCTTGACAGCGCCGTGGCGCAGAGGCATTGTCCGGCCATGGCGGCGGAGACGCAGCGGAGGGTGCTGCTCGCCGAGTCGGATGTCCTCCTGGACGACGTCGAAAGTCTGCGCCTGCAGGAAGAGTCAGAGGCTCCGCTCCGGCTCCGTGAGGCGATTCGCGCGCTGCAGATTCGACTCGGACGGCGCAACCCGCCGCTTCCTCCATCCACGCTCGACGCGGCGCAGGAGCTCGTATTTGCCGTGCAGCAGCGGCTCATGGCATTGAATCCGCGAAATCCGCGGCCCACGCGCCACGCCAACCGGCCGAGCGGTCAACCCGTGCTCGCGGTCGTGCGCGAGGACCGCAAGTGGAAGATGCTGTCGCTTCCTCCGCCGATCGACGGCGACGTGGCTCTATGGCATGAGATGGTCGATTCGACGGTGGAGCGCGCCTGGGACCGTTGGTGCTACGCCCACCACCAGGCCACCCGCGCCGCGCGTCTCAACGTCAAGCCGCGCCTAGCTCTCGCGATTGCGAGGGCGGCGTGGGACAACTACTGGCTGCTCGTTCAGGACGCCCAGCGGATCAGCGCGCTGCTTGCTGCAGAAAGCGGCGGAGTTCGTCGGCCCTGACCGGGGCGTCAGAGCTGCGCACCCGGGCTGCGAACGTCTGGAGAAAGCGGCGCAAGCCCACGTCGTCGAGCATCGTGGCCGCCTCGATGATCTCGGCCACGGACTCCTGCTGTGCCGGATCGATGACCCGGGCCAGCTGGTCGGCGAAGTCGTCCGGAAGCTGCATCCGGTGACAATTAAACGCATGCAGCCCGTGGTGATAGGCGACGTGATCTGGCGGCCGAGCCAGGAAGTCGTCGACCAGAGCAGGCTCAAACGCTTCATGGACCGCCACGGCATCGAGACGTTCGACGAGTTGCTGCGACGTGCCGACGACGACATCGAGTGGTTTTGGGACGCGGCCGTGAAGGACATCGACGTCGCGTTCTATCGCGAGTACGACAACGTGGTCGACCTCTCGGGTGGGAAGCCGTGGGCGAAGTGGTGGATCGGTGCGCGCATGAACATCGTGCACAGCTGCCTCGACCGCTACCGCGACGGGGACCTTCGCAACAAGACCGCCATCATCTGGGAGGGCGAGCCTGGTGACCGGCGCGAGCTGACTTACCGAGAGCTCGACAGGCAGGTGTCGCAGCTCGCCGGCGCACTGCGCCGGCTTGGGGTCGAAAAGGGAGATCGCATTGGCATCTTCATGCCGATGTGCCCTGAAGTAGCGATCTCGGTTCTTGCCGCGGCCAAGATCGGCGCGGTGATCATTCCGCTGTTCTCGGGCTACGGACCCGAGGCGATCGCCACGCGACTACGCGATGGCGAGGCGAAGGTGCTCATCTGCGCGGACGGCTTCTACCGTCGCGGCCAGGTCGTCCCGATGAAGGAGACGGCCGACCGCGCCCTCGTGAGCTGTCCGTCGGTGAAGAAAGTCATCGTCCACCGGCGCGTCGTGCGCGAGATTCCGTGGTCGCACGGTCGTGACCAGGTGTGGGAAGTGCTGCTGGAAGACCACCCCGACCGGGCTCGGACCGAAGAGCTCGACCCCGAAGACCCGCTGATGATCATCTACACATCGGGCACCACGGGCAAGCCCAAGGGGACGCTCCACGTCCATGGCGGTTTTGTCATCAAGGCCGCGCAGGACATGGCGCACGGCTTCGACATCGGTCGTGACGATTCGGTGTTCTGGTACACGGACATCGGCTGGATCATGGGGCCCTGGCTCATCTTCGGCACCCTTGTCCTCGGCGCGACGATGGTGCTGTACGAGGGCACTCCGGACTATCCCGCCGCCGACCGCCTGTGGCGCATGGTCGAGGACCACAAGGTCACGGTCCTCGGCGTCTCCCCCACTCTGGTCCGCGGACTGATGACCCACGGCGACGAGGTCCCGGAGCGACATGACCTGTCCAGCCTCCGCATCCTCGGCGGCACTGGCGAGCCATGGAACCCGGAGCCGTTCAACTGGTACTTCAAGCACGTCGGCGGCGGCCGCATCCCGATCATCAACTACTCGGGCGGCACGGAGATTTCCGGCGGGATTCTGTGCGGCAACGTCATCTCGCCGCTGCGGCCGTGTTCCTTCGCAGGTCCGGTGCCCGGCATTGCTGCGGATGTGCTCGACAGCGACGGTCGCTCCATCCTCGGCGAAGTCGGCGAGCTCGTGATTCGCAATCCCTGGCCGGGAATGACGCGCGGCTTCTGGGGTGACCGGCAGCGCTACCTCGAGACGTACTGGAGCCGCTACCCCGACATCTGGGTGCACGGCGACTGGGCTTACGTCGACCCTGAGGACGGGCTCTGGTACGTGCTGGGCCGTTCGGACGACACCATCAAGATCGCCGGCAAGCGCCTTGGGCCGGCTGAGGTCGAGTCGGTCCTGGTCGGCAATCCCGCGGTGGCCGAGGCTGCGGCCATCGGTGTCCCCGATGAGTTGAAGGGCGAGGTGCTCGTCTGCTTTGTGATCCTTCGGCCCAACTTCGAGCCGAGCGACAAGCTGGCGGCGGAGCTGCAGGACCAGGTTGCCTCGGCGCTGGGCAAGCCGCTGCGGCCCAAGGCGGTGCACTTCGTCGTCGACCTGCCGCGAACGCGAAACGCCAAGATCCTGCGCCGCGTCGTGAAGTCCGTTTACATCGGGAGCGATCCGGGCGACCTGTCGTCGCTCGAGAACCCGAGCGCTCTAGCCGCTATTGGAGCGACTAGAGGGTGAGCGACGCTGAGATCCGACGCAGATCCGCGCCATCGGCGGCCGGAGCCAACGAAAGGGTGGCGCGGCTAGGAGCGCACTCGTACTGGGGTCCCCGCGTCGTGGACGCGGGGGCAGCGACGCAGCGCCGGGCCCCTTGACGCCGGCTTCAGCGCCGCAGGCGCCCGGCCGCCTAGGGCGCGAAGATGCGAGGAGCTTCGGCGCCGCTCGCCCTAAAAGCTGAGGACTTTGTCGGCCTCCATGGTCAGGCGCACAAGATCAGGTGGAGTGATGTACTCCATGTTCTGCGTGAGCATCTCCTGCAGGACCCCACGGGCCTGGGCGCAGGCCTTTCAAACGTAGACGCGAAGCTCCTGCTCGAGTGCCTTGTCTACGAGCTCGCGTAGGGGTGGGATGCCGACGCCGATCACGTTGGCGATCACGTCCGGCTTGACCAGCTCGGCGGCGTCGCCGGCGAGCACGATCGCTGCCTCAGTGCCTGCCGGCTTCGCACCGTTCACCGCGATGTGGAATGGAACGCTGGCGCGTGTGGGTTCCTCAGGTCCTGTGGCCGTGACGATCAGCAAGCCGCTCAATTCGCCCGCTAAGCGTAGCCAGTGAGGCTGACGCGCGCCGACTGGGTGCGCCTGCTGCTGCTCTGGCTCGGAGGAATCGACATGAGGCTGACCATGCTCGCGGTGCCGCCGCTGATTCCGCTCATCCACCGCGCGCTGAACCTCGATGAGAAGGCAGTCGGTGCCCTCGTCTCCGGCCCCGTCCTGATCCTCGCGATTGCGTCCGTCCCGGGTTCCTTGCTGATCGCGAAGCTCGGCGCGCGAGGCGCTCTGTTCGCCGGTCTCGGCGCGATTGCCGTCTTTGGAGCGCTGCGCGGACTCGGCCCGAGCGCGGCAGTGCTTTTCACCGCCACGTTTCTGATGGGCGTCGGGGTCGCGGTCACGCAGCCGGCGTTCCCGTCTTTGGTGCGCGAATGGTTTCCACGGCGGATCGCGATCGCCACCGCCGTCTACAGCAACGGCATCCTGATCGGTGAGACGCTGCCAACTGTGCTGACCACGCCCGTGGGCGTGCTGCCGCTGGCGCATGGCGACTGGCGCTGGGCGCTCGCGACCTGGTCGGTGCTGGTCGCCGGCAGCGCCATTGCCATCGGGTTTTCCGCTCCGGCCCGCTCGGCAGGCGCGGCGGCGCTTGCTCGGTGGTGGCCGGACTGGCGACAGGGCCAGGCGATTCGTATCGGCGTGGTCATGGGCATGGCGTCGGCCGCATATTTCGGCGCCAACGCCTTCATCCCCGACTTTCTCGATCAGACAAGCCGGCACAACCTGATCTCCCCCGCGCTCGCGCTGCTCAATGGATCTCAGCTCCTGACCGCGCCTGTGGTCGCTCTGTGGCCGAGGATCATGACCGGACGCGCCGGATTCATCGGCTCCGCGGTCGTCATGGCGGCCGCGCAGTTGGCTCTCGTGCTCACGCCGGGTGCAGGCGTGCTGGTGTCGGCGTTCGTGCTCGGCTTCTCGACGGCGCTCGCGTTCGTGGTGGTGCTGAGCCTGCCGCCGCGCATCGCGCCGCCCGGCGAGGTCGCGCGCATGAGCGCCGCCATCTTCACCCTGCAGTACGCAACCGCGTTCGTGATCCCGTTGATAGCGGGTGCGTTGTGGGACGCGTCGGGTCGGGCCCTGCTTGCGTTCGTTCCGGGCATCGCCGCCGCGGCGGCCATGGCCTGGGGCGCGATGTCCCTCCGGATCCCGGATCGGGTGCAGCCGGCGAGCGGCTGAGGGCATATGAACACTCGCGTTCTTGCGGTTGTGGGCGCGATCGTGGTCGCCATCGTCCTGATCGTCATCGCTGTCAACCTGGGCACGGGTGCCCGCAAAGACAGCTCCACGGCCCAGACCAGTCCATCGCCTGACATATCCACATCGCTGTCACCATCGGCGACTGCGGCCTCGGCCTGCTTACAGCCGAGCGATCCGAGCTCTCACGTCTACCACCCCGACCGCCTGCAAGTTCTGCAGCCGTGCATAACGGTCAGCGGATTGATCGACTTCGAGCGCAAAGAAGCCGACGGCGACTATCACATCGGCCTGAAGCTAGATCCGCAGTACGCCAGCCTGGTCAACGCGTGCAACACGACCTGTCTGAATGGCGCCGAGCACGGTGATCTCGTGCTCGAGCCGGTATGTGAGTTGCCAGTTACGCAGGCTGACGCGGTCTCAGCTTGCGCCGGTTACCACAACCCACTTGTGCTGCCACCGGTCGGCGCTCATGTGACCGTCACCGGCGCCTACGTGCTCGATCTCGATCACGGCTGGACGGAGATCCATCCACTGATGACGATCACGCCGGCATGATCGCCTACGCGGACCAACGGCATGCGCAAAGGAGGAAGCGATGATGGCAAAGGACTCTGACGGGGTGGATCGGCCGGAACGGCTGTCGTTGTTTCAAAAGATCGCTGACCGGGTGAGCTACGCGATGGGCACGCCCACCAACATCATCATCTGGCTGCTCGCCGTCGGGACCTGGATTGCGTTTGGCCCGTACATCGCGGGCCATAACTTCCTTCCGGCTTGGTTCACGTCGAACAGCTTCAACTTTCCGCTCAACACAGTGACGACGATCGCCGAACTGTACATCGGCTTTCTCGTTGGTGCCTCGTCGAACCGGTCCGAACGCAACCTCGAGGCGACGCTAGCGGGGATTGGCAGCCAGGAGAGGCAGATCAAAGACGTCGAGGAGAAGCTCGCGGCGGCGCTCGAGCTCAACACCCAGCTCACCAAAGAGGTGCACGAACTGACCCGGCTGATCCACGAAAAGGTGTGCGCGGCCTAGAGGGGGAGCGCCACCGGCTCTCTTGTGAGCCAGACGTTCAATATGACGGGGAGTCCCGTCTGGAGCGGGAGATGGGATTCGCGGCCCTGACTACCATGCCCTCGGTCCAATTCACTTATCGACTCAGGTGAGGGGACGAGATCACGCCCGACCAAGCTGCGAAACCACCACATCGGCCCCGGAAAAGAAGTGACCCCAACGGACCGCCTCTCCGACTCCGGAACAGGTCTTGCGACCAACTCCGACTCCGTTGAACGTGTCCCTTGGGGCCACCGATCACGGTACTCCACTCCCAACGGTTCTGGGCACGCATCTTTTTTCCGTAGCCTGGCTACTCAGTAGGTCTGGACCACTCGCTGGCGTTGTGCAGCCGCATCCCGCCGCCTCGGCAAGAGTTCTTGCGTACTCCGCACACCAACTGATTGAGGTGTATGGTGGCCGCAGCGGACCGCTCCCCAGCCCGTTACATCTTTGAGCTGAAATTGGCGGAAGTGCCGAGCGGCCCGCTTAACTCCGCGCTCGTGACGCTATGGTCGTCGCTTTCGCAGGAGTCGATTGGTGCCGGCGCGCTTCCGCTCGCGGGCTATGCGCGTGGTCGCCGCCTGGTCAATGGCACTTATCACGTGCTTGCGCGGCCGCCCCGGAGCACGGCGCGTGCGCCTGAAGGCCTCCAGATCGTCCGGAAGAATGGCCCAGACGATTCCCACTTTGATTCCGTACAGTCGCTGCCTCAGCAGCAAACGGCGAACGTAGGCCTCCGATGCGTTGAGCTCGGAGGCAGCCTCGGCAACAGAGAGCAGGCGGGGACGTTCGATCTCGAAATATTAGCACGCGCTCGCAACCATTTTCTGTTATAGTCGCAATGTTCTGGACTGAGTCGGGGGCTGTAACAGTCCTCGCGGTTGCCGGCCTCGGATGGCAGTAGCCTTCTTGGCCCTCCGCTTCGCGCTACTCCTTAGGAGGAGACGCAATGTCTGAATCCAAAGACACGACCACCCGTTTCGTAGCCGCGTTCAACGCCCACGACGAGAAAGCGCTGCACGAGCTGCACTCTGACGACATCAAGTTCAACGCGCCGGGTGGATTCAAGGCCACCAACGCCAAGGACGCCACTGCCTACGCCACAACCTGGCTGAAGGCGTTCCCGGACGGCAAGATGAAAGTCCGCAGCGAGATCACCAGCGGCCCCTGGGTCGTCCAGGAGATCTTGATGGAAGGCACGCACACCGCCCCGCTCGAGAGCCCGACTGGCACCATCGCGCCGACCTATAAGAAGGTCGTCGGCTACGGCGTCCAGCTTCTCCGGGTCGAGAACGGAAAGATTGCGGAGGCTCGCGTCTACTTCGATCAGCTCGACCAGATGAGGCAGCTCGGTCTCATCCCGGTGCCGGCCACCGTATAAGGGCCGACGCTCGAACCCGGCCCCGTCGGGGGCCGGGTCCTTTGCCTACGGGCAGTCCCGTCTGCCACGACAGCGCGCGGCGCGCTGCGTCGCGCAGTGGAGCGCCACCGGCTCAATTGCGCCGGCCACCATAGGAGCGCAACCGCCGCACTTGTGCGCCGGACATTTATGGGAAGGGCGTTCCATCTCCACCTGGCGCGCCGGACGTTGAAAAAGACGGGGAGTCCGCCCCCTGGAGCGGGAGACGGGCTTCCACGCCCCAAGTACCAATCAGCCGGCCGAGTTCGTCTACCGCTCTGGAGAAGTCGTGTGTCGCAGGCAAGCGGCCTAGGGGCCGCGGTAGTCGAGCAGGGAGAAGATCGGGTCACCGTAGGCCAGCGGCGGCAGATCGATCACCGTCTCGACCCCGCTGGAGATGTTGCGGGCGACCACTTTCCCGGTGGGCATGCTGTTGCCGCCCGGGCCGCACTGGCAAGGCTGCTGCTGGTCGGTCCAGACGTAGCCGCCGACCACGAAGGGGTGCGAGCTCTGCGTTGGCGAGACCTGCGACGTTCCGAATCG
>DASYZS010000078.1:0-2631 GCA_035945895.1 Candidatus Dormiibacterota bacterium | reverse complement strand
GCTGCGGCCGAACGGGTTCATCGAGGTCGACGAGTGGATGAGGACGTCCGTGGAGTCGATCCACGCCATCGGCGACGTCGTCGGCGGCTACCTCCTCGCGCACGCGGCCTCACACGAGGGGATCGTCGCGGCCGAGGACATAGCCGGCCAGCGCCTGGCGCCGATGGAGCAGGACCTCGTGACCCGCTGCACGTACTCCCACCCGCAGATCGCGTCGGTCGGTTTGACCGAAAAGCAGGCGCGGGACAAAGGACACGAGGTGAAGGTCGGCAAGTTCCCGTTCAGCGCGATCGGCCGGGCGCAGATCCACGGGGAGACCGCCGGGTTCGTGAAGATCGTCTCCGACGCCAAGACCGGCCAGATGCTGGGGACGCATATCGTCGGTAACGAGGCGACCGAGCTGATCGCCGAGCCCGCGCTGACGCAGCTCTTCCAGGGCGACGCGTGGGAGCTCGGCCGCAACATCCACCCACACCCGACGTTGAGCGAGGCGGTGATGGAGGCGGCGATGGCCGTGGACGGCCACGCCATCCACATCTAGAGCATCCAGTGGCGCAGATCACCAAGACCAGGCCTTCGTTCAACCCCGAGTGGCGGTTCCAGGAGCCGGTCGCGTGGCGCGACACCGACCTCGACGAGAACGTCCTCACCGAGTGGTTCCACTACATCCTGCTCGGCCGGCAGATCGACTACCGTTTCCAGGTTCTCAACCGCCAGGGGCGGGCGCCTTTCATCATCTCGTGCGCCGGTCACGAGGCCGCCCAGATCGGAGTCGGCTGGCCGCTCAAGCCCAAGTACGACTGGCTCGCGCCGTATTACCGCGACGTCGTGCTCTGCATGCGCATGGGCCTGACACCGCTGGACCTCATGCTCTCGGTGCTCGCCAAGTCGGCCGACCCCGCGTCGGGCGGCAAGCAGACGCCCGGCCACTTCTCTGACTCACGCCTGAACATCACATCGGGCGGTTCGCCGGTCGCGACTCAGATGGTCCGCGGGGCGGGTGTGGCCTACACGTTGAAGATGGACAAGACCGACAAGGTGCTCCTCACCGCCTATGGCGAGGGCGCGGGCTCGGAAGGCGATGCGCACGAAGCCTTCAACTTCGCCGCCATCTACAAGCTGCCCGAGGTCTTCGTGTGCGAGAACAACGGCTTTGCGATCTCCACGCCCTTCAACAAGGAGTACGCGGTCGACTACGTCGCGCAGCGCGCCGCCGGATACGGGTTCCCCGGTGTGACGGTCGACGGCCGCGATCCCGTGACCTGCTACGTGGTGGCGAAGGAGGCCGTCGCGCGGGCGCGAGCCGGCGAGGGACCGACGCTCATCGAGTGCCTGGTCGACCGCCTTGGCGCGCACTCGTCTGAGGACGACCAGCGGCGATATCGCACTCAGGAAGAGATCGACCTGCTGGCGCAGAACGACTGCCTCGAGCGGTTCAAGAAACGGCTCATCGACGAGGGTGTCCTCACCGTCAAGCAGGTGACGCAGTACGAGGAGCAGGTCAAGGAGGAGGTCACCGTCGCCACCAAGCAGGGTATGGAGGCGGACGACCCGAAGCCCGAGGACGCGCTCACCAACGTCTACGCGGTCGAGGCGCCGACGGCCATCGAGCCCGCGGCCGGCCTCGAGACCGAGGAGATGAACATGGTGGCGGCGCTGCGCTCCGCGCTCGCCGAGGAGATGGAGCGGGACGACCGCGTCATGGTGTTGGGCGAGGACGTGGGCAAGAAGGGTGGCGTCTTCCTGGTCACCGACGGGCTGCGCGCGAAGTACGGCGAGGACCGCGTCATCGACACGCCGCTCGCCGAGTCATCGATCGTCGGCGTGGCGCTGGGGCTGGCCGTTGCGGGCAAGAGACCGGTGGCGGAGATCCAGTTCACCGACTTTGCGCACATGGCGTTCAACTCGATCACGAACGAGGCCGCCAAGTATCGCTACCGCAGCGATGGCGACTGGTCGGTGCCGATGGTCGTGCGCGCGCCGATGGGCGGCCACGCCCATGGCGCGCTGTACCACTCGCAATCGATCGAGGCGCGCTTTGCGACACCCGGCCTCAAGATCGTGATTCCATCGTCGCCCTACGAAGCGAAAGGCTTGCTGATTGCGGCGATCCGCGATCCCGACCCTGTGCTCTTCTTCGAGCACAAGCGCCTGTACCGCATGTTCAAGGAGCCGGTGCCCAAGGGCGAGTACCTCATCCCGCTGCAGAAGGCGCGCACGTTCCGTGAGGGCACCGACGTTTCTGTCTTCTGCTACGGGCTGATGGTGCATTACGCAGCGGAGGCAGCCAAAGCGCTCGAAGCGGACGGCGTGAGCGTCGAGATCATCGATTTGCGCACGGTCTATCCGCTCGACAAGGACGCGATCCTCGCCTCCGCGAAGAGGACCGGAAAGTGCCTTGTGCTCTACGAGGACAACTTCAGCGTCTCGGTCGGCTCTGAGGTCGCCGCGCTCATCGCGGATGAAGCCTGGAAGTGGCTCGACGCGCCGGTGAAGCGGCTCGGCGGCCTCGACGTCCCTGCGATGCCCTACGCGGCGCCGATGGAGGAGTTCTTCATGCCGACGCCGGAGAAGATCACCAAGGTCTTGAGGGACCTGGCGGCATACTGAAATGGCAAAGACCACTCGGGT
>DASYZS010000077.1:0-2014 GCA_035945895.1 Candidatus Dormiibacterota bacterium | reverse complement strand
GTTTGCCCAGGCCGCGACGGAGCTGGAGTTGACTGGCCTGCAGAACCTGCTCCTGACCGCCGAGCCACGGGGCAGGGGCCTTTTGTGGCGGTTGCGTTTTCACGGCCGCGAGCCGAGATGGCCACGCCAGGACTACGCGCGACGCGTGGCCGAGCTCCTGCCCGACGCCACGCTCCTCGATGACGCGATGTCACTCGAGTTCTGGGATCTCACCTTTCGAGTGCGCAGCGACACTTTCGCGCAGACGAACTACCGGCAGATGTTGGTGCTCTACCGGACCGCGCTCGACATGCTCGAGGCGGGCACCGGCGAACACGTCCTCGACCTGTACGCAGGCATCGGCACCATCTCGGTCGCGGTGGCGCGCGGCGCGGCGGGCGTCACGGCCATCGAGGAGAACCCGCACGCGGTGCAGCTTGGCCGCCTCAATGCGCGCATCAACTCAGGGCGCGTCGAATATCTGCCCGGAAAGGTGGAGGAGGTACTGAGGCAGGTCCGGCTGGGGCGCCACCAGTCTGTGATCCTCGATCCTCCGCGCGCGGGCTGCGAGCCGGCGGCGCTGGCGGAGCTGATCCGGCTTGGTGCGCAGCGCATCGTCTACGTCTCTTGCGAGCCGGCGACTCACGCTCGCGACCTCGTGGCGCTGGTCCGAGGTGGTTACCGCATCAGGCGCGCCGCGATCGTGGACATGTTTCCACACACGTACCACATCGAGTCGGTCGCGCTGCTGGAACGGAGTTAGGGTCGGTCCAGTCTGGCGGCGAACTTGACGACGGCGATGCGCAGCCTGCCGGGGCCCAGCGAGCGCGCAAACAGTGAGACGAGCGGCCTCAGCAGCTGCATGTCGGGCCCAACGGAGCGTAGGCGGGAACGGTTACGCCCGAGATCAACTTCGGCAGGATAAACGAAAACTGCCGGGTTAGGTGCCCCCGTGGACGAATTGAGCGAGGCGGCCAACTCCTTCCTCGAGGGCCCCCTCAGAGCTCGCGAGGCTGATTCGAACCGCCTCGGCCGCCTGCCGTCCAAAGGCGGTACCCGGGGCCACGCTGACACCGCGCTCGCGTAGGAGGGCGAAGGCGAAGTCACGCGCCGGCATCCCGCGCGGCGAGACGTCGGCCATGATGTAGAAGGCTCCCGTCGGTTTGGAGATGAAGAGCTCCGCCTCCTCGAGCATCTCGACGACGAGGTCTCGCCGCCGCCGGTAGGCGCCCACCATCTCGGCGACGGCCCCCTGCGGCCCACTGATGGCGGCCTCGGCCGCCACCTGCGAGATGGTTGAGACGCAGGACGAGTTGGACTCGAGGACCTTGGTCGCGGAATCGATCAGCTCCGCGTTGCCGACGAGGTAGCCGAGCCGCCATCCCGTCATCGAGTACGTCTTGGAGAAGGTGAAGACTGTGGCGATGCGTGGGTCGTCGGGCGCGATGCTGGCCGGGCTTGTCCAGGAGCCGTCTAGGACGATCTGGTCGTAGCACTCGTCGCTCAGGAGCCAGAGGTTGTGGCGCTGCGCGATCTCGATCATCCCGGTCAGCGTCGACACCGGGTAGACCGCGCCGGTCGGGTTGTTCGGGCTGTTGACGACCAGCACCTTGGTGCGCGGAGTGATCAGCGCTTCGAGCGCCTCGAGGTCAGGCTGGAATCCAGCTTCGGGCGGGCAGGGATAGAAGATCGCCCGAGCACTGAGCCAGGGCGGCATCATCCGGTAGTTCGGCCATCCGGGGTCTGGGAGCAGGACTTCTTCGCCCGCCTCGACCACCGCCGCGAGCATGGCGGCGATCGCGCCGACGCCACCGGGCGCGCAGGCGATTCGCTCCGGGGAAGTGGTGATGCCGTTCACGCGCGCGAGCTTGTCGACGAGCTTCTCGCGCAGGGAGATCAGGCCCTGGGTGTGGGTGTAGAAGGTCATGTTGTCGTCGATCGCCTTCTTGCCCGCGTCCTTTATGTGTTGCGGCGTGGGGAAGTTGGGCTGGCCGACGTCGAGCCGGATCGCGCCGGGCGTGCGCAGCGCTTCATT
>DASYZS010000076.1:0-18742 GCA_035945895.1 Candidatus Dormiibacterota bacterium | reverse complement strand
GCATACGCGCCAAGCTCTTCGTGTGCGCCGGCGGATTCGGACAGGACCAGGACTCCGGAACGCTGATTGACGGTCGGGCCTTCCTTCGCGACCAGGTTCATTCCGTCCAGGATCGGGTTCACCAGCAACACGTCGTAGCTGCTGTAGGCGGCGACTGCTTTGAAAATGTCTTCACCGAGCTCGAGTCGGGTCGGCTGCCAGGATTCGCTGCCAAATCGTGAATTGATCCGATCGACTATCGCCTGCACCAGGTCGACGTAGTCGCGGTACGTCTCCACGTCCTGCCGCGACGGCTGCAGGAACGCCCACATCGCAACCCGACCGTGATATTCGCCGTGGTCTTCCAACATGCGCTCGTAAGCCTGAAAGCCACGCACCAGGTTCTTCGCCGGGTCTGTTCGATCGACGCGCACGATGAGCTTCTCCGGTCGCCAGCTCTCCACCTCGGCGCGAATCTCGAGGACGCGCTGTGATGAAGCCGTCTGCTTCATTGCATCCACGTCGATAGAAACGGGGTAGGCGCGCACCCACACGAGCCGGCCGCCATACAGGACGACGGACTCGAGCTCGACGACGCGCAGGCCCATCAGCTCGGCGCAGCATCGCAGGAAGTTGCGCACGTCCTGGCTCGTCTGCAAGCCGATGATGTCGTTGGCCAGCAGGCCGCGGAAGATCGGCTCTCGCATGGCGGCGGGTATGACCTTGAAATACCGCGGTTCCGGCCACGGCACATGGATGAAGTGCTGCATCACGGCCTGGGGCAGCTCTGCGCGGATGCGCTCAGGGGCGAGGTACAGCTGGTAGTCCTGGGTCAGGAACAATGGCCGGCGCGGAAGCTGACGTGCGACCGCGATCGCGCGGTCGGCGATGCTGGCGTTGACCACCGAGTAGCCGTCGAACCAAGCGCGATAGGTGGCCCGATCGATCACGGGCTCGGTCGCGATGTTCCAGAGATAGTGATGTGCGAACCAAAGCATCGGGTTGCTGATCACGGCGTAGTGGAGCCGGTAGGCCTCGGCCTCGGTCTGCGCGAAGTGAATGGGGAACGCGCGGTCTGGTCCTTCCTCCCAGCCGATTGGATTGCCTCGAGCGGCCAGCTCACGTTCGGTCTCCGTCCGCGCGGCCGCCACCCATGAAGCCTTGACCGCAGTGGCGAGCGACGTGAGCGCCTTGACCAGGCCACCGGCTCCCGGCGCAAACCGGCCGTCGAGCATCGGCTCAACGGGGGCGCGGTTGCTGAGGATGATCGGCGAGAACTGGCCGAGCAGCCTTGACGCGTCGCGCGCGATGTCCCGCAGCGCGGGGGTCAGCGAGTACGTGTTCAAGACCGGTGACCGTTGGCGGCGATGACTCGAGCTGCTTCAGGGCGTGACGAGCGCTTGGCCCTGACCATCACGATCGGTGCCTCCAGGTGACGCAACATGCGATCGAGGTCTCGCCCGATGAGCATGCTGGGCTTGGTGGGATCGAGGCGTGACCCGATCATTACCAGGTCATGGCCGGCGGCCTCCTCGAGGATGGCCTTGGCCGCGCTGTCTCGACGGCGCACTGTGACGATCGTGGCCGGTCGGTTCAGCTCGGCGACGATGTCCTCGAAGCTCTTCCATTCCCGGCGCGAGCGGTCCGGGTGCTGCGCGCCGCTCTGGACGTGCAGCAGGGTCAGAACGCTGCCGAAAGCGTCCGCCAGAGCAGCTGCGGCGGAGGCCACGACGCGCGCGCCGGGTCCGCCCCTGACGGATGCAAGGATCGATCGAGGCGCGATGGCGCGATTCTGGTTGCGCGGGTTGGAGCGCACGAAAAGCATGTCGGTCGAGCCATCCGGCAACAGCTGGCGTGTCAGGTCGGCCAATCCATGCCGGCGCGCGCTCGTCGTGGTCGGCCATTCCAGGATCAGCGTCGTCGTCTCGTTCTCCGCTATCGCATCGCGAATGCTGCTCGCGACGTTGGCGGTCAGGCGGAGGTTGACTCCCATACGCCGGCGAACTTCGCTCGAGTACTCGAGGCCCGCCAACCACAGCAGCAGGTCACGCCGGCGACGGTCCTGCGCGAACACCTCGTGGTCGCGACCCGATCGAATCTCGACCAGCGCGAGCAGGCTGCCAGATGCGCCCGGCGAGGACGCGAGCGCGTCTCCCACGCTGATGATCGGACGCGCCATCTGACCCATGAGGACCGGCACCAACACTCGTGCACGCGTAGGCAGTTGCGTCAAGACGGCATAACGACCAGCGATCAATGCAGCTTCCCCCTGCGCTCATTGTGGCGATCCGTTTTCTAGAACGCTCGCGTGGCCGTCTGGCTCCGTCGGTTTGATCTTGGCGACCGGCAGCTCGAGCGCGAAGCATGACCCGACTCCATGCTCGGTCCGTTCGACGGTCAATGTGCCTTTGTTGACTTCCGCGAGCTTTCGACTTGCGTACAGGCTGAGTCCGAATCCGGGGATGCCGCTGAACGCGGGATTCTTCGTGCGTTGAAACGGCTGGAAGGCTCGATCTCGCTCGGCGCTCGTCATTCCCACGCCGTTGTCGATCACGCGGACAATCCCCCGGTCGTGATTGCCGCTGACCTCGATCTTCACGCGTGGAGGGCGCGAGACGTAGGTCAGGCTGTTGTGGATCAGGTTGTCGAGGATGCGACCAACGTGGCGTGGATCGGCGTGGACGGAAACGGGCGCTGACCCAAACGCCGTCGAGATTTCGGCGCCACTCACGTCCCCTCGCCGATGAGCACGCCGAGCCGCTTCCCGCGCCGCGTCCCTGAGGTCGACCACCTCCTGCAGCGGCTTCTCGGTGGCTGCCTCTATCCGCGCTGCCTCGCCGAGTTCGTCGATCAGCCGGCTCACCTGCCAGGCCTTGTCGGCCATGACGCTCAGGATCGCTCGCCACTTTCGCGGCGGCGGGCCGAGGTTGCCTGCAGACAAGACCGCCAGGTAGCTGGTCACCTGGTCGATCGGTGGGCCGAGCTCATGAGCGGCGACCTCGATCGCATCGTTCTTTGCGTCCATCGCCACTCGCGCCGACATGTACATCCGGGACATCTCTTCGGTGCGCTGATGCTCATCGGCGTACGCCGCCAGCAAGAACGAGGCGAGGCTCATGCTGACGTTGAATGCCTGCAGCGTGATCATCTTCTGCAGCAGCGTTTCCGACGCAAACGGACCGGCGCCGTTGACGGCGGACCATGCCGCGATCACGGACGCGACGAGAGCAGCGGGCGCGGCCCCGGCCAGGCGAAACCGCCACGCGGCCACCGCGATCAGGGGGAGGACCAGGTACTCGAGCCTGTAGGGATTCTCGAAAAGCCACCAAGTCACGACGCCGACACCGGACAAAAGCAATGTCAGCTCCACGCTGCCGCGCCAGCCGAGCAGACGGCTTCCCGGACGCGGGATGAACGCCAGGAGCATGGGCGCCACGAGCAGCACGCCCATCGCGTCGCCGCTCCACCAGACCGCCCAGGTCGGAAGGTAATTCGAGAAGGGGACGGCGCCGGACAGCGTCAGCACAGAGGTGCCTACCGTGGCGCTCACGGTCATGCCGACCAGTGCACCCAGGAAGACGATCGCGAAGGCGTCTCGCAACCGGTCGAGCTGCGTGCGGAAAGTCGCGCGCCGAAGGAGCGCCGCCGAGGCCAACGGCGCGAGGGTGTTGCCTACCGCAATGATTGCGGCGGCAAGCGGCGTCGGCCCCAGAGGTAGGTTGACAAAGAACGCGCCCAGCGCGACCGCGGGCCACATCCTGTACCCGAGCGTGAGAAACGCGACCAGCGCGATCCCGGTTGGGGGCCAGATCGGGGTGACCTGGCCCCGGACGAGTGCGACGTGCAGACTCAGCCGCGCGGCGCCCCAGTAAGCGATCGCCACCAACGCAAGTTGCGCGAGATATATGACCGGATAAAGGCCGCTTGCACGAACGGCCGCCGTCCAGGACCTTGTCTGCATTGGAGCGCAGTAACCCCTAACTGTTCAACGCCGCAGCAGCCGTGACCTTGCAGTCAACAGCACTGACGATGAAATGCATACGTGCGAAATCGTTGTGTGATTGTGCGCCGGACGACGTGCAGTCGCTGAAACTCGGACAAAAACACTTGCGTCATTCCATTGACAACAGCATGTCCATTCGGTTATCACAGCAATCGCGAAATGATGCTGCTCGTCATTGCCCTCACAGAGGCAACGACTGAAGACGAGTCGGCGAGAACTTTCGTTGAGCGCACAAGGGCCCGCCAGCGCAAGTCGCTCATCGGGTCCAAGTAAGAGAGAAGGAGGTAAAACTCATGGCAGCCAAGAAGAAGGCCGCGAAGAAGCCAGCCAAGAAGAAGGCCGCGAAGAAGAAGTAAGACTTCTTCTTGCTCTTCTAATCGTTCCCACGCCGGGGTGCTGTGGCCCCGGCGTATTTCATTTCTAGAGACCCCGGATGATGCTGGTGGGTTGATGAAGCTTTACGACGAGCTCGCCGACTGGTGGCCGGTCTTCAGCGATCGCGACGAGTACCGCCGCGAGGTTGTCCACTTCGCCCGGGTGCTCCGGGAGTCGGTGCGGCCGGCGCCGCGCACCTTGCTGGAGCTCGGATCCGGGGGCGGCAGCAGCGCCCTCCATCTCAAGAAGCGATTCGCGATGACCCTGGTCGACATCTCACCTCGCATGCTCGCGGTGAGTCGCAAAGTCAACCCAGACGTCGAGCACGTCGAAGGAGACATCCGCACTGTCCGCCTCGGGCGGACATTTGACGCCGTGTACGTCCACGACGCGATCTGCCACATGACCACGGAGACCGATCTGCTGGCGGTGATGCGCACCGCGTGCGAGCACTGCCATCCCGGCGGGGTGGCGCTGTTCGTACCGGACTTCGTCAAGGAGACGTTCGAGGAAGGCGTCGACCAGGGTGGAAGCGACTCCGAGCACGGGAGCGTGCGCTTTCTGCAGTGGATCGTCGATCCCGATCCGGCGGACAGCACTTACGACGTCGACTTCGCCATCCTGCTGCGAGATCGCGAAGGACGAGCGCGCGTCGAGCACGACCATCATGTCCTGGGCCTGTTTCCGCGGGCGCGCTGGATGCAGCTTTTACGCGAGGCGGGGTTGCGGCCGAGCGTCGTCAGGGATTCCGACGTGCGTGAGGCTTTCCTGGGCCGCCGGTCCCTCAGCGAGACGCCGCCTCCAGGGTTGCGTCGATCACGGAGTCGTCGTGCTCGGTCGACATGAACCAGGCCTCGAACTGCGATGGAGGGAGGAGCACGCCGGCGTCGAGCATTCGGTGAAAGAAGCTTGCGAACGCGCGGGTGTCGGATGCCTTCGCCTCTGCGAAATTTGACGGCGGCGCTTCACGAAAAAAGAGTGTGAGCAGAGAGCCGATCCGCGCCACGGATGCGCCGGGCACCCGCAGGCCCGACTCCAACCGAGCACCTCTTTCCTCGAGCTTCGCGTAAGCCTCGGGCGTGAGCTGTGAAAGCGTCGCCTCGCCGGCGGCCATAACCGCCGGGTGTCCGGAGAGCGTGCCCGCCTGGTAGACAGGACCGGCCGGGGCGACGAGCTCCATCAGGTCCGCGCGGCCACCGTAGGCGCCCACCGGGAGGCCGCCGCCGATGATCTTGCCCAGCAGCGTGAGGTCGGGCTTGACGCCGAATAGCTCCTGAGCCCCACCGGACGCAAGCCGAAAACCGGTGATGACCTCGTCGAAGATCAGCAGCGCTCCAGCATCGCGCGTCAGATCCCGCAGACCCTGTAGGAAGCCCTGCCGCGGCAAGACCACGCCCATGTTCGCGGCGACCGGTTCGACGATCAGGGCGGCCACCTGCCCCCGATGCGATGCGAAAAGTGATTCGACCGAATCGAGGTCGTTGTAGCTCGCGACGAGAGTTTGGGCCGCGACCGAGCCGGCGACGCCCGCGCTGCCCGGGATCGAGAGCGTCGCCGCCCCAGAGCCCGCTTCGACCAGCAGGGAGTCGGCGTGGCCGTGATAGCCGCCGTCAAACTTGATCACCACCTCTCGCCCGGTGGCTGCTCGGGCTACGCGCAGCGCGCTCATGGCGGCCTCGGTGCCGCTATTGACGAACCTCATCCGCTCGAGCGAAGGCATCCGGGCGCGGATCGCCTCGGCGAGACGAACCTCACCGGGCGTCGTTACGCCGAAGGATCCGCCCGCCTCGACGGCCTGTCTGATCGCCTCGACCACCGCACGGTTGGCGTGCCCGAGGACCAGTGGACCGAACGCTCCGACGTAGTCGATGTACCGGCGGCCGTCCTTGTCCCAGACAGACGCGCCCTCGCCGCGCACGAGCACGGGCGGCTCGCCTCCCACCGCACGGTAGGCGCGGACCGGGCTGTTGACGCCACCGGGGAAGAGAGTCTCGGCGCGCCGGCGCCAGTCGGAACCGCCGCTGGTCACCGAGCCCGGGCGAGCCAGGCCATGTACTCGACGGTCTTCTGGTCGACCAGGGCTCGCGCGTCTTCTATATATGCGCCAGGCAGAGGAGCGCCCTCGCGGTACAGGTCGTCGATGCCGAGGAAGCTCCCGTTCAGCTTTTGGCGGACCGAGTTCGGAACCGCCTGCGGCGCTGAGATGTCGGCCACGGGTGGGAGTCCGCCCCGGTCGAAGTAAGCGAGCTCGTTCCAGGGTCCGCCCAGCGCGACCGCTATGGCGACCGCGTCTCCCGTGAGCTCCGCTCCCTCGCTCAGGCTCACGCCCCGGGCGCCGTAGGTGTTCGCCAGGCGCGACGCCCGCTCAGGATCACGGCTCGCGATCGTGATCGCGGCACCGGCGCGGTTCAGCGAGTGCGCAAGGGCTGCCCCCATGCGACCCGCACCCGCGACGACCACGCGACCGCCGGGCAGCCGCGACCTCGAGCCCAGCCATGTGACTGCGTTCTGGGCCAGGTTCCCGCTGGACTGGGTCCGGCCGGATCGAGCCTTGCGGCCGGTCGCGATGGCGGTCTCGAAAAGACGGCGGAGTCGAAAATCCACGCGGCGCTCCTGTTCGGCCGCCGCCAATGCCTCGCGGACCTGGTGCAGGACCTCGTCCTCGCCCACGATCACGCTTTCGAGCCCGGCGGCGACGCGGAGGAGGTGCGACACGGCGGTTGCTCCTGTGGCGCTCCGGGGCGCCGCCGGCGCTGGAATCTCTCCGAGGCCGTAGAGCTCGACCCGGTGACAGGTTTGGAGCGCGACGCCGTTGCCACCCGCGCCAATCCAATCCACCATTTCCGATCCCACGGCCGCCCGCGCGGTGGCGTCGAGATCGCGCGCCGACGCCGTCAGGGCCCAGATTTCTGCCATGCGCCTGATCGAAGACTACAAGCTGAACAGAAAACGGCTCGCCTTCCCCCTGCGCGATCAGCGGGTAACCGCGTTAGTCCGGACTATCCGCACTTCTCGGTCACCACAACCCGCGATAGTCCGGACTATCGCGTGGTCTGGCACCTAGTCTTCGCCCGAGAATCGCTCCCACGCCGCCTGACGGCTTATGCCCACCGCTTCTCCAATTCGCGACCAAGGCACGTGGTTCTTGCGCAAGAGGTTGACGGCTCGCTGGAGCTGATCCTCGGACTGCCTTAGCCCGGTTGCGTTGATGCGAAGCTCGTCGAGCAACACCTCGGCCACCTCGGTATCCGGGCCGATCGAGAGGCGACGGGTTTGTGCGTCGGATTCCAGGACCTCACTGCACAGACGTATGCATTGGTCGCAGATGAAAACGCCCGGGCCGGCCACCAGCTTTCGAACACGGTCTTGGCTCTTGCCGCAGAAAGAGCATCGCAACGAACCGGACTTGCCCGGTCGGCGCGACCTGAACATGTCGTCAGGATATCCTGACGCTCACGCGCTCGTCAAGATCTCCTGACGTCTTCGGCCCTCCATTTCTCCGCCAGGTCGACGAAGTCGCTTGCTTCGACGTCGGCGTCAGGGTCGGGCAGCAAGTCGGCGCCGCCGTTGGGCCCCTTCTCGAGGGGCCGCTCCACGAAAGCCGCCCGCAAACCGGCCGCTTGGGCCGCTCGAAGATCTCCCTTGTGCGCGGCGACCATCAGCACCTGGCCCGGCTCGAGGCCGAGCGCGTCGGCCGCACCGACGTAGATCTCAGGGTCGGGCTTGTAGTGGTGGAAGTCCTCCGCTGACATCAATCGCTGAAACCGCAGTCGATTGAAGTCCACGAGGGCTTGCTGCTGTGATCGATTGCCGTTGGACAGCGTGGCGACTGTGAAGTGCTGTCCCAGCGCTGCCAGGCCTGCGTCGACGTCCGGCCACGCCGGCAATCGCTCCCACGCATGCACGAACTCGTCACGCTCCGGCGTCCCGAACCCGGTGATGCCGAGGTCGGCGATGACCTGGTCGAGCGACATCCGGTGGAGTCGGTCGAAGTTCGTCCACGGCAGCTCCCCCAGCCGAACTCGGCCCATGTAGGGGGCGTAGAGAGCGCGCCAGGCATCCGCGACCTGCTCCCAATCGGCTTCGATACCATGCGCCGCCCCAAGCCGCCGGCCCTCGGCGATCACCCCGCTGCGCCAGTCCACGACGGTGCCGAACACGTCGAACGTAAGCGCGCGAACATCACTACGCAAGATTGGTGTTGAGCGTAGAAGAGGGAGGCATCACCGCCTCCCTCGATTTGTTTGTTGTGGGTGTATCGCTCAGCGTGCGGGTATCACGACCCGGCCCCTGGACGCCGTGCCGGGAAGAATCAGCCCGAGGAGCGCCGCACCTGCCGGAAGCAGCAGGCCGAGCACGTTTGCTGGATCCAGGATTCCGACCTGTTGGAAGAAGAGCCCAAGCCCAAGGCCGCCAACCAGGCCGACGATCACCCCGACCACTCGGGCCGAGCCGCTGGGAAGCTGGAACATGGTCGCCACAAGCCCGATGATTCCGAGCACCGCAGCGATGAGTCCCAGGAGGCCGGCCCATGTCGACAGCGGTGCGACGTCGTCGACGACGAGTAGGACGTTACCGTTGCACGTGCTGCTGGTCCCGTTCACGGCGAGGACTCGCGTGTAGTGGTCGTAGTCGGCGATGCGGTAGGGACCCGCGGCGCCGCTGGCGCTGTTGCCAGTCCTGTCCAGCAGCGGAAGGCCGATGCCAAAGAGCATCACCGCGAGGTGCGCGGTTGTCTGCCGCGTCGGCGCGGTGGCCTGTCCATTCAGCACGTCTGCATCCTTCACGTGCCATGTCGATGCCGACGCGAGGTCGATGGTCCCCGAGCTCGATGCAGTCGCCGTGGCGGTGCAGCCACCCTGCACGTTTGCGTGCGCGGCAACGGGTGCTGCCGGAAGAGCGAGCAGGACAAACAGAGGCGCGCTCGCGAGGCGAGCAATGCTTCTCGGCCCGAACGTACGAAACGTATTCATATTTCAAAAAACGCCTGGAGGCTGCCAACAAACCGGATCGTGTACAGGAGTGTTTAGAGTGCGACCGTGATCAAGTTCGGGTTTGTCTTTCTCCTGCAGCTGGCGGGGTCTGCGCTGTGGGGAGTGACCCAAACCGGCGCCCGCGATGCAACGCGAGAAGACTCTGGGCCCGCGCGGAACGAGCGATTGACGGCCTTGGATGGACTTCTGCTCTTCATTCTTCTGGTCGCGATCGCGGTCACCATCCTGGACATCCCCAAGTGGCTCGGAGCGCACTACCTGGTCGGCTTCGTGCTGATCCCGCCCCTGACCTTGAAGCTGGGTTCTACCTCGTACCGCCTTTTCCGCTACTACTCAGGCAGCAAGCCCTACCGGCTCGCGGGCGCCCCGCCGCTGCTTCTGCGCTTCGTGGTGGCCCCGGCGTTGGTGGCGTCGACCCTCATCGTCTTTGCCAGCGGCCTCGAGCTCTGGTTTTTCGGTTTGCGCTTTGGATCCGTCTGGATCCTGGCTCACACGCTAAGTGCGGTGGTGATGATGTTCGCGGTGACGGCTCACTCGGTCGGTCACCTGGGCCGCAGCTTCGACATCGCCCGCGAGGAGGTCGGCGCGCCGAGGGGTGCGGCACGCTCGCATCAGTCTGCGGTCGTCGCCAGCCTCGCGGCAGGAGCTGTGCTGGCTATCGCGTCCTTGACCTACGCGTCTCCGTTTTCCGCCAGCGTCGGCGGCTAGGCGGCGGTGTGGGCGCCGACCGGCAGCGTGAACCAGAAGCGCGAGCCCTTTCCGGGCTGCGATTCCACGCCCATGTGACCACCCTGTAGCTCCGCCAGCTTGCGTGCAATCGACAGACCTAGCCCGGTGCCGCCGTACTTCTTCGAGATGTCGTCGCTCGCCTGACGGAACTCTTCGAAGATGCGGTCCCGAGCCTCCGGCTGAATGCCGATCCCGGTATCGATGACCGAGATTTCCGCCATCGTCCCGTGGCGCTCGCTTCTGATCGTGACCGAACCCGACGGCGTGAACTTGATGGCGTTCGACACGAGGTTGGTAAGGATCTCGCGCAGGCGGCTGGGGTCCGCTTTCACCACAGCGACGGCCGGCGACAGCTCGCTGTTCAGCTTCAAGGCTTTTGCCTCGGCGATCTGCACCAGGGTCTGGATCACTCCATCGACGACTTCCTCGAGCTCGACGTCCTTGACCGCGATCTCGAGCTTGCCGGCTTCGATCTTGGACAGGTCGAGGATCTCGTTGACCAGCTCGAGCAGCACGATGCCGCTCTTGTGAATCTGGCCGATGTCCTCGGCCTGCTCAGTCTCCAGCTCCCCGTCCATTCCGCCGAGGAGCACTTCGCAGAAACCGATGATGGCGGTCAGGGGCGTTCGCAGCTGATGGCTCATCTGGGCCAGGAACTCGGACTTGAACTTGCTCGCCCGCGTCAGCTGGTCATTGAATTGACGAAGCTGGGCGTCATACGCGTTCGCGAGTCGAACGATGCTCGCGTCGGCGTTGTCGTCGATCACGCGGATCACTTCGTTGAGCACCTCGTCGGGCGTACCCAGGCGAGCGGCTTCTTCGCGAGCCACCTCGATTACGGTGCGGTGCCAGTGGTGGTGGCCGCGGACGGTTTCCACCAGAGGGACACCTTCACGCGCGGCAGCCGCGCCGCTGCGGCTGATGTACTCGAGCTCGTCTGGATCTGAACGCATCCCGCTCACGAGCCAGCGGGCGATCATCAAGGTCCCGACGACGCTCCGGCCCCACCGGTTAGCGAGGTACGCCTCGCTGGGCTTGGTCGCCGGCTCCTGCCGGTAGAGGAGCGCGATCGTGCGCGCGTAAATTTCCTCAGCGCGCAGGCCGATGGCGAGACCAAGCTCCGACCTGAGAGCCTGCCTTTCGGCGGTGCCTTCGACTGGGGCCATCGGAGTGGGGGAGCATCGTATCGCGAACTCGGCCGAATTGACCCCATCAGAGCGAGCCCGCGGGCGGTAACCCGGGTGCGTAGTCCCAGGCGGGGGTTCTCTTTACAAATGGCCAGGTACTTGCTCGTTGCTCACCAGACGGCCGGGCGGGGCGAGCTGCTGGAAGCGACCAGGAAGCTTGCCGCCCGCGACACCAAGGCGGAATTCACGCTTCTCGTGCCCGCGACCCCGGTCGGGGACCTCCTTATCTGGGAGGAGGGCGAAACGAAGGAGGTGGCGCGGCGGCGCGCCGAGTCGGCGGCCGCGACACTCCGGCGCAGCGGCCTCAACGTGGTCGCGGTCAGGGTGGGCGACGCCGATCCGGTGCTGGCGGTCGACGACGACTTCCTCGCAGGCAACCGCTACGACACCATCGTCGTCTCGACGCTGCCTGCAGGCATCTCGCGCTGGATCAAGATGGACGTGGTGAGCCGGCTGCAGCGGAAGCGGCCGAAAGTGCCCGTCATCCACGTGGTCGCGGAAGAGTCCCGCGCGCCGCACTAGGCGCAGTTCCCTGGTCAGTGGCCCCGGAACGCCTCTTCGAGCCACTCGGCGACAAGCGTCGGCACCACCTTCGCATCCAGGAGCAGCGGTCGGGGCCGCCCGCGCTCCATCCAGTCATGGACGCCGGCGAGGTCTGACAGACCCCGCACGGTGATCGCCTCCAACCCGACCGCCCTCGCAAGCGCGGCAAAGTCGGTGTCGGGGAACTGAACCGCGTCCATAGGCGCGCCTTCGGGCGCGAAATGATGGACCTCGGCCGAATAGGAGGCGTCGTTGTAGATGACGACCAGTGCGTCGACGCCGATCCGGCCCAGGGTCTCGAGCTCGGGCAGGCTCATCAGCGCCCCACCGTCGCCGAGGGCGATGACGGTGAGGCGATCGGGCCGGGCGACCGCAGCACCGAGGCCCGTTGCCAACCCCAGGCCGATCGACTGGAACGCCTGGGTGAAGACGAACGAGCCCCCGTCCGGGACGTGCATGTACATCGGCGCCCAACCCATGAAGTGTCCCGAGTCGACTGCGAGCGTGCGCTCGGCCGGCAAAAGCCCGTCGAGCGCGATCGTGAGCGCGCGGGGGTCGATGTGACCGTCGCCTGAGACATCATCGAAAGGCTGCCTTGACCAGGCGCCCTCGCGGATCCGGTCGCGCAGCTCAGGGCTGCGCCAACCGGTCGCAGGCTGACTTCCCAGCTCCTCAATCACAGCGAGCGCCGAGGCGGCGCAGTCGCCCTCCAGACCGAGGTCGATCCGGCGATGCGCGCCTAGAGCGGCGGCGTCGATATCGACCTGGGCCACGCGTGCGTCCTTCGCAATGAGGTCGCCGCGTCGCGTCGTCCACATGTTGAGGGATGCGCCGAGTGCGACCACCAGGTCGGAGGATGCGATCAGCTCCGCCGCCAGGGGTGTGGCGAAGCCTCCGCTGATCCCGAGATCCCAGTCATTGCCTGAGAACAACCCGTTCGCGACTGCTGAGGTGGCCAGCAGCGCACCGGTCCGCTCGGCCAGTCGTTCGAGCGGCTGCCGCGCCACGGCCCGCACCGCACCGCGCCCGGCCAGGATCAGCGGCCGCCTCGCCTCGACAAGCATGCGAGCGAGAGCCTCGACATCCCGGGCGGGCGCGGCAGCACCCGGAGGGCGCACCGGCGGGGCGATGCCTTCGGGCCTATCGCACGCGCCTGCCTGCACATCCAGTGGAAGCGAGACCAGGACCGTGCGTCCTTGCGTGACCGCGATTCGCGCGGCTTCCGCAAGCTCCGCCATCGCCGTCGCGGCGGCGCTGACGCGCCGATGCACGGCGCCGGCCGCGGTCGCGAATCGCTCTTCGTCGATGAAGAAGTTGGACAGTGGAGCCGTGGCTTCGGCGGCGAGAAGAAGGAGCGGGGTGCGGCTTTTGGCCGCTTCCGTCAAGCCGGTGAGGGCGTTCGTGACGCCAGGTCCCTGGTGGACGGTGGCGACGCCGAGCCTTCCGCTCGCGCGGGCATACGCGTCGGCCATGGTGACTGCGCCCGTTTCGTGACGGGCCGCGATGAAGCGGACGCCGGCGGCCCGCATTCCATTGACCAGGTGGAAGTTGCCGCTGCCGACCAGACCGAACGACTCTGTTACCCCGAGCTGCGAGATCGCGCGTCCGATAGCTTCTGCGACGCGCACGCCGGCTAGCGCTCGATCAGCGCGAGCACCCGTGCCGGACTCCCGGAGCCGCGCACGATCGGGAGAGGGCCGGCGATCACGAGGGCCCCTTGCGGCGGCAGCTTGGCGATGTTCGCGAGCTGGGTGAGACCGTACTTCCCGGCGCCCAGGAGGAACGCGTGACACGGGAATGCGGGATCGAAGCTGTGCGCGGTCCCTGCGTCGGTGCCGACGGTTTCGACCCCCACGCCGATGATCGGCGCTTCCTCGGCCAGCCAGCGAGCGCACTCGACCGAGACACCTGGCGTGTGCGGACCGGTTTCGTTCGCGTTCAGGAACTTCTGCTGGTCGCTCGCCCGTGCGTCCCATCCCGTCCTGTAGAGGAGCCATCCGCCTTTGGGCAAGGACCCGTGCTCCCGCTGCCAGGCCTCGATGTCATCCACCTGGAGGAGAAAGTCGGGATTCTTGGCGCACTCGGCGCTCTTGTCGATCACGGCCGCCGGAGCGATCAGCTGGCGCGCCGGCACCTGCGAGACGTCTTTGCCTTCGCGCCCGGTCGCCCAGTGGATCGGCGCGTCGAAATGCGTCCCGACGTGCTCGCCGGTCGCGATGTCGTTCCAGTACCACGCAGGCCCGCGGTCGTCGTATCGGCTGATCTCGGTGAGCTCGAACCCTCTGGTGTTGGCGAAGGGTGGCGGGAGCTGGATGATCGGTGTTCTCTCGGAAAGTGGAGCCGTGAGGTCGACCACCTCGACCCGGCCCTCGTCGATCGCGGCGATGAGTTGCTGAAGAAGCGGCATGCGGCTCACTTTAATCAGCCGAGTCGATAGGCGACGACTGCCGGCCGCCCGGTTGAGCCCAGCGGCAGCCCCGCCCCGGCGATGAGGGTGTCGCCGGCGATCGCGAGGGTCGAGTTCGAACCGGCAGGCAGCGTCGACGTCCACACCACCGCTCCAGTGGCTCGCGACAAAGCCACAACCTGCCCAGTGAACGTGGTGGTGAACACCAGGTCGCCGGCAACGGTCGCGCCGCCCAAGGGCATCTGGGTCAGCCGGCTCGTCCAGAGCTGCTTGCCGGTAGCCACGTCCAGGGCCACCATCTCGCCCGGGGCCTGCAGCAGGTTGCCGATGGCCCCCACCACGACGGTGGGTTGCGAGAAAGTGGTACCCAGGTCGACGACCGGGACGTAGGCCACGCCGCCGGCCACCGCCATGTTGGTCTCGACCCCGCCGACCTGTCCAGGCAGCAGCGTGTACGGCGTCTGCAGCTGCAGCTTGCCTTCGAGGGCGAGCTCGTCGTCTTGATCGTGACCGTTGTGAGCGCCAACGGCCGTCTTCCAGACCAGGTCGCCGTTCGTCGGATCGAACGCAAACACGAAGCCTCCCTTGCCTGCTGCCAGGACGAGCGATCGCCCACCGACCGACGTGAGGATCGGTGAGACCTGCAGGTCCCAGTCGTGGAAGTCGTCGGGGAAGGCCTGATAGAACCACTCGAGGCGGCCCGTGGCCTGACTGAGCTTGACCAGGCTGTCGGTGTAGAGCTCGCGGCTCGGATTGGACTGGGCTTGCTGCTGCGACAGGTAGGGGTTGCCCGTGCCGGCGTAAACGGATCCGTCCGGGCCGACAAGAAGCGGGTCCCAGGCTCCCCCGGCCGTGCTTTTCAGCTGCTGGCCAGTCTTGTCCGCCACGGTCTGAAAGCTCCAGTCGGTGGATCCGGTGCCGGCATCGAGGGCGTAGATGAGGCCGCCGCCCGCCGTGAGTGCAGAGGCGACGAACACCTTGTTGTTGGCAACCTGCGGGGCGACGTCGAAGTTGGCACCCGCGAAGTCAGTGACGTACCACGCCTGGTGACCTGTCTTCGCGTCAAGGGCGAACACGCCTTTGGCAGTGACGCCGTAGATCCGGCCGTAGGCCAGCGTTACGCCATTCGGACCGTAGTCTGAGGAGTTGAAGCTGTGCGACCACAGCACCTTGCCGGTGGTGAGGTTCACCGCGATGACGTTGGAGGCTCCGTCTTGCACGTAGACGATGCCATTGGCGATCACGGGATTGCCGACATCACGGCCATTTGCGCCGCTGCCCGTCAAAGGCAGCGTCCACGCGACTTTCAGGTTGGCGACCTTGGCCGTCGAAATGCTCGATGACGCCTCTCGCGTGTTGTAGAGACCGTCATTCGGAGAAGGCCATTCACTGAAGTACCGGATGTCCTCCAGGGGTGCGCCCGGCGGGACCGATCCGGCAAGGTTGGGAGGTATGGACGGCGATGGGCTGCTGCGCGACGTCGCCGGCTGCGAGCTGCAAGACGTAGCCAGAACGAGCAGCGCCACAAGACCGAACGTCGCCGAGGAGTGCCTTCTAGGTATCTCGATGCCCAATCGTCACCCGATTTTCGTATAGAAAAGCAGGTGTTGAGTGGTGGTGGATCCGCGCCCAGTGACGTCGAGGTCGGTCGCGGCCTGGCCGCCGCCGATCTTGACGCCATCGCGGTGCTCTACGACCGCTATGGCTCGCTCGCGTACTCGATCGCGCTGCGCATCCTGGGCGACCCGGCGATGGCCGAGGACGTCGTCCAGGAAAGCGTCCTCAAGCTGTGGAGCAAGGCATCGTCCTTCGATCCGAACCGCGGGTCGCTTCGATCGTGGCTGGTCGCTTCGGTACGTAACAGGGCCATCGACCACCTTCGGGGTCGGGGCCGAAACGAGAGGCGGGAGGTCGACCTCGCCATAGCTGAGATGTCGCTGCAGGCCAATGCCGGCGCCGACCCATGGCGAGAGGTCTCGATGGCGCTGGAGCGAGACGCTGTGACCGAGGCGCTGCAGCGCCTACCTGCTGAGCAGAAGCAGGCGATCGAGCTGGCGTACTACGGCGGCTACAGCCAGCGCGAGATCGCCGAGATATCGAAAGTCCCCCTCAGCACGGTCAAAGGCCGCATGCGACTTGCCCTGGAGAAGCTTCATTCGTATCTGGAAGGGAAAGGACTTTTCGATGAACCCTGAACACGACGAGATCGAAAGCTCCGTCGCAGCGTTCGTCCTCGGTGCGCTGGACGGCGACGAAGCGGAGATCGTGCGTCTTCACCTCGAAGGCTGCGACAGCTGCCGGGCGCTGGCCCGCCGGCTGAGTCGAGCGGTGGACGCGCTGCCGCTTGCCGTAGGCGAGGTCGCGCCGCCGGCGGGGCTCCGGCAGCAGATTCTCGACGCCGCAGCTTCATCTCGCGCGCCGGCGTCCCCGACTCTGCCGAAGCGGACGAAGGTGCTGAAGCTTCCGCGACGCCGGCCGGGCCGTCCACGGCTCCTCGCCGGGTTTGGGGGGATGGCGGCCGCGGCGGCGCTTGTTGCTTTTGCCCTTGGTGCCGGGCTGGGTCTCGGCATAGGCCGATCGCTTGTGCCCGCTCCCGCGCCGGAGCCCGTCGCCCAGTACTCGATGACCGGTTCGGGTGCCATGGCCGGCGCGGCGGGTCACGTCTACGTGCTGCGCCAGGAAGGCCTGACCTTGATTCAGTTCACGGGCCTGGCTCAGCCTGCCGACGGCAAGATCTACGAGCTTTGGTTGATCCCCAACCAGGGCCAGCCGGTCCCTGCCGGCGTATTCACGCCGGATCCTGAAGGCGGCCACGTGGCCGTCCTCGCTCGCACCCTCAACGGACTGAAAGCGCTGGCCGTCACCGAAGAGGCGGGGCCGAGCGGAGTGTCCGCGCCGACGCAACAGCCGCAGCTGGTCGGTGGCGTCGGATGATCTGATCGCCGCCCCACTACGTAGAGAGATCTGGAGGCCCGGCTCACCGCGCGACGCCCCAAAGCCGGTGCGACCGTTCGGGCCAGAGTGGAGGTCGGAATGACAGACCAGGTCGATCAGGAGGGCGGACGCCTCGAACAGATACTGAAGTCCGTCGATTTCTTCAAGCCGGCGGCAACTCGTCGCGGCTTCATGCAGAAACTGTTGCTCGCGGGCGGAGGTGCGGCCGTGGCGGCGGCCGGCGCCGGAAAGGTCGCGACGGTCTTTGCCTCGGGCGGTCCAGTGCTCGACTTCGTCAACGCCGCGGTTGGTGCGGAGAGGATCGGTATCGCGTTCTACGGCAATGCGCTGGGCGGCGGGTCAGATTTCTCGGTGGCCGGAGACCCCGCGACCCGCACTCTGCTGAACAGCTCGCATCGCGGTTACTTCATGGCCGCGTTCAACCAGGAGACCTCGCACCTCGCAGCTCTTCAGGCCAACGGCGGCTCGTTCGGTTTTTCGCACTTCGGCTTTCCGACCGGAACCTTCGGCGATGCCGGGACGATGCTGGCGATGGGTCAGGAGCTCGAGTCGATCTTCATCGGCGCCTACCTTGGGGCCGTGAAGGCCGGAGCCGCTGATGGAACGGGCCTGGGCGTTTTCGTTGCCGAGGTTGCCGCGCAGATCTGCGGAATCGAGTGCGAGCACCGGGTGCTCATCAACGACATCGCGGCCGTCTCACCACCCAACGACCGGTTCTACGAAGGCGACGTTCTTTCGCCGCCATCGGGTGCCCTCGGAGACACCGGCGCGCGCTCGAAGCCCTATGCGACCGCCGCAGACGCGGTCAACGCCCTTCTTGCACTGGGGATCACTCCGTCGGCCTGACGATGAAGAGATGCCCGGGTCATCCTCGACTCGGGCATCTCACCTCCACCTGATCGTCCGCGCCCCAAGGACGTTTGGCGTCAAGAGCACGGAAATTGAGCTTGCACCTGGGATGTTTGGATCCAAACGTCCCGAGGATGGCGCTGTCTTAACCTGTTTGGACTCGGCTGCGAGGCGATAACGTCGTGGCGTACCGGTGAACTTTGAGTTGACGGCCGAGCAGGAAGCGCTTCAGAACCTCATACGCGACTTCGCACGCCGCTCCATCGCTCCGGTCGCGCGCGAGCTGGAGCAGTCGGGTCGATACCCCGACGGGATCGTCGCCGAGATGAAAACCATGGGCCTGTTCGGAATGCTGGTGCCCGAGGCGTACGGTGGAATCGCCCTCGATGCGGTTTCGTACTCGATCGTCTTCGAGGAGCTTTCGAAGGCGTGGATGGGAATCGCCGGCATCCTGGGAACTCACTCGATGGCGTGCCGAATCATCGCCATCGACGGCACCGAGGCACAAAAGAGTCGATGGCTGCCAGGCATGGCTTCGGGCGAGCTTCGCAGCGGCCTCGCGCTGACTGAGCCTGGCGCGGGATCGGACCTGCAGAGCATCACGACCACAGCCAGGCGAGAGGGCGACCACTACGTGATCAACGGCGGCAAGACCTGGATCACGAATGCCCGCCGGGCGCGTGTCTTACCTGTGCTCGTCAAAACGGATGAGGCGGCCGAA
>DASYZS010000075.1:0-7775 GCA_035945895.1 Candidatus Dormiibacterota bacterium | reverse complement strand
CGAGCGTGGTGAGCCCGCGCCTCGACGCCCTGGCAAAAGAAGGCGTCAGGTACGCAAGGGCTTTCGCGACCGCGCCGCAGTGCAGCCCGAGCAGGGCCAGTCTTGCCACCGGAATGTATCCGCACAACAACGGCGTGATGGGCCTCGCTCATCGGGGGTTCGACTGGGAGCTGGCCGTGCCGCACGCGGCGGCGATCTTTGCCGGCGCCGGGTTCGAGTCCCACCTCTTCATCGGTCAGCACGTGACTCCTCATCCCGAGCACCTGGGATTCACATCGATGCATCCCATCGATGATCTCGCCGGCATCTTGAAAACCGACAAGCGGCTTTATCTCGAGGTCAACTTCGAGGAGACTCACCGGCCCTACCCGCCCGCGGGCAAGCCTCCACCCGGCCTCGAGGTGCCGGGCTACCTGCCCAAGATTCCCGCGTCGATCGAAGAGATGACCGCGGTGGAGCAGACCATCACGTCGATGGACGCCGCGGCGGGTCGGTTGCTCGACGCCCTGAACCATTCGGGCCGCGCCGCCGATGCCTTTGTGGTGTTCACCACCGACCACGGCCTGGCGATGCCGCGCGCCAAGTGCACTCTCTACGACCCGGGCATCGAGGTGGCGCTCATCGCGCGCTGGCCCGCGGGCGGAATCAGTGGGGGTGAGGTCGCGACGCAGATGGTGAGCAACATCGACGTGCTGCCCACGGTGCTCCAGGCTGCCGGCGTGCCGGTCCCGGAAGGCGTGCAGGGCCAGTCGCTGGACCGGGGCCGTGACGCGATCTTCGCCGAAAAGACGTTCCACAGCTACTACGACCCGATGCGCTGCATCCGCACGGAGCGGCGCAAATTCATCCGAAACTTCGAGTCAGCGTTCGCGGTCGAGGTCCCCGCAGACATCCAGGCGGGACCCATCTTCCGCTCCGATCCGACTCGCTACTCGAAGGACAGACCCAACCTCGTCGAGTTGTACGACCTGGAGCACGACCCGCTCGAGCAGAACAACCTCGCGGCCGCGTCAGAAGAAGAACACGAGCTGTCCGACCGGCTGTGGGCGTGGATGAGGGAAACCAGCGACCCGCTGCTCGATGGCCCGATCCCCTCCCCGTACTACCGGGCTTCGATGGACCGCTAGCGCTTCAGCTCTACAGGCAGGAACGCCACAGCCATGAACACGACGAAAACCACTCCCAGCGATATCCACTGGACACCCTGCGGAATCCCCATCCATCCCTCGACGGTGACCAGCACGACGATTACCGGAAGCCAGAGGCATCCGAAGGAGAGTCTCCACGCGCGGTCGGTCGAGCGATATCGCAAGAAGGGTGCGAGCGCGGGCCCGTGGCGTTCTGCCGAACCGGCCGGCGCCTTTATGTCGTCGCCCGAACCCCACCCGGCGTAGCTGCCGACTTTTTCGTCACGCTTCTGATCGTTGATCGAAGCCAGTATGCGCCCCGACCGAGTCGTCCTCTCTCGTCCCGCGATCGCAGCGATCGGCGCGACCTATCTCCTCATGGGGCTGGTCGTGTCCTCGTACGGGCCACTTCTCGAGCACCTAACGCATCGCTTCGGCGTGAGCCTTCCCATCGCCGGCGCAACGATCAGCGTCCATTTCGGCGCCTCGCTCGTGGGCGTGCTCATCGCGATGCGCACGATGGAGAAGCTGCCCGCGCGATTGACCGTCATGATCGGGACTGGGCTGGTCGCGGTCGGCTGCGCGGTCGCGGCCGCGGTGCCGAGCTGGCTCGTGTTCATGGCCGGCATCGCGATCATCGGCCTTGGGTTCGGCGCCCTCGTGCTTGCTCTCAATCAGGCTGTCGCCTACAGCGAGGGTCCGCGTCGAGGCGCACTTCTGAACGGCCTCAACAGCGCGTATTCAGCCGGCGAGGTCGTCAGCCCTGTCCTGGTGGCGATGTTCGCAACGCAGCACTTTTCGTTTTTGTTTCTTGGCGCCGCTGCAGTCGCGGTGGCAATTGTTCCGGTCACCTCGGGCATCACGGGCCGCCTGCCTGTCGCAGTCGGCGTCGCGAGTCGGCCCGGTTCGCTCGTGCTGATTTTCGTCCTTGCAATCGTCTTTTACGTCGGCCTCGAAAACGGCGTCGGCGGTTGGATGACCTCGCACCTGGAATCCGTGGGCCTTGTCTCGACGCAGGCAGCGTCCGCGACATCTGGCTTCTGGCTTGCGCTCTTCACCGGACGCGTGCTGATGTCCGTCGTCCCAGCGAAGATTTCCGAGCCGGCGATCGTGCTCACAGGATCGGTGGTGGCCACCGTGGCTCTGGCCTGTGCGTCGATTGGAGCGATCGCGCCGGTCGCGTATGTGACTGCGGGTCTTTTCCTGGCGCCGATCTTTCCGACGACGATCGTGTGGCTGGCGCGGCTCCATCCTGGTGACTCTCGCGCTACGTCGTGGCTATATCCAGCTGCATCGATCGGCGGCACGCTCGGCCCAGGCGCCATCGGAGTGGTCGTTGCTGGTTTTGGTGTGCGCTGGGTGCCACTTGTGCTCGCCCTCGTCGGCGTCGGAATGACGCTCGCCTATTCGCTCGCGAACGGAAGCAGCCGGCCGGCTACGAAAACCAGCTGAGCGGCGACTCGCCGCTCCGGCCGGAGGGCACGTCGTTCGCCTCGGCGCCGCCCGCACACCACGCGACGGCGTTCGCGATCACGCGCTGGATCTCCGGCTGGAAGTACACCGGGTAGTCCTCGTGCCCCGGGCTGAAGTAGAAGATTCGACCCAGGCCGCGTTGGAAGCAGCACCCGCCTCGAAACACCTCACCGCCCTCGAACGAGCTTATGAACACGAGTTCGTCGGGTGCAGGTATGTCGAAGAACTCGCCGTACATCTCCTGGTGCGGGATCACGATCGGCTGGGGAACTCCGCGGGCGATCGGGTGCGTGGGGCTCACGGTCCAGATCAGCTCTCGCTCTCCCATCTCGCGCCAGCGCAGGACGCAGCTCGTTCCCATCAGCCGAATGAAGATCTTGGACATGTGCCCAGAGTGCAGGACGACGAGGCCCATGCCTTCGAGCACCCGCCTGTGCACCCGCTCGACCACGGTGTCGTCCACGCGGTCGTGCGCGGCGTGTCCCCACCACGTGAGGACGTCAGTTTCGGCGAGAACCTCTTGCGTCAGCCCGTGCTCGGGTTCGTCGAGCGTGGCGATTCTGACCTGAGCATCGCGCAGCTCGCGCTCGATGCCTTCGGCGATGGGCGTGTGCATGCCCTGCGGGTAGACCTTCTTGACAGATTCCTTGTGCTGCTCGTGAACGTTTTCGTTCCAGACCGTTACGCGAGTACCGCGAGCCACGAAGTCAGATCGTGACAGTTTCCCAGGTGCGCTGAATCGTCACGGGCTGGCGCGAGCCGGCCGATTCGACAGCGGCCTCCATCAACGCGATGGTTCCCAGGTTGTGCCGGCCCGAGGTCTCGGGCTCGCGCCCGGTCTGGACCGCGGTGACGAACTCCGTGATGGTTGCGGAACCTCCCGTTCGCGGCGCCGGCGTGAGCGAGATCAGGCGCTCCTCGCCGTCGCGCGGCCGGACGATGACCCGGTCCTGGGTGATGTCGCTGTCCGCGGCGCTGGTCCAGGTCACCTCGCCGTTCTCGAACTCCATCTTCCACTCGCCTGCCCATGGGGTGACGGGCGCAGCGCTGATCCAGCTGCCGCGGTAGCTGACCACGACGCCGCCTTCGAACACGATCGACGCGACTGCGACCGACGGCCCGACGAACGATGTCCACTCGGGGTTCCAGGCCTCGCAGTAGACACGCTGGGGCTCGCGGCTGAGGATCAGGCGCAGGAGATCGAAGTGGTGGATCGACATGTCCACCAGCAGCGGCTGCTCTTCGAGATGGTGCCGGCCGCGTCCGTTCGGTCCGGCGATCGAGTAGCGGCGGAAGTCGATGGAAACCTCGTAGAGCTTGCCCAGCGCGGATTCGTGCACCATCGCGGCGATCGTGCGCGGGGCGGGGAAGAAGCGGTAGTTCTGGCTCACCATGAGGACCAGGTCGCGCACCCGCGCCTCATCGACGAGCGATTGGGCTTCGGCCAGGCTCGGCGCGAACGGTTTCTCGACCAGCACATGCAGCCCTTCCTCGAGCAGGGCCCTTGTCACCGGCACGTGGCCGGGCAGCGCGGTCGTGTTCAGCGCCGCCTCGGGCTGCGTCGCGGCGACCGCCTCTTTTATGGACTCGAAGCAGCGGTCGGCCGGCACCCCGGCTTCGGTCCGCAGCGCGTCGAGGGCGTTGGGGTCCTTGTCGACGTAGCCCACGACCTCGACCTCGGGGATCTGCGGGAGGACCTGCCTGGCCCAGTTTCTGCCGTGCGGACCGAGACCGACCTGAAGTAAACGAAGCGCGTGCACGGCCGAGAATGATGAAGGAATCAAATTCGCAGTTGACCCCTCTTAACTCGAATTGACCGCATGAAGTTTCGCGTCGTCGCCGACCTGCCTTTTGCGGGCCATGTCTACGCCGAGGGTTGGCAGACCTGGAGCAAGGTCGCGCTCTACACGCCCGGCGACACGACCGTGCCCGCGATGGATGCACGCGAGCAGACGGTGCTGTTCCGTCCCGGCAAGCCGGTGCCCGAGGGCATGATCCAGGCCGAAGGCCTGCTCGCGGCGGCGGCTCCCGGTGAGCCGGCCCGCGCGTGGTTCGCTCCACATCCCGCCACCGAGGTGCCGACGCTGCGTCTGCGGCGGCGACACGACCGGTGGGAGCTCTCCGCCGACGGAGCGGTAGAGCAGGCCTCCGCAGACACCCTCGAGGGTGCTCTCGAGGCGGTCGGCGACCGGCTCGGCATCGCGCGCGTCCGTTCGGTCCCCCCGGGCTGGTCGAGCTGGTCGTACTACTTCAAACACGTCACCGAGCGGGAGGTGCTCGAGAACGTCGAGGCGGCGCGGCGGCTCGAGCTGCCGGTGGAAATCGTCCAGTTGGACGACGGCTACGAGACCGAGATCGGGGACTGGCTCGAGGTCAGGCCGGGGTTCGGCTCGCTGGAAAGCCTCGCCCAAGCGGTTTGCGAACGCGGCATGCAGGCCGGGATCTGGGTCCCGCCGTTCATGGTCAGCCCGAGCAGCTCGCTGGCTAAACGACACCCCGACTGGCTCGTGCCCGACCTCGACGCGGGCCAGCATTGGGGCCACGTGATGCGCATCCTCGACATCGCGAACGCCGGCGCCGCCGACTACGTCAGCACCGTCTTCCGCACCTTCGTGGGCTGGGGTTACAGCTTGTTCAAGCTGGATTTCCTGTACGCGGCGGCGATTCCCGGTCTCGACCTCTACCGCCAGGGCATGCAGCTGATCCGCGATGCGGTCGGCCCCGAGGCCATCCTGCTGGTCGGGGGCGCGCCGCTGCTGCCCTCGATCGGGCTGTGCGACGTGATGCGCATCGGCCCAGACGTGCTGCCCGAGATCGCCGATCCGCAGCTCAACCTGGAGAACACGGTGCGGATCACGAACCTGCGTGCGTGGATGAACGGCCGGCTGTGGCTGAACGATCCCGACTGCCTCGTCGTTCGGCCGGAGATCAAGCGGCGCGAGGAGTGGGCCACGCATCTGCAAGCGTATGGCGGTCTTCGCTGGTCGAGCGACCGCCTGGCCGCGCTCGACGCGCGCGGCCTCGAGCTCACCCGCCGGTTTCTAGGCGGCTCCGCTTGAGGCTCGAACGATGAGGTGCACCGGAAGGTGCTCGTCGCGAGGCGTGACGGCCCCGTCGCCGACCATCCTCAGCAGCAGGCGCATCGCCTCAGCCCCGATCTCGTAAAAAGGCACGCGCACGGTCGTCAGCGGCGGGGTGGTGTACGCGGCGCTGTCGAGGCCATCGCATCCGACCACAGCGCAGTCGTGCGGCACCCGCCGGCCGAGCGAGGCCAGCGCCGCCATCGCGCCGACGGCCAAAAGGTCGTGCTGGCAGAAGATGGCGGTCACGTCCGGCCGCCTATTGACCAGGCGGGGCAGCGCGGCAAGGCCGCCTGCCACATCTTCGCCGGCCTCCTCGACGAGGTCGTTGGCGCTTTCGACGCCGGCGCCGTCAAGCGCTTTGCGGTAGCCGCGCGCTCGGCTCTGCGTCAAGCGGGCTCCGCGCACCCCGGTGAGGGTTCCGATCACCCGGTGGCCCCGCGCTAGAAGGTGCTGCGTCGCCAGGTACCCGGCTTGCTCGTCATCCGCCGTCACCGTGGTCACAGCGTCGCCCCGGAGGTGGTTCAGGCTGACGACCGGCACTGTGCGGTCGAGCACGTGCGAGATCGCGTCGTTGTCCTCCATCTGCGGCGCCGCCAGGAGGATGCCGTCGACGCGGCGCTCCATCATCGCCGGCAGGGCGTACTCGGTCCCCGACCCCTCCGCCTCGACGCTGGCGAGCATCAATCCGTAGCCCTGGCGCCGTGCCTCCTGTTCGGCGCCGGCGAGGTAGCGGCTCAGGCCCGGTTCGCTGAAATCGCCGGTGATCACGCCCACCGTCTTCGTCTGCTGCATCACCAGGCTGCGGGCCTGCAGGTTGGGCACGTAGCCGAGGTCGCTGGCCGCCTGCAGGATGCGCGCCCGGGTCAGCTCGGACACCGTGCCACCGCCGTTCAGCACCTTGCTGGTGGTCTGAAAGCTCACGCCCGAGCGCGCCGCCACGTCCTTGACGGACACACGTCGGGCCTTGCCTTCCCTCACGCTCCGGGTATTATGCGCGGGAGCAAAGCGAACGTTCGCCTTCGTCCGCGGCGAGGCGAAGGACATGCAAAGGAGGCGGCCGCTTGGTACCCCGTCCCGAGTACCCGAGGCCGGCCTTCCGGCGCTCCGAATGGGTCAACCTCAACGGCGAGTGGGAGTTTGCCTCGGGCCGCACCCCGCACTACGACCGCACGATCCTGGTTCCGTTCTGCCCTGAGTCGAAGCTGTCCGGGATCGGCGCACCGCCTGGCGACATCGTTTGGTATCGGCGCGCTTTCGACGCTCCGACGGCCGAGCGTCTGCACCTGAACTTCGGCGCCGTCGACTACCGCGCCACCGTCTGGGTCAACGATGTCGAGGTCGCCCGTCACGAGGGCGGCCACACGCCGTTCAGCGCCGACATCAGCGCCTTCGCGCGCCGCTCGGACAACGTTGTCGTGGTTCGCGCCGAGGACAGGCTTGGGGACAGGACGGTGCCGCGCGGCAAGCAGCACTGGAAGCAGACGCCCGAGGGGATCTTCTACACGCCCACCACAGGCATATGGCAAACGGTCTGGCTCGAGCCACTGCCTGCACGTCATGTCGGAGCGCTGCACATTCGCTCCGACTTCGAGACGGGACTGCTCGAGGTCGACTCCGACGCCGACGTCACCGTCAAGCTCGACGGCCAGGTCGTGGGAGCGGGACGCGGTCGAATCGAGCTCGAGCATCGAGAGCCGTGGCACCCAGACCATCCCGCTCTTTATGACCTGGAGTTGACGCTCGGCGCCGATCGGGTCGAGAGCTACTTCGGGCTGCGCAAGCTCGAGACGAAGGACGGAAGAGTGTGGTTGAACGGGGAGCCGTTCGTCCAACGGTTGGTGCTCGACCAGGGGTACTGGCCGGACGGACTTCTCACCGCCCCTGCAGACGAAGCGCTGCGCCATGACATCGAGCTCGCCCGGGCCTTCGGCTTCAACGGCGCGCGCAAGCATCAGAAGGTGGAGGATCCACGATGGCTGTACTGGGCCGACCGCCTCGGCTTCCTCGTGTGGTCGGAGATGCCGAGCTTCCACGAGCACACCGCGCAGGCCGAGCGCCGGTTGATGACCGAGTGGGCCGAAGTCGTGCGCCT
>DASYZS010000074.1:0-10875 GCA_035945895.1 Candidatus Dormiibacterota bacterium | reverse complement strand
GTCGTCGTCGTTCCGCCCAGCGGCTGGGGGATGCCGATGGCCTCGAGCGAGGCGGCGAAGGCGCGCCGGTCCTCGGCGAGGTCGATGGCCTCCACGCTCGAGCCGAGGATCGGGACGCCGCTCCGGTCCAGCGGCTCGGCGAGGTTGATCGCGGTCTGGCCGCCAAACTGCACCAGCGCGCCTGAAGCGTTTTCCGTGCGGGCGACGTGCAGCGCGCCTTCGAGGTCGAGGGGTTCGAAGTAGAGACGGTCAGACGTGTCGAAGTCCGTCGACACGGTCTCGGGGTTGGAGTTGACCATCACCGCGCGGACGCCCGCGTCCCGCAGCGCCCAGGCGGCGTGGACCGAGCAGTAATCGAACTCGATCCCCTGGCCGATGCGGATCGGTCCCGATCCGATCACCTCGGCGGTGCGGCCGGCGACCGGACGCGCCTCCGACTCCTCTTCCCAGCAGGAGTAGTAGTAAGGAGTCGCAGCCTCGAACTCGGCCGCGCACGTGTCGACCAGCTTGTAGGCCGGCAGCGCGGGCTCGACGGGCTCGCCGCGCAGCGCTGCGATCATCGTGTCCGAGAAACCTGCGCGTCGCAGCTCACGCACATCGCCCTCGGTCTCGAGGCGAGTGATGTTGGCGAGTCGGTCAATGAACCAGCGGTCGATGCCGCTACGCTCCGCCAGCGATACGGGGTCGGCGCCGCCGCGCAGCGCGGCGAGAAGAGCGAAGAGCCGGCGGTCGTTGGGCTGCTCGATCGTGTCGGCGCCGAGCTCGGATGCGCTGGGCTGCTTTTGCTCGAGCGAGCGCAGCGCCTTCACGAGCGCGGCCTCGAAGGTCCGCTCGAGCGCCATGACCTCGCCCGTGGAGGCCATCTGGGTGCCGAGGTGGCGGTCGCCCGCCGGGAACTTGTCGAACGGCCAGCGCGGAATTTTGACCACGCAGTAGTCGATCGCCGGCTCGAAGGCCGCGAAAGTGCGGCCGGTGATCTCGTTGGGGATCTCCTCGAGACGGCGGCCGACCGCGACCTTCGCCGCGACGCGCGCGATCGGGTAGCCGGTCGCTTTGGAGGCGAGCGCGGAGGATCGGCTGACGCGCGGATTGACCTCGATGACGTAGTACTCGGAGCTCTTCGGATCCAGCGCGAACTGGACGTTGCAGCCGCCTTCGATGCCCAGTGCGCGAATGATGCGAATGGCCGACGAGCGAAGCATCTGGTGATCCCGGTCGGAGAGCGTCTGCGCCGGCGCGACCACGATGGAGTCCCCGGTATGCACACCCATCGGGTCCAGGTTCTCCATGTTGCAGACCGTGATGCACGTGTCCGCGGCGTCGCGCATCACCTCGTACTCGATCTCCTTCCAGCCCCACAGTGAGCGCTCGATCAGCACCTGGTGGATGGGCGAGGCGGCGAGGCCGCCAAGGGCGACGCGCTCGAGGTCGGCGTCGGTCGTGACAAATCCGCCGCCGGTCCCACCCAGCGTGTATGCGGGTCGAATCACGAGCGGAAGTCCGTTCAGGCTCGCGAACTCCTTGACCTCCTCGAGCGATTCGCACACGCGTGAGATGGGCACCGGCTCGCTGATCTCTTCGAGCATCTGCTTGAAGGCCTGGCGGTCCTCGGCTTTGCGGATCGTGTCGATGGTGGCTCCCAGCAGGCGGACGTGGTGTCTCTCGAGCACGCCTGCGTTGGCGAGGTCCGTGGCCAGGTTGAGGCCCGTCTGTCCACCCAGCGTGGGCAGCAGCGCGTCCGGTTTTTCGCGCTCGATGATCCGCTCCACCGCCTCGACCGTGAGCGGCTCGAGGTAGACGCGGTCGGCAACCTCTTCGTCGGTCATGATCGTTGCCGGGTTGGAGTTGACCAGCACGGTCGTGATGCCTTCTTCGCGCAGCGCCTTGCACGCCTGCGTGCCGGCGTAGTCGAACTCGGCGGCCTGGCCGATCACGATCGGGCCCGAGCCGAGGATCAGGACCTTGCGCGGCTTCGGCTCCTCCTCCCTCGCCCCCACAATGGCTTTTGCGACCGGCGTCCGGCTGCGCACCATGTCGATGAACCGGTCGTACAGATGCTGGTTGTCCTGGGGGCCCGGGCAGCCCTCGGGGTGGTACTGCACGCTGAAAGCGGGAAGTGTGCGGTGGCCCAGGCCTTCGACCGAAAGGTCGTTGAGGTTGCGCTGGGAAACGTAGAAATCGCCACGCGGGATCGAGGCGGCGTCGACCTGGAACTCGTGGTTCTGGCTCGTGATGTGCACCCGACCGGTGTCGAGGTCCTTGACGGGATGGTTGGCGCCATGGTGGCCGTACGGCAGACGCGAGGTCGTGGCCCCGGCGGCGCGGCCCAGGATCTGGTGGCCGAGGCAGATGCCGAACAGCGGGATCTGGCCCAGCGCCTGGCGGGCGAGCTCCACCGGTCCGTGGAGGACGGCGGGGTCGCCCGGTCCGTTGGACAGGACGAGGCCGTCGGCGCCGAGGGCTTGCACCTCCGCCCACGTTGCGGTGTGGGGAAGCACGACCACCCTGCATCCGCGCTCGCGCAGCGAGCGGAGGATGTTGGACTTGACGCCGTAGTCGACCACGGCGATGAGCAGCCCTTCACCCTCGCTGTGGCTTCGCGTCCGCAGCTCATGAGGCAAAGGCTCCAGCCACTCCTCACGTCGGGTGCGTGAGGTCTGGGCGACCAGGTCCTGGCCGGCGAGAGGCGTGACCCGCCGAGCTGCGGCTGCCAGCTCCCCGAGGCGACCTTCGCCTGGCGCTTCGTCCTCATGCACCATCACCGCGCGAAGAGCGCCGTTGGTGCGGATGTGGCGGGTCAGGGCCCGCGTGTCGATCTCAGTAATCGCGGGGACGTTCCATCGCTTCAGGTATTCGTCGAGCGAACCCTCGCTCGAGTGATGACTCGGCTCGGGGCACGCCCACCGCACGGCGACGGCGCGCGCCCATGGCCGAGCGGACTCGGCATCGGCCTGCCGGACGCCGTAGTTCCCCTGCAGCGGGTACGTCATGCACACCATCTGCCCCGCGTACGAGGGGTCGGTGAGGACTTCCTGGTAGCCGGTCATCGCGGTGTTGAAGACGACCTCGCCCTCGCCGACCACGTCGGCGCCCAGCGCCGCGCCGACGAAAGCGCGTCCGTCCTCCAGCACCAGCGCCGCGAATCGCCTGGAGGACTTACCCGGCAACGATCACCGCCTGGTCGATCCCGTCTTCCTCCTCGACGAGGACTTCGATCCGTTCTCTTTTAGAGGTGGGTACGTTCTTGCCCACGTAGTCGGGACGGATGGGCAGCTCGCGGTGGCCGCGGTCGACCAGCACCGCCAGCTGGATGGCCTGCGGCCGGCCGAAATCCATCAAGGCGTCCATTGCGGCACGAGCCGTGCGTCCGTGGTGGATCACGTCGTCCACCAGCACGACCACCTTGCCGTCGATTTCGGGCAGATCGGTAGCGGGCTGGTGGCCGTCCGGCGGTCGAAGGCGGAGGTCGTCGCGGTGCAGCGTCACGTCGAGCCGGCCGAATGGGACCTCTCGCTGCGCGAGCGCGCTCACCATCCGCGCCATGCGTTGGGCGATGACGTCGCCTTTCCTCACGATGCCGACGATCACCAGGTCCTCCGCGCTGCGATTGCGCTCGACGATCTCCTTCGCGATACGCGTCAGAGAGCGACGCACCTGTTCCGCGTCCATGACTGTGCCCTTCAGCGTGATGCTCATGACAAGAGCCGGTCCAGCAGCGCCATGCGGACGTGGAGCCCGTTTCGCGCCTGGCGGAAGTAGGCCGACTTGGGGTCGTCGTCCACCTCGGGCGAGATCTCGTCGACCCGCGGCAGGGGGTGCATGAGGATCGCGTACTTGCGCATGCGGGCCACCGCCTTCCTGTCCATCTTGTAGACACCCCTGACCTTCTCGTAGGCCTCCAGATCCGTGAAGCGCTCCTTCTGGATTCGCGTCATGTACACGACGTCGACCTCCGGCAGGACGGCATCGAGGTCCTGAGTTTCGACCCACTGCACGTGGTGCTCATCGAGGTGTGCTTTGAGGTCGTCGCGCATCGCCACCTGGGGCGGCGCGACGAACCACAGCCTCACGTCCTTGAATTTGCTGAGCAGGTAGGCGAGCGAGCGCACCGTCCGCCCGTTCGCCAGATCTCCCACCATGGCGACGCCAACTCCGTCGACGCGCGACAGCTCGGCACGGATCGTGTACAGGTCGAGGAGCGCTTGCGTCGGGTGCTGGCCAGGTCCATCACCCGCGTTGATGATCGGAACATCACTGACTGCAGCGGCGCGCTTGGCGGCGCCCTCCTCGCTGTGGCGCAGCACGATCACGTCGGCGTAGCCGCTGACGATGCGAATCGTGTCCTCGAGTGTCTCGCCTTTCGCGGCTGAAGAGAACTCACGCGCATTGTCGGTGCCCATCGTCTGGCCGCCCAGCCGCAGCATGGCCGCTTCGAAGGAGAGGCGGGTGCGGGTCGACGGCTCGTAGAACAGGGCAGCCATGACCTGGCCCGCGAGCCGGCCGATGAAGTGATGAGGCTCGCGCTTGATCTCGTCGGCGCGCGCGAACAGGTCCTCGAGGTATGCACGCGAAAACTGCTGGCTCTCGATGATGTGCCGCAGCCGCGACGAGACAGCCATGAAAAAATCTCCTTCCCAGGCTCTCAGGCCAGGACTTAAAGGCGAGCTCGCGGCTGAGTTTACCGTAAGTTGTTAGGCCGATGAATCGAAGACCAGGCCACGTCGACGTCACGACCGAGGTCGGTTACTGCACGTTCTGCCAGCGACCGCGCAACCTCCGGACCGAAGCCCATCACCTCGGCACCCTTGTGCGCACGATCGTCACGTGCGAAACGTGCCACCGCACACTGTCCAGCACCATGGGCGTCGCCACTGCCGCCGAGCCTGAGCCCGCGAAGGTCGAGGAGCCGGTGGAAGAGGTCGAGGTGGCGGCCGCGAAGCCAAAACGCGCCCGGGTCAAGAAAGCGGCAACCCCTGCCAAGAAGACGCCCGCGGCCAGGAAGCCTGCCGCGAAGAAAGCACCGCCAGCCAAGCCTCGCTCCACGGCCGCCAGGAAAGTCACCCGCAAGAAGTGACCGAAACGGCGGTCAAGGTTGACCGCCTGGAAAAGCAGCTGGGGCCGAACAAGGTGCTGCGCGGCATCTCGTTCGACGCACGCTCGGGTGAGATCTTCGGCCTGCTTGGACCCAACGGTGCGGGCAAGACGACGACGCTGCGAGTCATCTGCACCCTCCTCGCGCCCGACGCCGGGTCGGTCGCGGTGCTCGGCTTCGATGTGCGCACCGCTGCCGAGGAGGTACGCCGGCGCGTCGGGGTCGTGACCGCCGAGATCGGGATCTACCCGCGCCTGACCGCACGCGAGAACATCGCGTACTTCGCGGAGCTGAGCGGGGTTCTCGACGGGGAGCTCGATCGGCGAGTCAGCGCCGTCGTCGAACGATTGGACATGGTCTCGTTCGCCAACCAGCGCGCCGAGTCGCTGTCGTCGGGGCAGAAGCAAAAGGTCGCCATCGGGCGTGCGATCGTCCACGACCCGCCGGTCCTCATGTTCGACGAACCGACCTCGAACCTCGACGTGCTCGCGTCGCGCGAGATCCGCGAGTTCATGGTCGAGTCGAAAGACCGCGACAAGTGCGTGATCTTCTCGACCCACGTCCTGCACGACGCCGAGCGGCTGTGCGACCGCGTCACGATCATCCACCAGGGTCGCGTCGTGGCCGGCGGCACGACGGCGGAGGTTCGCGGCAACTACCCAAACCTCGAGGACTCGTTCATGTCGCTGGTCGACGCCGCGAGATGAAAGACATCGGCGTCGTGTTTCGCAAAGAGATGACGGAGATCCTGCGCGATCGCCGCACGCTGTTCGCCATCGCCCTGGCGGCGTTCGCAACTCCCGTGGTGCTCTACGTCATCTCGCAGGTCTCCACGAAAACCGCAACGGCCACGTACACCGTCGGCTATTCGGGCCAGATACCGTCCGGTCTCGACGTCCTTTTCACCGCGACCGAAATGAAGTTGGTCCAGGTAGACGATCCGGCCGCCGCCGCCAAGCAGCAGGTCGACATCGGTCTCGAGTTCACGGAGGCCGGTGTGACCGAGTACTACGACCCCACGCGCCAGAGCGCCCAGATCGCCGACGTCAGGCTGCAGGAGATCCTGACCAGGTACGACGGAGCAAAAGTTGTCGCTGCGCTGCAGCAGCGCGGGATCGATCCATCGATCCTCCAGCCGCTGCCGGTTACGGTCCGTCCGCTCAGCTCGCCGACGCAAGCGGCGCAGAACTCGTTCCTCAGCTTCTTTCTGCCCTACATCCTCATCACCATGTCGCTGACCGGAGGCCTGTCCGCGGCGCTGGACACGTCCGCCGGCGAGCGCGAGCGAAAGACCCTGGAGAGCCTTCTGCTGACGCCCGCTCCGCGCACCCAGGTGCTGATCGGCAAGATCCTGGCGGTGACCGTCACCAGCCTCGCGGCCGCGCTTGTGGCGATCGTCTCGATGCTGGTGGCGTTGAGCCAGGTCACGTTCGGCGGCGGATCCGGGATCGGACACATCACCCTCAGCCCGCTCGCCGCGGCGGTGATGGCATGGCTGGCAGTGCTGCTCGCGGCCGCATTCGCGTCGCTGACGATCACCCTCGGCACGCTGGCCCGCAGCTTCCGCCAGGGCCAGGCATACGCCACGCCGCTCTACTTCATCGCGATCTTCCCCGCCTCGATCGTGCTGTTCGTCCCGGACTTCAATCCCAGCCTGGCCTACTACCTGATACCGATCCTCAACGCGGTGCTCGTGCTGCGCGACGCCATCGTTCACGGCACGATCGCCTGGCTGCCACTGGTCATCACTTCGGTCAGCCTCGTCGCCACCGGGGCCGTCTGCTTCTACCTCGCGCTGAAGCTTTTTACTCGCGAAGCTCTGCTCGTCCGCTCGTAGACTGCTCCTGTAGCCATGCGCCGGCGACTGGAGCTCCGGGACCTCCGCAGCCTCGAGCGGCGAAGCATGTATTCGATCTTCCACCCGCTCGATCCCAACGAGAGACTTCCGCGCGAGCTCATCCTCGAGGGACGCCGGTACAGGTTCTTCGACCTCCGCTTCATGGAGCTGCTCGGCTTTGCCTACCTGCCCGGGCTGATCCTCGGCGTGGTCGTGCTGACTTCGAACGGCGTGCCACCCCTCGTCGCTTTCGGCATCGCCGGCGTCGTCTTCGCGGCCCTTTTGCTGTTCGTGCTCAAGGCCAGGTACCGCTAAGCCTCTAGGAGCCAGTTCACGGCTTCGTTTTCGTCTCCCGCTGCCGTCCACGCGACCGTCTGCGCGATGCACCAGAGGCGCGCCCGCTCACGGTCGAGGTCGAGCTGCTCAGTCAGGCGGTCGAGGCGATACAGCATCGCGCGCCTCCCCTCGCCCAGCTCTTCCGAGCGGATGATCGGGGCCAGCGCAAACTCCCTTTCACCGATGAGCGGCTTGGGATCGATCACCAGCCAGGGCTCGCGCTGAGCCGCGAGCACGTTCCAGCCATGCAGGTCCTGGTGCAGCAGCACCTGCTCGCCCTGAGTGGCGGGAAGCGTTTGCAAGATGTCGAGCGCGGCGTCGACCAGCGGATCGCGAGGCCTGTTCACCAGCCTGGCTTTCCAGTGCGCGGCTTCCTCGGTCAGAGTCCGAAACGGGGGCGAGGCGGCCGGTTTCCAGAGCCGCGGCAGCAGCCCGGCGAGCACGTCGACAGCCACCTCCGGCCCCGCGTCAGACAACGACGTACCCGGGATGCAGCGCTCGAGCAGCAACGCGTCGCGATGCTCGTCCAGCAGGAGGATCACTCCGTCCCCACTCCAGTGGCGCAGCGCCAGCGCCTCATGCTCGGTTTCGCGGTCCAGGAATCGGATCTTGATCACGGCCTCGGAGCCGTCTTCCCGGCGCGCAGGAATCGCCAGCGATGTGTAGGCGTACGGAAACGGCTCGCCGAGCTCCAGTCCCCAGTGCTCCGCGCACTCGTCGACCACGCGGGGTAGCGCTTCGAGCCATTCCCGACCCGCCGAGGTCGACCTCATCCAGTCGAGCTGCGCTGGAATCTGGCCGTGGAAGCGACCCATGGCTACGGACCAGCGTATAAACGTCACATGACCGAAGCAGTCATCGTGGCTTACGGCCGCTCTCCAATCGGCCGCGCCCGCAAGGGTTCCCTCGTCGACGTCCGTCCGGACGACCTCGCTTCGCACATCGTCAACAAGGTCCTCGACAAGGTGCCCGAGCTGGATTCGACGCAGATCGAAGACCTCATCTGCGGCTGCGGACTCCCCGGTGGCGAGCAGGGACACAACATCGGCCGGATCATCTCGATCCTCAGCCGGCTCGACGTGCCCGGCGTCACGGTCAACCGGTACTGCTCCTCATCGCTCATGACGACGCGGATGGCGACGCACGCCATCGAGGCGGGTGAGGGCGATGCCTTCCTGTCGGTCGGCGTGGAGTGCGTATCGCGTTATGGCAGCGGCTACCCGGATCCGCCGGACACGTACAACGCCAAGCTCGTGCCGGGCAACACCGAGGAATACCCCGACATCTACATCGCGATGGGCCAGACCGCGGAGAACGTTGCCCAGCGGGAGAAGATCAGCCGCGAAGAGCAGGACCGCTACGCGGTCAAGAGCCAGACGGCCGCCGTGAAGGCTCGCGACGACGGGTTCTTCGACCGCGAGATCATCCCGGTGCCGCTGCCCAACGGCCAGACGTTTGCGAAGGACGATGGTCCGCGCCCTGGGACGACGATGGAGGTCCTTGCCACGCTGAAGCCCGCGTTCCGGGAGAACGGCACGGTGACGGCCGGCAACTCGTGTCCTTTGAATGATGGCGCCGCGGCGGTGGTCGTGATGTCAGACAAGCGCGCGAAGGAGCTGGGCATCAAGCCCATCGCGCGCGTGATCTCGACCGGACTCTCCGCTCTCGAGCCCGAGTTCATGGGCCTCGGACCCATCGACGCCTCGAAGCAGGCGCTCAAGCGGGCCAAGATGACGATCGACGACGTCGACATCGTGGAAATCAACGAGGCTTTCGCGGCCCAGGTGATTCCCTCGGCGCGCGGCATCGGCGTCGACCCTTTCAGCGACAAGCTCAACCCACACGGGGGAGCGATCGCTCTCGGACATCCGTTTGGCATGACGGGCGCGCGCATCCTGTGCACGCTGCTCAACGGCCTGGAAGAGAAGGGCAAGACCATCGGCCTGGAGACGATGTGCGTCGGCGGCGGCCAGGGGATGGCGATGATCCTGGAGCGCCTGAACTAACTCCTGCGGTTCTTGTCCCTCTGCTGCCGGCCCCACAGGTCGATCAGCTTCTTGCGTTCGGCGTAGTAGCCCTTGACCGCCTCGGTCATCGGGTCGCTACCTTTTGCGCTACCACCGGCCTGCGCCTCCACCCGGCGCCGAACGAGGTAAAGACCAAGCGCCCACAGGAGGAGCACGCCTCCCACGACGAGCACCCCTAGGCCGCCGTCGAACCATGGGCTTGTGAATAAGCTCGCCCCCGAAGGTAATCGAGTGGCGCCAATCGTCATCAAAGCCAGTCCGATCACCGCGGCCGCAGTGCCGAAGGCCAGCCAGAACATCGCGGAGTCGTACCGCGCCCGGTCCCCCATGACGTCTGGAGTTTAGGCCCGGGCTTCGCTGTACAGGCTCTCGAGCACCCGCTCGAGGAGCCGCCGCAGGGTGTTCCGATCCTCCGCCGACAGAGGCGCCAGGACCTCATCCTCCAGGCCCTCGCGGGCCTTGTCCGCCCGCTCCAGGGCGCGCCGGCCCGCCGGAGTGATCTCGACGATGTGCCTGCGGCGATCGTTGGGGTCGCGGCGGCGGATCGAGAAGTGCCCAGCCTCGAGCTCGTTGAGGAGCAGGACCACGCTGTTGGCGTCCATGAACAGGGAGCTCTCGATCTCCTGCTGGGTCGTGCCGGGGTGGTCGCGGATGTAACCGAGCGTCATGTACGGCTTGAACCGCATCCCGAGCAGCTGCTCGTCTGTGCGGCGGTTGAGCGCCTTGTGGACCTGGGTCAGCAGCGAGACGAAGCCGCCGTCGCGGTGACGTTCACCGTTCTTCACGTCCGTTGATTCTATCACGCTTCTTTAACATTCCCAACCTTCTGGATAATCCATGGAATGCGGATAATAATGATCCTGTTATAGTGATCGTCATTAGTCCGGTTTCGTCGTTCGGGAGGTAGCCATGAACTCGAATCTAAGAAGGTGGGCGGCCCTGGTGGTGGTGTGCTTCGGCCAGCTCATGATCCTGGTCGACACCACAATCGTGAACGTCGCGCTGCCCAACATCCAGCGTGACCTGGGGTTCAGCCAGGCCACCCTGACTTGGGTGGTCAACGCCTACCTCATCGCCTTCGGAAGCTTCCTGCTCGTCGCGGGCCGGCTCGGCGACCTCATCGGGCGCCGAAAGGTCTTCCTCGCGGGCGTATTCCTCTTCACCGTTTCCTCGGTTGGAAGTGGCTTAGCGACGGGTGCCGAGCAGCTGATCGTGGGTAGGTTCCTGCAGGGGCTGGGGGCATCGCTGTCCGCGGGCGTGATCATCGCGATCATCGTCACGGAGTTCCGCGAGGCCGCGGAGAGGGCTCGGGCCATGAGCGTGTTCACGCTCGTCACCGCCGGCGGCGGCTCGATGGGTCTGCTCGCGGGTGGATTCCTTACCGAGTGGGCCAACTGGCACTGGATCTTCTTCATCAACCTGCCGATCGGGGTCCTGACAACCGTGTTCGGCCTCTGGCTGATCCGCGAGAACGAAGGGCTTGGTGTGCGTCACGGGATCGACCTGGCCGGTGCGGCGCTCGTCACGGCCGCGTTGATGCTGGGCGTCTACGGGATCGTGACCGCGGCGGACAACGGCTGGAC
>DASYZS010000073.1:0-15688 GCA_035945895.1 Candidatus Dormiibacterota bacterium | reverse complement strand
CCTTTGCGCCGTTTTAGCGCGCCAGCATCAGACGCGGTGCTGATGCGTAATCCACTTGTCAGACGCGGCGCTTAAGTTCAATTTGAGCGCCGACGATAGCGCAGATTGCTCTGGATCAGAAGGTTGAAGGTTCGAATCCTTCCTCCCCAGCCAACGTAGACGCATGAGCGTGTTCTTTCGCTTCGCCTACCGCTTTGGGTTCAAACCCTGGGACTCGGGCGTGTCGCCTCCCGAACTTGTGTCGTTTGTTCAGGCCAACCCGCCCGGCAAGGCGCTGGACCTGGGATGCGGCACGGGTACCAACTGCATCTACCTGGCCCAGCACGGCTGGGAGGCGACCGGTGTGGATTTCACGCCTCGCGCCATCGCGATGGCGAAGCAGAAAACGAAGAACGCGGGCGTCTCGCCTCGGCTCATCGTCGGTGATGTGACCCGCCTGACAGAGCTGGGGATCGGCGATGGTTACCGCCTGCTCCTGGACCTGGGCTGCTTTCACAGCATCCCCGACTCGAGCCGCGACGCATACGTGCGCGGCGCGACCCAGGTTGCAGGGCCGGGAGCGACCATGCTTCTGTTTTGCTTCATCCGTCGAAACGGAAGACCGCGAATTGGGCCACCGGCAATTGCACGCAACGAAGTTCGAGAGCGATTCTCAACTTCCTGGGACGTCTTGCGCGAGCAGAGTGGCCTACCGCTTGCAGGCCTTGACTCAGCGTGGTACACACTGCGCAAGCGCTGACCGATGCGAGTCCTCACGGCGATGCTCGCGGTGTTGTGCCTGTCTGCGGGCGCATGTCGCACGATGCCCGACCTGTCTCAACATCAGTCGGCCGCGCCGGCGCCCAAAACCGACCTCACCTCGTGCCCTGACGGGTTGCCCCAGCAATCTGGCCTCACAGGCTTTGGTGCGTATATCGGCACCTGGCAGGCGAACCACAGTCGCATACCGGACTCCGCCGACTATGCGATTGCCACCGGGTCCGGACGTGTAGGCGTGCTGTGCAGCCCATCGAACTACGTCATCGCCGAGGGCATCACGTTGACGTTTCATGTGCCCTCAGGTCGCGCGCTGCAGTTCGCGCTGACCGACCTGCCAGCAGACGCGAGGAAGATCTACGACCACTCTCACGATGCGTGCCGCTCGCTCCAATACCGTTCGCAGACCTTGAGCGGGCAGTTGCCTCGAGACGATCGCGCCGGGCTTGTCGACATCGCGATCACGAGCCAGGAGGTCGACCTTCGCATCGGGTTCTCCCTTGGAGATGACTCGCGTCCGTGTCAGGGTCTTTGAGCAGCGAATGGCCGCTCGGCGCGGTCGAACTGAAAGTCCTCGACCTCGAGCGTGAGGTCGACTTCTACGAAAGGTTCGGGCTGGAACGCATCGGAGAGGGCGAGGGTCATGCCGACTTCGGCAGCGACGGCGCGCACATCCTGCGCGTCAGCGCTCTTCCGGGCGGGCGCCAGCGGCCGTCGCATACCGCTGGCTTGTATCACTTCGCCATCCTGCTGCCCGAGGAAAGGGAGCTCGGTGGCTTCCTGCAGCGGGCGCTCGAGGAGAGGCTGCCGCTCACGGGTACGGCCGACCACTTCGTCAGCCAGGCGCTCTACTTCGACGATCCCGAGGGCAACGGCATCGAGGTCTACGCGGACCGGCTGCGAAGCGAGTGGCAGTTCCCCGGTGGCCACCTGAACATAGGCACCGACCACCTCGATTTCGAGCGACTCCTCCGCATCGCGGACAAGCCGAGGCCGAAGTTCTCGCCGGGCACGCTGCTCGGCCACATGCACCTCAACGTGCGCGACCTGGATGCCAGCCAGGTTTTCTATGAGTCGCTCGGGATGGACCTGATGGCGGAGGCGGGTCACGTGATGAGGTTTCTCAGCTGGGATGGCTATCACCATCACCTGGGCATCAACCTGCTCGAGGGCCGGCAGGCAGGGCCGGTGGAGGCGGACGTCCGTGGCCTGCGCCAGTTCCAGATCCGCCGCCTGGCAGCGCCGGCGGTGGATCCCAACGGGATCGGGCTGGCCGCGACGCTCTAAAGCCGCCGGTTTGTCGGGTATCTCCCAGCCCGCGTAAACGGGTTGTCTTCGAAAAGTCGTCGTATAGGCTATACCCCGGCAAAGTGTCGGACCTCCTGCTGGTGCTCTCGCTCGCGATCGAGGTCGCGTTCGCGGCGTTGGCCCTTCGAACCGTCTGGAGCTGGGCGCGCGAGCCGGACCTCCGCCATGCTTTCCTGGCGCTGGGGCTGATGGCGCTCGCGCTCGACATCATCGTCTCGCCTGAGCTCGACGTCCCTGGTGGGGCCGGTCGGTTGGCGACTGACGTGAGCGTGGTCCTCTTTCTACTTTCAGGCTTTGGCCTCTTGATGTTCCGCGACTCGTTCGTCCCCTTCAGGCCACGCACCCGCAACGTCATCACCGGGCTGATCGCGCTCGCTGGGCTCACTGCCATCGCCATCGGGCTGCCCGGAAACCCCGAGGCCATCCACACCCCGGCCCAGACGCTGGTGCTGGTTGCGGTCATCGGACTCTGGGCCTACTGCATCTTCGATCCGATCGTCACTTTCTGGCTGGCTGCTCGCCGGCGGCCTGCCGTCGAGCGGGCTCGGTTGCGAGCCATCAGCACCGGCTACGCGGGTCTGCTCGCGGTGTTTGTCTTCGGAACGGTCGCGGGCTCGTTGAGTGATCCCGGGACTCTGGTCCTGGACGTCGTGGCGCTCGCCATCGTGCCCGCGCTCTACATCGCGTTCTTTCCGCCAGCCTGGCTGCGCCGTATCTGGCGCCAGGAGGACGAGGAGCAGTTCCGCAATGCCCTGCACGACCTGCTGCTCTACAGCCCCGACCGCGTGACCCTTGCTGAGAAGGCGCTGGGATGGGCGGAGCGGCTGGTCGGCGGTGAGTCGGCGTTCATCGTCGACGCCGGCGGCGAGCTGCTCGCGAGCCAGGGCGTGAGCAAAGCCGATGCACGACAGCTGGCGCAGCGCGGGAGGATCATGGCCAACCTGGATGGCCGCCAGCCACGACGCCAGGGCTCGAGCATCGTCGTTCCCCTCGACCTGCAGCAGGGAAGAGGCGCGATGGTCATCAGGTCCGAGCGGCTGACCCCCATCTTCGGCGACGAGGAGATGTCGCGCCTCGGCCAGTACGCGACGAGTCTTGCGGCAGGCCTCGATCGCGTGACACTCAGTTCGAAGATCGCGGCACTGGAGCGCGCCAAGACCGACTTCCTGAATATCGCCTCGCACGAGCTCCGGGGCCCGATGACGGTCATCAAGGGCTACCTCACGATGCTCGACGCGGGTGCGCTCGGCGAGCTTGCGCCGAAGGTTCAATCAGTGCTGCCGCTGCTGATCTCCAAGTCCGACGAGGTGAACTGGATGATCGACCAGATGATCGAGGCGTCGCGTCTCGAGGAGGGACGCCTCGCGTTGAGAAAGAACCGGACCGACATCGTCCAGCTGACCGAAAGCGCCGTCGACGGCATTCGCGTAACGCTGACGGGGCACGATCTCAACGTCGATCTGCCGGCGGAGCACATCGAGGCCGACGTCGACCCCGACCGCTTCCAGATCGTCGTGCGTAACCTGTTGAGCAACGCAGCGAAGTACTCGCCGGCCGGCGCCCACATCGACATCGCGGTGCGGCGCGAAAACGACAGGGCCGTTGTCGCCGTTCGCGACCAGGGCGTTGGCATCTCGGAAGAGAACCAGGCAACTCTGTTCACGAGGTTTGGTCGCATCGAGACGTCGACGCACGTGCAGGGCACGGGTCTTGGCCTTTGGCTCTCGCGGGAGATCGCGCGCATGCACGACGGGGACCTGACGGTGGACTCCACGGTCGGCTCCGGCAGCGAATTCACCTTTTCGGTGCCGCTGAGTCAGTAACCTCAGCGGGGTGACGCCCGACGTCGTCGGATCCTTTGAGCCTCAGCGTGCGCTCGACCTGTGGCTCACGTTGGGTCCGCTTGGATCAGGTCCTTCCCTGCGCCACTGTGACGGCGCGCTCTGGCGGGCAACCCGCAGTCCCGAGGGCTCCGTCGCGGTCCGTCTGCGCAAGCGAAACGGTTCGGTCGAGATCGAGGCCTGGGGCCCTGGAGCGGGCTGGGCTGTCGAGCACGCTCCGGTCTGGTGCGGTGAGCAGGACGACGATTCCGGATTCACCTCGCATCACGCGCTGGTCGCGCAGCTGCGTCGCGAGATCCGCGGCATCCGGATTCCGCGAACCGGCGCGGTCTTCGAAGCGCTCGTGCCGGCAGTCATCCTGCAGCAGGTCACGACCGAAGAAGCGCGTAAGTCATATCAGCACCTCGTCAACGCGCTAGGAGAATCGGCGCCGGGGCCCGTCGCGCTGAAGCTACCTCCAGCCCCCGAGGTGCTTGCGCACACGCCTTACTGGCGTTTTCATCGCTTCGGCATCGAACGCAGGCGCGCCGATGTGATCATCCGCGCCGCTCGCAGCGTCAAGCGCGTGGAGGAGACGGCGCAGATGGACATGAAAGCGGCGTACCAGAGGTTGCTCGCGTTCCCCGGCGTCGGTCCTTGGACGGCAGCCAAGGTGGCGATGGTCGCGCTTGGCGACGCCGACGCCGTACCAGTCGGCGACTACCACCTGCCGCACTCCATCGGATATGCGTTCGACGGAACAGCGCGCTCCACCGACGAGCGGATGCTCGAGATACTCGAGCCTTACCGCGGCCACCGCGCGCGAGTCGTGCGCCTGATCACTCAGGCGGGCATAGCCGCCCCTCGCTTTGGACCGAGGAAGCCGTTGCGGGACATTGCGAGCCTCTAGGCGTCGAGCCCCGATAGTGTCTCCTCGGCCAGGTCGATGAGCTCGCGCATGCCGTCGGCGTCGAAGATCAGCCGAGCTCCGGCAGCACGGTAGAGCTCGGGCAGGGATCGCGTTCCCCCAAGCGCGAGCGCCTCGCGGTACTTTCGCACCGCGTTGCTCGGGTCGCGCAGGCTGTTGCGCCAAACCTGCAGCGCTCCGAGCTGCGCGATGCCGTATTCGATGTAATAGAACGGGTACTCGAAGAAGTGCGGCTGGTAGTACCAGCGCGCGATGCGCTCATCTTCCAGCCCACTCCAGTCGATTTCATCGCCCTCGAACCTCCGCCGCAGCTCGAGCCACTTATTGTCGCGTGCCTCGGCGTCGCGACCATCTGGATGCGTGTAGATCCACTGCTGGAACGCGTCCACGGATGCGCAGTGCGTGAAGAAGTGCACGGCCCGCTCGAGAAGATTCCGCTGAGCGCGCGGCACGTCCGACTCTGAGTAGTACCCACCGTGCGCCTGGTCGATGTACGGCGATGCCAGCAGCTCCATCGACATCGACGCAACCTCCGCCATCTCAGCGCCGGGGTGGCGCTGAAACAGCAGCGGAATCTCCGCCGCTTCGAAAACATGGAAGCAATGGCCGGACTCGTGGAGCAGGGTCCGCACATCCTCGTCGACCCCGACCGCGTTCATGAAGATGAGCGGCAGCTTGCGGACCGGAAGGGAATCGCAATAGCCTCCGGGCGCCTTGCCCTTGCGGTTTTCGAGGTCAAGCAAACCCGCACCGGACATGGTCTCGAAATACCCGCGGAAGTCCGGATCGACGTTGGCGAACACTCCACCCGCTCGGGCGCTGAGCTCGCCCACGTCGGCGTATGGCCTCAGCGGCGGCCGGCCTTTGGCGTCGACCAGGATGTCCCAAGGCCGCAGACGGTCGACCCCAAGGTGCTTGCGGCGAATCTCGTGCAGCCGTCCGCTGGCGGGCCGGACCACCGTCTCGACCGCCTCGTGAAACCGGAAACAGTCCTCCGGGGAGTAGTCGAAGCGGTTCTTCTCGCGATGCACGTAGTCGCGGTAGTTGTCGAAGCCGGCGTTTTTCGCAACCTGCTGGCGAAGGTCGTACAGGCGGTCGAAGAAGTCCGCGAGCGTCTTGCGTTGTTCGATATACGGCCGGTACATGGAGCGGAATGCGCGCTCCCGCACCGCACGGTCGTTGTCTTCCAGGTAGGGCTGCATCTGCACCGGGGTCTTTTCCTGACCGTCCCAGTCGACAGTCATCGCGCCGATGACCTTCGTCCACGCCGCGGTCACCTTCGCCAGCTCCCCGAAAAGCGGCACGTTGGCCTCGCTGAACAGCTCGATCTGGTTGCGGAACTTCTGGACCATGACCTCGAGGCCCTGTCGCACGTAGCCGAGCTCGACGAGGCGGCGCTGCAGCCGCGACCGCTGCTCATCCGCCTTCGGGTCGATGTCGCTTCCGAAACGCAGGTGGGCTTCCTCGGCCTCCTTGTCGGCGGTGTCGATGTTGTACGCGAAGTTGGCGAGGGCGAAGGCTTCGGCCAGCAGGGACTCGAACCGCGACCAGTCGGCGAGCCATTCCTCGACGTTTTGTCGGGTCAGCGGCCGCGTGGCGAGGTCTTCGTAGAATGGCGCGACCTCGGGCCAGGTCGCCGTTTTGAATGCTTCGGCAGTCGTCGGCAAAGCCATCACGACTCCCACACCATCCCTGATCAATGCTAATCAATCACTTAAGTTGAAGTCGTCTCCACTGCCTCTACCGAAAGCTGTGCGCGATGCCGCCGAGACTGCGCTCGGCGGCGGCGCGATCACCGAAGAATTCGCCTGGATGAGCTGGGCGGGGACGGTCTGGCGCATGAGCGGCGAGCGGGGCGCGGTCTTCGTGAAACGTGCAGGTGACCTGCAGCCGGAACGCGACCGTCTCGACTGGCTGCAGACTCGATGGCCCGTGGCGGAGGTCGTCAGTTTGTTCCGTGAGCAGGGCGACGACTGGCTCGTGACGCGCGCCCTCGAGGGCGTGCCCATGTATCACCCTTCGGTGGGGTGGCCGCCGGAGCGGGTGGCGAATGAGCTCGGCGCGGTTCTGCGCAGCCTCCATGCGACCGATGCATCGGGCTGTCCCTTCGGCACAAGCAAGCCTGGCAACGTGCTCGTCCACGGCGACTACTGCCTGCCGAACGTTCTGGTTCACGAGGGCAGGTTCAGCGGCCTGGTGGACGTTGGCGGCGCCGGGCTCGGCAACCCGGAGGACGATCTGGCGGCCGGCGTCTGGACGCTCCAGTACAACTACGGCAAAGGCTTCGCACGCACCTTTCTCGAGGCTTATGGCTGGCCTCCCATGACCGACGCGGCCATCGAGAAGCTGCGCCGCAGGTACGCCCGCTAGGCCGGGAGGGTGGTCTCCGCCGCCCGCCAGCAGTACAGGGCCGCGATCGTCCGGTAGGGCCGGAACTTCTCACCCTCGGCCTGCAGTGCCTTGGGCAGGATCAGCTGCCGCTTCCTGTGGACCATGGTCCAGCCCCTGCGTACGCCGTAGTCGTCGACGGGCCAGATGTCGAGCCGTCGCAGCTGGAAGATCAGGAACATCTCGGCGGTCCACGGCCCGATGCCTCGGACCTTGATCAGGCGCTCCTTCAGCTCGTCGTCGGATAGGGAGTCGACGTCGTCCAGCAGGACCGTCCCGTCGGCAACCTTGCGGGCGAGATCTGTGATCGCCGCCTCCTTCGGGCCGCTGACTCCGGCCGATCGCATGGAACCAGCCGGCAGCGCGAGCACCGCGTTCGGATTCAGGCCGTCTTTGAAGAGCTTCAGGAACCGGCCAAGGATCGCCGTGGCGGCCGCGCCCGCCAGCTGCTGGTACATGATCGATTGCACCAACGCGCTGAAGCCGTCCCGGTCGGCATCGTCGAGCTGCACCGGCCCAGACCGTTTGATCACAGGCGCAAAGGCCGGGTCCTTGCGCGCGACCAGGCGCGTGCCTTTGCGGATCTCGTCAGGCGAGGCGAGGAGCGGCGAGGACGACCTGGCCGTTTAGGCGAACTCCGAAATGAACTGGGAGAACTGCTCGCGCGACAGGCGGAGCTCGTCCTCGCCCAGGTCCTTCAGCGGGCGCTCGGGGATCTTTTCCGTGGTGGCGAAGTCGTCCATTCGCGTGTCGACGTACAGCAGCCCCGTCACGAGGTGGCCCTCGGCACGGCCCTCTTCGAGCACGCGCATCGCCGCCTGGCGATCGGTCGGGTCGTGGTCGTCGCCAAGCTTCTTGAGCCTGATGTGCGACCCGTCGTGCAGCTGGACGTCACGCACCGTGCCCGGCTCGTAGTCGATGTGCACCTCTTCGAAGAAGGGGATGAAGGACACGTCCGCGATCGACTCCTCGTGGTCCTTCACCCAGCTGTAGCTCTTGGTCGAGCCATCGTGATCGTTGAACGTCACGCAGGGCGAGATGATGTCGAGGATCGCCGTGCCTCGGTGTGCGATGGCGGCCTTGATCAGAGGCACCACCTGCTTGCCGTCGCCGCTGAACGACCGGGCGACGAACGAGCATCCAAGCGCGAGCGCGACCGCACATGGATCGATGGGCTGGAACGTGTTGACTGCGCCTTTCTTCTGCACCGAGCCAAGGTCCGCGGTCGCCGAGAACTGGCCTTTGGTCAGGCCGTAGGTCCCGTTGTCTTCGATGATGTAGGTGCAGTCGACGTTGCGGCGGATCATGTGCATGAACTGACCGAGGCCGATCGATGCGGTGTCGCCGTCACCGGAGACCCCGAGCATGATCAGCCGGCGGTTCGCGAGATGCGCGCCGGTCGTGAGCGCAGGCATCCGGCCGTGCACGCCGTTGAATCCGTGCGCGGTTTCGACGAAGTAGGCCGGCGTCTTCGATGAGCAGCCGATGCCCGACATCTTGGCGAGCATGTGCGGCTCGACGGCAAGCTCGTAAAGCGCCTTGATCATGTGGTTGGTGATCGAGTTGTGGCCGCAGCCTGCGCACAGCGTCGTGGCGGCCCCCTTATACGCGTCGCGTGCCAGGCCGACCCGATTCACAGTTGTGCTCACAGAGAAGATCCCGGGGTCCCCGCGAAATCGCAGATTTCGTGGGGTGGGTTGGCGTCGCGCGCCAGACCGACTCGGTTGACTGTTGTGCTCATGCGGGGACGGCCTCCCTGTTCTCCAACGCGTCGCTGATGGCGGCCGCCGGGATGGGCTGGCCGTTGTAATGGCGGATCGAGCGGAGGCGGTCGACAAGCTCGGGTGGCAGCGCCAGCCGGATGAGGTCGAACAGCTGGCCGTCGCGGTTCTGCTCGACAACGTACACCTTCTCGTGGCGCGAAACGAACGCAACGACCTCGTCGGACAACGGCAGGGCGCGCACCCGCAGGTAGTCGACGTCGATTGAATCTCGCGCTTCGACCACCGCGGGATGCGATGAACCGAAGGCGATGAGACCGATCTTTCGGCCGGCCTCGTCGATCACCGGCGCCGGCATCGCGTCGCGAGCGGTCTCGTGCTTTCGCGCAAGGCGGTCCATGTTGCGCGTGTATGCGTCCGCACCCTCGGTGTAGCGAGCGTTCTCGTCATGCCCTGAGCCGCGGGTGAAGTAACCGGCGGCCGGGTGATCGGTGCCCGGAAGCGTGCGGTAGGTGACGCCGTCGTGGTCGACGTCGCGGTAGCGGGCCCACTCACCGGCGAGCCGCTCGAGGTCTTCCTTCGACAGGACCTTGCCTCGGTCGAATCGCCTCTCGGGGTATTTGAACTCCGGCGTCATCCACAGGTTCATGCCCAGGTCGAGGTCAGACAGGACGAAGACCGGGGTCTGGAAACGGTCGGCGTAGTCAAACGCGTCGCGTGCGAACTCGTAACACTCCTCGACGGTGCCGGGGAGCAGGACGAGGTGCTTGGTGTCGCCATGCGAAAGGGTGTAGACGAAGCCGACGTCCGCCTGGGACGTGCGCGTCGGGAGGCCGGTCGACGGCCCGATGCGCTGGATGTCGAAGATGACCACCGGGACCTCGGCGTAATAGGCCAGACCCGAGAACTCGGCCATCAACGAGATGCCAGGGCCGGAGGTCGAGGTCATGGCCCGGGCGCCTGCCCAGCCGGCGCCGATCGCCATTCCCACCGCGGCCAGCTCGTCCTCGGCCTGCACGACGGAGATCAGCTTCTCGCCGGATTTCTCATCCACACGGAAGCGGTCGGCGTAGGCGATCAAGTACTCGCACAGCGAGGACGAAGGCGTGATCGGGTACCAGGCGACGACGGTCACGCCGCCCATCAGCGCCCCGAGCGCGGCGGCCTGGTTGCCCTCGACCAGCACCTTGCCCTCGACCACGCCGGTCATCGGCTCGAGTCGATACGGGTCCTGCTTGGAGAAGTTGTCCTGCCAGTAGTCGTAACCAACCTTGATTGCGTCCAGGTTCACGGGCACGGCTTTGGGCTTGGCCAGGAACTGGCGCTTGACGCCATGCTCGACGGCCTCCCAAGGGATGCCCAGCAGGCCCGCGACGACCCCGACGTAGATCATGTTGGCCAGCTGCTTGCGCAGCGTGTCGCTCTGGATCTTTGCCTTCGCGAGCTTGCCAAAAGGGACGGGGTAGTAGGTGATGTCGGTTCGGGCATCCGCGGTCGAATACGCGTCCTCGTGGATCACGACGCCGCCGGGGCGAACGGTCTTGAGATCGTCGCGCCAGGTGGCGGCGTTGAACGCCACGAGGATGTCGACCTTGTCCGACCGGGCCATGTGTCCCTCGGGGGTGATGCGCAGCTGGTACCAGGTCGGCAGCCCCTCGATGTTGGACGGAAACACGTTCTTGGGAGCGACCGGGATTCCCATGTGGAAGATCGCTCTGGTCAGGACGAGGTTGGCCGTCTGACTGCCGGACCCGTTGACAGTAGCCGCCTGGATGGTGAGGTCGTTGACGATGCGTTCGGTCACGTCTGGAGGGAGCTATGGATTTTACGCGCCTGCAAGTTCACGCCTCGATTCCTTACATTCGTCGAGTCGTGAAGGTTGCCGTGCCCAAGGAGAGCGAGCAGGGGGAGCGCCGGGTTGCCCTCGTCCCGGACACGGTCAAGATGCTTGTGGCGGCGGGACTCGACGTGACCGTCGAGTCGGGCGCGGGCGCGGCGGCCTTCCTGACCGACGACCTATACGTAGCCGCCGGCGCCAAGGTCGCGAGCCGGGCCGGCCTGATGCTGCGGGACGCGGACGTCGTGTTGAAGGTCCAGGCGCCGCGCGAGAGCGAGATCGCGGTGCTTCGCAAAGGGACGGTGCTCATCAGCTTTCTACAGCCGGCGACCCAGGGCGACGTGGTCAAGTCGCTCGCCGATCACGGCATCACCGCGTTCAGTCTCGAGCTGCTTCCCCGAATCTCGCGGGCGCAGTCGATGGACGCGCTTTCGTCTCAGGCGTCGGCGGCGGGTTACAAAGCCGTGCTGATGGCCGCCGACCGGATCGGCAAGCTCTTTCCGATGATGATGACCGCCGCCGGCACAGTCGCCCCGGCCCGAGTCCTCGTGATGGGTGCAGGCGTCGCGGGGCTGCAAGCGATCGCCACCGCGCGACGCCTGGGCGCGGTGGTGTCCTCCTACGATGTGCGGCCCGCTGTCAAGGAGGAGGTCGAGTCACTCGGCGCGACCTTCATCGAGCTCGCTCTTGAAGCACAAGAAGGCGAGGGTGGATACGCCCGCGAGCAGTCGGAAGAGTTCCTCCGCAAGCAGCGCGAGCTGATCGGGGAGCACGTGGCGAAATCGGACGTGGTGATCACCACCGCTGCCGTCCCGGGAAAACCTGCGCCGCTGCTCGTCACGGGCGACATGGTCAAGGGAATGCGGCCGGGCTCGGTCATCGTCGACCTGGCCGCGGAGACCGGCGGAAACGTCGAGCTGACCCAACCGGGCCGAGACGTCGACGTCGGCGGCGTGACCATCATCGGCACGCGCAACATCCCGTCCACGATGCCGCTGACCACGAGCCAGCTCTACGCGCGCAACGTGGCCAACCTGTTGCTCCATCTCGTCAACAACGGCGCGATCGCGCTGGACTTCCAGGACGAGATCACCAAAGGCGCTTGTGTCACCCACGGTGGCCAGATCGTCAACGAGCGCGCAAAGCAGATGGTCTCCGCGGCATGAACAACGAGCTTCTGACTGAGTTCACGTACTTCGTGCTTGCCGTCTTCATCGGTTTCGAGGTGATCTCGAAGGTGCCGACCATCCTCCATACGCCCCTGATGTCAGGCACCAACGCGATCCACGGCATCATCCTTCTCGGCGCAATCTGGATCGCGGCCGGAGCGAGCTCGCCCCTCGAGATCGCGCTCGGTCTCGTTGCGGTCACGCTCGCGACCACCAACGTCGTCGGCGGGTTCGTCGTCACCGACCGGATGCTGGAGATGTTCAAAGGCCGCCAAGCGGCTAAGCCGAAATGAACCTCGCCAATGCTCTCGCTTACCTTGCCGCCGCGGTCTTGTTCATCCTGGGCCTGAGGCAGCTCAGCTCGCCGCGCGGTGCGCGCAACGGCAACTTCACGGCCGCCCTGGGCATGGTCATCGCCCTGGGCGCCACGATCCCACTTCTCCATTTCACGCGCGTGGGCGTCGAGATTATTGGGATCGGGGTCGTCATCGGGGCGGTGATCGGCGTTGTCGGCGCGCGTTTGGTCCGCATGACCGCAGTCCCGCAGATGGTTGCTCTGTTCAACGGCGTGGGCGGTGGGGCGGCCGCGCTGGTCGCGGTCTCCGAGCTTCTACATTTCGGCGCATCTGCGCCGTTCAGCGAGGTGTTTCCTAGCGTCTTGAGCATCGTCATCGGCTCGATCTCGTTCGCCGGCAGCATGGTCGCGTTCGCGAAGCTGCAGGAGCTGATGACGGGTACGCCGATCACCTACCCGGGCCAGCAGATCGTCAACCTGGTGCTCGCGGTCTTGATCATCGGTTTCGCCATCGCGGTGGTCGCGATCGCGCCGGTCCCAATTGCGTTCGTCCCGCTGATGCTGCTCGCGCTGGTCCTCGGCGTGGCTTTCGTTCTGCCGATCGGCGGCGCTGACATGCCCGTGGTCATCTCGCTGCTCAACGCGTTCACCGGTCTCGCCGTCGCGGCTAGCGGCTTCACGCTGAACAATTTCGCGTTGATCGTCGCCGGCACTCTTGTCGGCGCCTCGGGTTCACTGCTCACCAAGCTGATGAGCGACGCGATGGGCCGGTCGATCGGCAACATCCTTTTCGGCGCTTTCGGCCAGGTGCAGAAGGGCGCGACCGCGGCGGCCGGTGGCCAGGCGCGCAGCGTTCGTTCCGCGTCGGCCGAGGACCTGGGCACCCTCCTCGCGTACTCGCAGCGGGTGATCATCGTGCCGGGCTACGGTCTGGCTGTCGCCCAGGCGCAGCATGCGGCTCGGGAGCTCGCAGACGTGCTCGAGAAGCGCGGCGTCGACGTCGAGTACGCGATCCATCCCGTCGCGGGGCGCATGCCCGGTCATATGAACGTGCTTCTCGCCGAGGCCAACGTGCCATACGAGCAGCTGAAGGAGATGGACCAGGTCAATGACGATTTCAAGAGCGCCGACGTGGCCCTGATCGTCGGCGCCAACGACGTGGTCAATCCGGCTGCTCGCAGCACGCCGGGCAGCCCGATCTACGGCATGCCGATCCTGAACGCCGACCAGGCCAAGAACATCATCTTCATGAAGCGTTCGATGCGGCCCGGGTTCGCGGGGATCGACAACGAGCTCATGTACGGGCCAAAGACACTCATGTTTTTCGGTGACGCGAAGGATTCACTGACCAAGCTGGTGAGCGCCGTAAAAGCGGCATAACGGCGGAGGAAACAGAGCTGTAGGCCGGATTCATTCCGGCCGTCCCCCAGACCCGTTAATGGCAACCGCACGTGGTGGGAGGGGGAGGGGTCGGGCAGGGGAGGCCAGCCCGGCCTCCCCTGCCATCAAATAGACGAGCCTCCTGACCAAGCGGTAGGAGGCTCGCGCCGCGAAGAGGGTGTGGTGCCGGAATGCTATGGCCGCGCCTAACAAATTGTTAGTGGGCCACCCACAAATAAGCTCCGCCCGCGTTGTAGCTAGGCGTCCCGCTCACGGAGAACCCGCTCCAGGGCCTTTGTGTCGAACGGGTGGGCCAGCCGGAGGATGAAGTGCTGGAGCCCGGCGTCCAGCCACTCCTGGATCACCTTCGGCGTCAGCCCGCCCACGTTGGCCGTGCGCTCGATCTCACCAGGATCGCGGCCGATCCGCCGGCAGTACTCGTCGACCAGGCCCGATTTGTACCGGTAGTCGTCGACCGACGCGATCGAGTTCCACATCTGCGCGTGCTCGGCGACCAGGCGCAGCATCACCTGCTCTCCACCGCCCGCGATCAGGAGGGGCATTCGGCCGGCCGGGCCGGGGTGCAGCTTCTGGATCCGCGCCTTGATCCGCGGCACCGCCTCCCGGAACAGCCGCACGCGGTCGCGCGCCTCGCCGAACTCGTAGCCGTACTCGTCGTAGTCGCGCTCGAACCAACCGGCGCCGAGCCCAAGGACCAGACGGCCACCCGACAGCTGATCAACCGTCGCCGCGATCGACGCCAGCATGTCTGGGTTGCGATAACCCACGCACGTGACCATGGGTCCGATCTGCGGAGCTTGAGTGTCCATCGCCACCGCGGCAAGGATCGACCAGCACTCGAAATGGTTTCCGTTCGGATTGCCGTAGAGGGGAAAGAAGTGGTCCCAGAACCAGATGCTGTCGACACCCAGCTCGTCGGCGCGGCGCCATGCATCGCGCAACTCCTGGATCGTGCACTGCTGAGGATGAATCGTCACCCCGACCTTGAACGGCTTCGCGGTGGCCATGCGTGAGATTATCGAATTCAATGATCAGCGAGCTCGCGCCGGCGCGTTTCGATCCACCAACCGCTCACCGCAGCATGTGGTCCCAATTCCACGAACTGCGCAGGATCAACGACGCAGAAACGAGCCCCGGGGATCCGGTCATGCCCGATGACCTGGTAGAGACGATCATGAAGAGGCCCGACCCCTTCGAGTTTCGAGATCGCTATGTGATCGCGAGCGGCGACGAGATGCTCAGCCTGTTTCGAGGCGTCAGCGTCACTCCGGCGAACCCGGAATACACGACCAGTAAGCACCTGTACTGGGCTGGCGGCTTTGTGCGCCCGGATCGCCGTCGACAGGGAATCGCCAGGCTGTGGCTGCCGTTGATCGCGGAGCTCATGGATTCCCGCGGCGCGACAGTCCTCGGGTTCAGCGCCCAGTTGGAAAGTGGCCACGCATTCATGAAGTGGCTCGGGGCTGCGCCGAAACTGACGGAGATCGAAAGCAGGCTTGACCTCACCCAGGTCGATTGGGGCATGGTCGAACGGTGGGTCCGGGAGGGTCAGGAGCGATCGCCCAACACGAGGCTGGAGGTCCATCACGGCCCCTTGCCCGAAGCCATGTGGCCGGAGTTCGCCGAACAGCGCACGTTGCTGGAGAACAGCGTCCCGACAGAGGATCTCGACATGGGTGACGAGATCGTGACCCCCGAACGGATGCGGGAGTGGTACGAGCGGCAGTCAGCCGTCGGCGAGGTCGGCGAGCTTATCCTCACCCGCGAACCAGACGGTTCGATGTCGGCGATGACCGACGTTGGGTGGGCCCCCTTCCGCCGCACACACATCCATCAGATGCTCACGGCGGTCATGCCCAACGCGCGCGGTCGCGGCCTCGGAAAGTGGATCAAGGCTGCGATGCTTCTGCATCTCCGCGAGCTCTATCCCGACGCGCTGTGGATTGTGACCGGCAACGCCCGCTCCAACGCTGCGATGCTCGGAATCAATCGCGCTCTTGGGTTCAAGCCATTCCGCTCGTCGACCGAGTACCAAATCTCGCGCGCGGAGCTGGACGCGAAGATC